>JAVHOQ010000106.1:0-31281 GCA_036170115.1 Sulfuricurvum sp.
CTTCCAATAGCCTTAAATTAGAGGATGGATTTGGAGATTTGAAAGAGGCTCTAATGTTTAGAAATAAAAATTAATAAGAATTATAATGTTATAAAATAAGAGTTCCCTTTATTCGAGATGCTTCAATATACTTTGAGGGAGTTGTGGGCATAATATGTCTCTTAATTTCACCCCTTTGGATCCCATCATGCAACGAAAAAAAATTTATAATCCTTTGTCCAATGAGCATGTGAACGATCGCCGTATTTTTGGGGGGAATCCTACGGGAATTTTTGAGCTAAACAACATCAAATACCAATGGGCGTACAACCTGTGGGAGATGATGCTCAACAACACATGGTTCCCCAAAGAGGTCGATATGACCCGCGATGCGATTGATTACAAACATCTCACCGACATGGAAAAAATGGCGTACGACAAAGCTCTTTCCCAGCTGATTTTTATGGATTCGCTCCAAACCAACAATCTCATGGACAACATCAACCCCTACGTGACCGCCCCTGAGGTGAATCTTATCTTGGTGCGTCAAAGTTTTGAGGAGGCATTGCACTCCCAAAGTTACGCCGTCATGGTCGATTCGATCAGTCAAAATTCCGAAGAGATTTATGATTTATGGCGACAAGACATGATGCTCAAAACCAAAAACGACTCGATCGCCGCACGCTATACCGAGCTTGCCAACGACCCCAGTGAGAGCGCGTTTGTCAAAGCCTGTTTTGCCAATCAGATTTTAGAGGGGATCTATTTTTACAGTGGATTTACCTACATTTACACACTGGCACGTTCTGGAAAAATGTTGGGTTCTGCCCAAATGATCCGTTTTATTCAGCGGGATGAAGTGACCCATTTGGTCTTATTCCAAAACATTATCAACACCCTTCGCCGTGAGCGCAGTGATCTTTTTACCCCCGAATTGATCGACGAGGTCTATGCGATGTTTCGCAAAGCGGTCGAGTTGGAAATCGCGTGGGGACAATACATCACCCAAGGGCAAATTTTGGGTCTGACCAATGAGATTGTGGCGCAATACATCCAGTATCTTGCCGATGTTCGACTCCATGCTGTGGGGCTAAAACCGCTGTACAACGTCGCCAATCCGATCAAATGGGTCGATGATTTTTCCAAATTTAACGACCAAAAAACCAACTTTTTCGAGGGGACAGTGACCAACTATTCCAAGGGAAGTTTGAGTTTTGACGACTTCTAAACCGCTCATTGCCCTCTCTCTCCCCACTTCAGGATGTTTTGATACCAACTTAGCACACCTTATTTCCCACCTGATCGCTACTCCAAGCGATGCCATCGTTGTCGCTTCTGAGGTGTGTTTAACCGGTTTTGCGTATGACCGTTTTGCCCACGCTGCTGCTTTTACCCCGATGGCATTGGAGGCACTTTTGGGGTGTGTGGGGGAGCGATTACTTATGTTTACTGCCATTACCCACGAGGATGGGAAATTTTACAACACCGCGTATGCCCTTAGTGGAGGAAAAATTCTCCATACCCAATCCAAAGCCCACCTCTTTACCCTTGGGGGTGAGGGGAACCATTTCACCGCAGGAGCCACAGAGCGTATCGTCTCATTTACGTTTGAGGGGCTACGCATTGGGATTTTGATCTGTTTTGAGTTGCGCTTTTTGGCGTTATGGGAACAGCTTAAAGGGTGTGATCTCATCGCAGTCCCTGCCCAATGGGGAAAACTACGCGCCCACCATTTTCACACCCTCTCGGGTGCATTGGCGATTATGAATCAGTGCTACGTGGTCGCGTGTGATGCACGCAATGACGATAACAGTGGTGAAAGTGCCATTATCACCCCCTTTGGGGAACGCTTAGGCGATGGACTCGAAGCGCGGTACGAACCCAAGACCCTTAAGGCGATGCGTCGCTATCTCACGGTAGGAATCGAGCCATGATAGATAAACTCACCCTCATCAAAACGACCCGTATGGCAGAAGAGATTACCAAAAAATATCCCCTTTTGCCCCCCATCAAACACGCGTTGATCCATACCCATCGTGAGATGTTTGTCCCCCTTGCGATGCGCCATAACGCCTATCGTCTCGATGCCCTTCCCATCGGGGCGCAGCAATACATCTCCTCTCCCCTGACCGTGGCGAAAATGACCCAATACCTCAATCCGCATGGGTGTGACAGTGTCTTAGAAGTCGGGTGTGGGAGCGGGTATCAAGCAGCGGTGTTGTCCCATCTGTTTCGTCGGGTCTTTACCATTGAGCGAATCGAATCATTGTTGCTTGAAGCCAAAGAGCGGTTTCGTACCCTCAAACTGGGCAACATCCACACCCGCACCGATGATGGACAAAACGGATGGGAGCAATACGCCCCCTATGATCGCATCCTCTTTTCTGCCTCCGCGCGCGCCATCCCCCAAAAACTTTTGGATCAGCTAGGAGAGGGGGGGATTCTCATCGCCCCCATCGATCAGGGGGGGAAACAAGTGATCACCCGTTTTACCAAAGTGCGTGGCACCATCACCCAAGAACCCCTCGAAGTGTGCGATTTCGTCCCCATCCTCGATGGAGTCGTTCGATGAGCCTCCCGCAAGCTTTTACCCAACGACTCTCACGCATCGTCCCCCCAGAGGCGTATGCGACCATCCTTAGCACGTTTGATGCCCCCAAACAGGTCACCTTTCGGGTCAATCCCCTCAAAACAACCCCCCAAGCATTGGAAGAAGAGCTAAACGCTGAGGGGATAGCCTACGAAAAAATCGACTGGGAACTTCTTGAAGGGGTCTATCGCATCGCCCCTGAGGATAAACTCCGCCTCACCCAAACGTCGGCTTTTTATGCGGGGAAACTGTACATCCAAAACCTCTCCTCGATGATCGCCCCCGTATTGCTCTCCCCCCAACCGGAAGAAACCGTGCTGGATCTTGCCGCTGCACCGGGGGGAAAAACCCTTATTTTGGCAGGGATGATGGAAAACACCGGATGGCTTTCGGCGGTGGAACTCCAACGGGAACGCTTTTTTCGCCTCTGTGATAATCTCAAACACCAAGGGGTGACCAACGCCCACACCTATATGACCGATGGGCGCAGCGTGGGGAAAAAATGTCCTGAGATGTTTGATCGTATCTTGCTGGATGCCCCCTGCTCCTCCGAAGCACGCTTCAAAACCCACGAGCCAAAATCAATGAGCTACTGGAGCATCCACAAGGTCAAAGAGACCTCAAAACTCCAACGCCGACTCTTGCTCTCAGCCTTCGATGCCCTCAAAGTGGGGGGAAAATTGCTCTACAGTACCTGCTCGTTTTCCCCCGAAGAGAACGAAAATCCCCTCCAATACCTCCTCGATCGCCACGGTGACCGTCTCAAAACGCTCCCCATCACCTTGCCGTTTGATAACCTCCAAAAACCCCTCACCCATTGGGGTAAAGAAGTGTACGATGAACGGATCCAAAACGCGGTGAGAATCTTGCCCACGGATACCATTGATGGGTTTTTTATCTGTTTGTTGGAGAAACGATAACGGGGAGATGCGAAATCACATTTAGCGTCTTAGATTGCGGATCGAGTCCGCAATGACAATAATGGGTCTAAAAGAGAGATGCTGAATCAAGTTCAGCATGACAGATTTCGTCACCCTGAACGTGATTCAGGGTCTAAAAAATAAGCTAAAATACGATTATGCTTTTTCCTAAGGAGACCCCACAATGACCGATCAAGAATTACGAGACCTCGTTGCCAATTTAGCGATTTCACAAGCCAAGACGGATGCTCAAATGCAAAGAACTGACGAACGAATGCAAAAAACCGATGAACGTTTTGAAGAACTTAGAGCATCCAACAAACGTATGGGAATACTCTTAGGAAACATTTCCAATAACCAAGGGGATGTTGCTGAAGAATTTTTTTACAATTCACTCGAAGAGCAAAAAGACTTAGCAGGAATTCATTACGATTTTATCGATAGAAATGCCTCACGAAGCAGAGGAAACCTACGCGATGAGTTTGATATTGTGATGGTCAATGGTAAAGACATCGCCATTATCCAAGTAAAATACAAAGCCCATGAGCGTGATTTAGAAAAGCTTTTGACCAAAAAACAGACTAATTTTAAAGAACTGTTTCCTATTTATAAAGATTATACGCATCATTTAGCTCTTGCTTCGTTTTATATGCCTCAAGACCTGAAAGAAAAAGCGTTGGAAAATAACGTCATCGTCTTGCAACGCAAAGGAGATGTGATGGAGACGTTTATTCCGAAAAATCCGTAATCTCTCGTCATTCCCGTGAAGACGGGAATCCAGCTAGACTTAGTGACATCGGTGCTATCGCACATCGATGCCCCGCTTCAAGCTAAAAATGATAAGAAATTATCATTTTTTACGCTTTACGCCCTTCGCGGGAATGACAGGTTTCGTCACCCCAAATGTGATTCAGGGTCTAAAAAATAAGCTACAATAAGCCATCCATTACACCTAAGGGTATCTACCATGACACGTCAAAAGATCGGGATCATCACCGCTATAGCAACCTTTTCTCTTATCGTTTTGTATGCGCTGGGTGGTTTTATCGGGGTTCCGTATTTGCTGACCCATGTTGCACCCCAAAAAGTGGCAACAGCGACAAAGGGGGGGAAAATGTCCCTTGAATCGGCTACGTTTAACCCTTTTACGTTTGCCCTAAAGATGGATAATTTTGCGTTTAGAACCCCTGACAATGGGAAATTTCTCCATTTTGATCACCTCACGATTAATATTAATCCTATCGATTATCTTCAGAAAGGGGCAGTGGTTTTTGAGACCATTGCCATCGATCATCCGCACATCACTCTTGCCAAAGATTCTCAAGGAAAAATGAATGTTGCTTGGTTGCTCAAGGATGACAATACCACCCAAAAAGAGGACGCAAAACCCCTTGGAATTCTCATCAACACCTTCAAACTCACCCAAGGGAATATCGATTATCACGATGTGAGTGAGGAGAAAAATTATACGCAAGCACTTCAAACCATCGCCATTACCTTACATAACATTGGCATCCATGAACACACCCACAATCAAGGGATCATTCGACTCTCCACCACCATCAATAATGGGGGATTGCTGGATATTCAAGGGAATTTACGCGAAAATCTCCTAAAGGGGACGTTTACCTTCCACTCAGGTGCGTTGTCCTCTCCGTTTGGGTATGTGCGTCCCAAAATGCCCATCGATGTAGAGGGGGGGATTGCCGATTGCCGTTTTGATTATGCCCTTGATACCGCTGATCTCAATGCCACCCAACTCACCCATCTTGTCGTTGGGCTTCATCATCTTACCCTCACCCCCAAAGGGGAAGAGAAAAAACTCTTATCGCTGGATACGATCACCCTGAAAGCCAATACAATCTTTCCCCTCAAAAAACACGCCGATGTTGATACGGTACAACTCCATGGTCTTGATCTTACCGCTGCACGTTCCAAAACAGGGGTCATTAATTGGGTTTGGTATCTGGATAAAATCGACAAAGCGTTCCCAAGTGATGAGAATGAGACCAAAGTACCGTGGACATTTACCCTCCATACCTTGGATGCGGACACCATTGGGGTCAGGTGGGAGGATTATGCCCCTAAGCTTCCTTACTATGCGACCTTAGAGGGGATAGCGTTGCACGCCCATGATCTCAGCAGTGACCCCCTCGTCCCGCTCAATGTGAACTTTTCGTTGGGTAAACTGGATCTTTACGCCCATCACCAAGCCATCGGCGGATGGAAAGAGTTGCGCGTGAATGCTCTCACTCTCGCACAAAAAAGCCATACGATTAGTATGGGTGAGGTGACCCTTCAAAGCCCCTTTATCTCAGTACAACGCCTTAGCAATGGTACCCTTGATCTGCACGATATGATCTATACCGCTAAAACACCTAAAGCAAAAGAGGACAATAACGCCTCTTCTGCCCCATGGAAGGTGGCATTAGAGACCCTCTTTATTGATAAAATGGGACTCAAATGGAGCGATCATGCCCCTAAAACTCCCTACGCGACGACTTTGGAAAATTGCTCGATAGGGATAAAAAACATCACCAATGATCCCAAACTTCCCCTCACCGCAACCATTAAAACAGGAAAATTAGACCTCTATACCCTTGCCAATCACCGTACGATTGGAGGGTGGAGAACCCTTGGGGTAGAGGAGATACATCTTGATCTCTCTACGCATACCCTGACCATCGCCAAAGTGACCCTCGATCACCTTCACGCATTCGCGCAACGGCTCAAAGAGGGGACGATTGATCTGCAAAATCTTCTGTATGTTTCCAAAGATACCCCAAAATCCACCCAACCCTCCACCCCATGGACGTATGGAATTGGGACGATTACCGCAACCCAAGGGGAGATAAATGTCGATGACTTGGTGCCTACAACCCCCGTAGTATGGCACCTAAATCCTCTTAACCTTACCCTCAATCACCTCTCCAGTCATCCTAATAGCAATGTTGGGGTAACCCTCTCTACGATACTGAATGACGTAACGAACCTGACGCTTGATTCCACGCTCAAACTCACCCCACGTATGCAAGGGGAAGGGGATTTTAAACTCAAAAAATTTCAGGTTCCTCTCATTGCTCCTTATTTGGAACCCTACACCTACGCTGCTCTCAATGAGGGAAATCTGAGTATGAGTGGTCATTATATTTTTGACCCTACATCAGCAAGTGTGGTAGGAAAACTAAACCTCAAAGGGTGGGTTGTTCGAGATAGCCGTGATAAAACCGTTTTGCTTAGCTGGGATCGTATCGGGGTGACCCCTTTTAGCTATGCCTATCCTGACAATCAATTACGCATTAAACAACTCTCTATGATGGGACTGTATACCAGTATTTTGATCGATCAGAACAAGACCATGAACCTCTCAACGCTGAGCAAAAGGGTAAAAACAGAGGAAAACACGACCGCCTCCAAACCCGCAAATAACCCTTTTGGTCTGAGTATCGATGAACTAACCCTTGCACAAAGCAGTGCGATGTTTAGTGATCTCTCTTTGCCGTTACCGTTTAAAACCCTCACCCACGATTTGGAAGGGAAGATTATTGGGATCTCCACCGCGCATGAATCTGATACCCTTGTATTGCTCAAAGGGATGATTGATCAGTATGGATTAGCCGATATTCATGGTCATCTCAATACCCATGCCCCCACCCAAATGACCGATATGAATGTAAGTTTTAGCAACGTGGAACTCAAAAACTATACCCCTTACGCCCTCAAATTCTTGGGCTACCCTATTCTCAATGGAAAACTCTTGCTCAATTTGGGGTACCACATCGACCATGGTCAGTTGCAAAGTCGCAATAACGTCGTAATCAAACGGATTGAACTGGGCAAAGAGAACGATGCCGTTGCCCCCTTCCCCTTGAAGCTGGTCGTAGCACTCTTAGAAGATGCCAAAGGGGTGATTGATGTCGATCTTCCCATCGAAGGCAATGTGACCGATCCCCAATTTCATTATGGAAAAGCGGTATGGCAAGTACTCACGAATCTTTTTACCAAAGCCGCCACCGCCCCTTTTCACCTCCTTGGTTCCATGATGGGGTTATCAGGGGATCCCACAACTGCCAGCAACCTCTTTTTCGAGGAAGGTACTACCAAGCTTCTCCCCCGTACCCAAGAAAAATTGGATAAAGTACCCGCGTTGTTGCTCAAACGACCTCAACTTTCCCTCTATTTGCACAGCGGAGTTGATACCACGCACGATGGACACGCACTGTCACTGCGCCATATCGTTAGCCAAATACAACGCAAATACCCCAAACTCAAAACCTCCACCGAAGCACTATCGCTTCCGTATATCGAAGAATTTGCCCAAAAATCGTTGCATTCAAAAGAGATTTTTGCCTTGCAAGAGCAACTTAAAGCCCAGTATCCCCAAGAGGCACAATACCACTACTATTACGCCCAAGCGTTAGCAGAAAAGCTAATCCCCCTGCAAGAGATCACCCCCGATGAGTGGAAAACCCTAGCGACCCAACGGACCGCCGTGATTTTCCAGTATCTCAAAAAATTCCCTGAACTGAACAAGCGTGTGTTTGTGGGGGCAGAGGAACCCGCCACCTTTAAAGATACCCGAGGAGTAGGCGTACGCATGGAGCTACGACTCCCTCAGTAAGAGCTTATTAACCTATCTCCCCTATAATATCACCTTTAAAGGAGGCTTTATTATGCCATTTTCACCTCAAAAACGTTCAGGTACTTTCAATGGTATTGCGTTCGTTGCTATTTTCGCCGCTGCTGCGACCATGATTGCTGAGCTAAGTTTTGTAAAACATTTAGGAATTTCACCCCTTGTCGTGGGGATTGTTTTGGGTATTTTTTATGCCAATACGTTGCACAACCATCTCCCCGCAGCGTGGGAGAGCGGTATTACCTTTTCGGGTAAAAAAATTCTCCGTTTTGCGATTGTGTTTTATGGATTTCGTATCACTTTCCAACAAATCGCAGAAGTGGGTCTCCAAGGGTTTATGGTCTCCCTCCTTATGCTCTCTTCGACCATGCTTTTGGGGATTTGGTTGGGGACAAAAGTGTTTAAACTCGACAACGATACCGCCATCTTGACCGCATCGGGGGCTTCGGTCTGTGGTGCAGCTGCGGTACTAGCCACCGAACCCGTCTTAAAATCCGAAGAGTATAAAACCGCCGTTGCGGTCTCCATGGTGGTCTTATTTGGGACGATTTCGATGTTTTTGTACCCTGTTTTATACGCAGCGATCATTCAACCCGCTACGGGCCTTTTGCACATGGCACCCAGCACCTTTGGGATGTATGTGGGAGGGACGATCCATGAAGTTGCCCAAGTGGTCGCCGTACCTGCCTCGGTTCCCGGTGCGGGAGCTGATATGGCAAACACTGCGGTGATTGTCAAAATGACACGGGTCATCATGATCGCCCCGATGCTCATCGTCTTGGGATTGGTCTTAAGTGCGATGGCGAAAAAAACGGGGGGAGCGGGTGCCAAGATCAAACTGGTCATCCCATGGTTTGCGGTCTATTTTATCGGTATGGCAGGGGTAAATTCCCTCATTAATATCTACACCGCGACCGCCCCCATGGAAACGGCTTCCATGATCAAAGGGTTGATTGATAACCTCAATATCGTCGATACGTTCTTGCTCACCATGGCAATGACCGCGTTGGGGATGGGAACCCGTTTTGCCAAATTCAAAGGATTAGGTCTTGCCCCTATTTATACCGCTGGAGCGATGTTTGTGTGGTTGGTTGTCGGAGGATTCGTTATCACCCAATGGGTGGTAGCAACGTTTTAAGGTTGCTTATCTTGCACACGCTCATACAGTGTGCGCAAGAGACCTAACATATTTGGGTATTACCCATCCTAAAATTCTTACGCTCAGATGACCTCTTCAGATGAAAAAATTCTTAGCAAAAGTATTACTTCTAAATACCGTTATAATATCTCCCGAAAATGTTATCCCACACAAAGGCGACACCATGAATGCTGATAATGTACAACAATTGGATAAAGGGGTTGAGTTAGAGTCACGGTTGATCGACACCAAACAAAAATTCAAAGCAGAGATCGAAAAGCGACGGTGGTTTTTTCTGGCGGCGAGTGTCTTTGCTGTGATTTTGGCGTTAAAGTATTCCGATCAAATTTCCCTTGGTTTAGGGTGGATTGCCCCTTCGTGGTTGTTGTTTATCCTCTTTTCCATTGCAGGATTTGGGACAACACCGGATCACATCCTCACCGACATCGAAAAACTCATCTCCCTTAAAAAAATCCATTTTAGTTTTCTTGATGCCAAAGACGAACCCTATTTTGATAAGTTGGTCAAAATCAATGTCGAAAATTTGAGTGAATATTATCTTTTGGTCAAAAAACATACCGAAAAAAGTTTTACGTTATCGGTGTCGATTATCCTCTTGGGATTTTGGTTGATCGCAGGGGGGTTATGGATGGGGTATCTCAATCCCGCCCTCAAAGACATTTCGTACATTACGACTGCCTCAGGGACACTGGTGAGTTTTGTGGGAGGATCGGTTTTTTGGCTCTACAGTCGGACGGTGGAGCAACTTAAACACTATCACGACAGCTTGTTGGATGTCCAAAACATCCTCCTTGCCTTTAAACTCATTGAGGGAACCGCCAATGAAAGTGAACGTTCTATCATGACCCAAAAGATGATCGAGTCGTTATCCATTCGCCGTAACCAATAACACGGGCGGGGTAATCACCATCCCCACTTAGGGAGAATGAGAAAAAGTACTAGACCTTAGTGTTCCTGATGATAGGTGAGTATCTCTTGAATCTCTTGGTCAGTAGCACGATGAATATCCAAAACGGTTCCCTCAAAAACAAGATCCATTCCAGCAAGGGGATGATTCCCATCAAGTGTAGCTTTTTTGCCTTCGATGGCACTTACGGTATAGATGATAACATCGTCTTCATCCCCATCCATATACCCCTCAATCTCCATCCCTACGGTGAGTCCTTCAGGCAGTTCACTTACTTTTTCCGTTAACACCAATTCGGGATCATACTCACCAAATGCGTCATGCGCGTTGAGTGCGATGGTGAAGGTGTCACCGATACTTTTTCCCTCTAAAACCTCTTCGATCGTGGGAAAAATATGACCGTAGTTACCGTGCAAATAGATAATAGGCTCTTCTTCTTCGTGAAGGAGTTTCCCTTCGGTATCGTTGATGTGATAATCAACGGTGACAATGCAATCTTTGGTAATCTTCATGAGGGGAATCCTTAAATAATAGTGATTGATGTTATAGCAAACATTCGATAAGCGAACCATTAATAAGGTTGTTGTTTTGGCTTGATTATCGGGGGTACTTTGGAGTAGAATCAAAGAAGGCGGATGAATCATCATCCACCAAAATTTTTCGCGCAGAAGGAGTTGGGTATGAAAAAAGTTATTTTGGCATCCATGCTAATCCTAGCATCATCGAGTTTGGTGACACGTGCTTATGCTGGAGCATGGCAGCAAGCGCAAGACATTCAAGGGACAAGTGGGCAAGCCAGTGATGATGCACAATCGGGAAATTATGATGGAGGTCGTAGAGGTTCGGGTGCAGGATTTGATGGCAATACCTACAATCCACCCGCTCCCCCTGTCGATCTCAGTGGCAAACGGGGAATCGTTGACCCTAATGATCTCAAACAAGGGGATCCTAAGCCACCATCCCTTAGACCCTCGTATGTTCCACCTTTGCCCTAAAGCTCACCGTATCTTTGGGTGATGTACCGTATCGTCGATGATTCCTCCCCATTCAACCACGGCAAAGCCTTTGCGGAGAGGGGTTTTCATCGTAGGTTTGGCTAGTGTTTCCCAGTACGTGAGGGGTGTAAAGTAAAAATCAAGCCGTATCACGGTATCGGGTTTGGGGTGAATTTCCAAGCCCATCGTCTCCGACAAAAATGCTCTATCCAGCAGTTGAATCTTATAATAGGGTGCAGGGGTAAGTTCCTTGAGCCAATAGGCTTTAAACTGCTCTTTTTCGTGGGCATTTAACCCCAGTTTTCCAAGATTCGTCTCAAACCACCCCTCTAATCCTTGGTAGTCAACGATCCACCCCTCTTTGGGCAATGCAATCGTAGAGAGATTGGCTTCATAAAACAGATAATCATACCCCCCTTTGATTTTCCCATCGGGATGGGCTACAACGCGCCACCCGTGTCCATACTCGGGGATCGTTTTGGTGAGGGTTCCCTTGATGCGAAGGCGGACATTAATCGTCGCTGTTTTGGGCGGATAGAGGTAGATTGCGGGTTTTTTGACAGGATAAGATGGAACGTCATCACGCGTAAGACACACCTTTTCACACGCACTTTGGGTCTCAAATGGGACAACACCCTCACAGCCACCGTAGATAAATTCACGGCAACGATCCGTTTTTGGGTCATAATAGTAGTTAACAAAAAGTCCCTTACACGAACCTTTTTCTGGAATCATCGTACAGCGAGGGTCTTTGGATGCGTGGGGATACGGCAATGAGCTGAATATTTCAGAGACAGTGGTGGGTGTGGTATCCTCTGCCAATGCGCTCAAACTCAAAAGAGAGGCAATGGCAACAAAAAAGGTGGCGCGTGAGGGGTAAAACATTTTTATTCCTTTTGAGGGGGTAGTCATGATGCGGTGTACCATTGTAATCGCCCGTTGCTTTGACATTCTTTGAGCAATTTGGCTACACTAAAGAAAGTTTAGTCAACAGGAACCTTCATGCCTTTTTTAACCCTTTCTTCCCCCCTTTTACGCGCCATTCGTGAAAATGGGTATACCCACCCCACCCCCATCCAACGTTCCGTCATTCCACTGGTGTTAGCAGGGGAAGATATTCTTGCCCGCGCCCAAACGGGGAGTGGAAAAAGTGCCAGTTTTGTGTTACCGATTTTAGAGCAATGGTCACGCACCAAAGGGGAGGGAAAAGCCAAAATCAAAGCCTTGATTCTGACCCCCACGCGCGAATTGACTCTTCAAGTGGCGCACACCTTTGTCACGTTGGGTGCGCATTTTCCCATTCCCCCTAAAGTAGTGAGCATCATCGGAGGAGAGGGGATCGGGGAGCAACTTTTTGCGATTCAAAAAGGGTGTGATATTGTGGTCGCTACCTCGGGGAGATTTTTGGATGTCTTGGACAAAAAGCAGATGAATCTTGACCATTTGGCGTTTTTCGTCCTCGATGAAGCCGACAAAATGGTCGATTTTGGATTTGCCCAAGAACTCGAATCCATCCTTGCCTCTCTCCCTCCCAAACGGCAAAATCTCCTCTTTTCTGCCACCTATCCCCCGAAAATGGTTTCGATTATCCGCCAAATCACCCACAACCCCATTGAGGTGGTTATTGAGTCGGAAGAACCCACCGTTGAAGCGATTTGTCAACGGGTCATTGAGGTCAATCCTGACAATCGCGGTCCCCTTTTGCGTCATATCTTGGAGACTGAGGGGTATGAGCAGGTGTTGGTCTTTATGGCAAACAAACGCGCTTCGGACAATATCGCTGCCAAATTTCGCAAATATGGATTCCGTGCCGCCTCGTTCAATGGGGATCTCTCCCAAGAGGATCGCACCCATACCCTAGAACAATTCAAAGCCAAAAACGTTCGGATCCTCTTTGCCACCGATATTGCCGCGCGCGGATTGGACATTGCAGGGATTAACTGTGTGGTGAATTTCGATCTCCCCCGCTCCCCTGCGGATTACATTCACCGTATCGGTCGGACGGGACGTGCGGGAGAATCGGGGGTGGCGATTTCGTTTATCGGATTTGAGGAGAGAGACCATTTTGCCCTCATCGAAAAACGATCATCGATTAAACTTTCGCGTGAGCAAATCGCAGGATTTGAACTCACGGGGACTCCTCCGCCCAAACAAAAAGGACCTGAACCGATCAAAGGGAAAGGTAAAAGCAAAAAAGACAAACGTAGAGAACAATCCCGATCCTAGAACACCAATTGCAGTGGCTTGGGTAACTTAAAAGTAGGAGTCAACCCATGGAGTATCATGTTGTCGTCGAAAAATTATGCAAATGTGCCATACGCAAAGGGATGCCCCAAATCAAAACGTTTGATGATAAAGAAAACGCCTACCGTATCGCCCGAGCATGGGCGCAAGAACTCAATGAAAGCTTCTGCGGTCAACACGCCTTTGGGGTGGTTGCAGTGGATGATAATTATGTGATTACCGTGGGAGAGGGGAGTTATTAATCCCCTTATTCGACGATATTTCCCCCATCAGAGCTGTACTCTTTGGCAAATGTTCCTACCGATAAAATCCCATCCAGCATTGCAGGATTAGTCAACACAGGGAGTGCTTGGGGGAACCGTTGGGTGTAGGTTTGGATGAATTTCTGACCGTTATTGGCAAACAGCTCCTCCCACTCTGCGGTGGTGTGTTCAGAAGTAAATTTTGTTGGATTCATCCCCAAACTGGCTTTGAGGTATCGGAAATAAAACTTTTGCCCCTCTCTGAGAGTATTTGTCCCTTTGGGGGAAACCATCCGACTGGGTAACGATTGGAGATAGGTGGTGAGGATGGTTTGTTCATACGCGTTGAGGGTCATAGTTGGTTTTAGAGGGGGTGAGGCGATGGGGGTTGCTGCGAGATAGGTTACGGGGGTGGTCACAGGGGGGCTAAATGGCACCACGACCGTTGATTCAGGGGTTGGCGTGGCAGAATGGATACTGCTTGCGCGCAAACGGATCACCGCTTTGGGAGGGGTTGATTTGAGCGTGGCAATATACTCAGCCATACTCCATAGCTCTTTATCGGTGTAACTGCCCACTTGTCCCGACATAAGCCGCCCCATACCATGCGTATTTCGCGTTCCTAGTTGGTACGTTTGCAGTGCCGTATAGGTCTTATCGGTATCCCACCCCGCGATGATCTCTGATTTGCCCAACGCCGATTTTTCAAAAGAAATGCCATGACAAGCCACACATTTTGTTGTTAACGTATGCCCATCCTCTGCTTGACCCAAAAGGGCTAAACCCACCATTATGATTATCCGTTTCATACGATCCTCCCCGTGAGGCAAAATAGAGGATAAGAGTATACTCCAACGGAGTTAAAAGGGTTAAACAATAGGTTATAATCGTGAAAATAGAGACCAAAGAGGTTCGGGTGACATTCTATAATCGATGGATAATAATAGTCATTTGTGCGGTGAGCTCGCTATGGGCATCGCCTGACAGGGGATGGGTATCTTCCACCCCTGCCCCATCCAACACGTTTAACATCGTCTATAATCCCACTATTTATCCCATCGGAGAGCATAAAGAACGTCCAGCCGAAGGGGTAAAAGTTGAATTCGATGGGTTATGTCCCACCCCAAAGAAGGACATGATCGCTTTGGTCATGAATGGGGATTTTTATTTCACCCGCGAGACGTTAAAAGAGTTTTATTTTCATCTCTCCTCGGCTACGGTTAAGATATTGATTGACGATAAAGAGATACGCTCAGGGAATACCGATCAAACGGTTATAACCCAAAGCTCCTTTCTCTACCGTTTTAGTCAAGGGAAACATCGGGTTAAAATTATTGTCTACACTGATGAAAGACAAGTTATAGTAGGGGTTCGTATCGGGATGAGTGACCCCCAACGTCCCATTTTATCCGATGATATTGTCGCGCATAAAATTCAAGCACTTACCCAAAAAAGCACTATGCGACTCAATTATCTGCACGATTGGCAGTCCCAAACACTCAACCTAAAAAATGCGGACAAAGAAAATATTCTGTTTCTCTCTGCTAGTAGACCTGCTACGTATACGGTGAATAATGTCAAAAATGGAAAACTCAAAGCCATTGTTTACAGTGGTGAGGGGATTGAATTTAACGGTGATGCCACAACAACTATTTTACGGGTCCAAAACATTCCCGCTGCAAATATTCTTTTACCTGATATTGCACAGTGTCACAGTCTCTTAGGGGGATTACTGTGTCCAGAGGATCAATCTAAAGTGAATTTGGTGCAAAAATGGATTCAAAAAATTGCCCACAAACCTTTAGATGGGTTTAGCTCTGTGGTGGATGCAACGCGTCCTGTGCTTATCCCTGAAATTGTTGTGGATAAAGCGATGTATCAAAAAATGGATGAAGCCAATGAGGAGATTCAAACCAAACGATCATGGTTGCAACAAGCTGCCATTAACCCTTATCCTCAATATCCTGCTAAGCAAAGATGGGCAGATATTCTTCGTATCACTCGAAAAACGACTATTCCTATCAATCGCTTTCGTGCCTATTACATGGATAAAAATAATCCTACGCGTATTTGCTATTCGGAAATTGTTGATCACCTCTCCCTTCTTTATGCAGAAAAGCCGTTTCATACCATCTTAGCGGATAATTTTTTGGGACTATGGGTAGGAGATTTTACGTTTAATCAAGCAACCAATCTCACCCTCAATGTTTCGTTAAGTTGGGCAAAAATTCGCATTCTTGATAATGGAGAAACACTCTATGAAGGGGAACAATCCACACGTTTCAACCATACGTTTGCCAAAGGAAACCATCACATTGAGGTGGAATACATCAATAATTATGGTAGCGTGGATGTCAATGTTGGATTCAAAAAATTGCCCACAAACCTTTACACTATCCATAATGTCAAGAACGCTAAACTCACTGCTGTCATCTATAATGCTTCAAACCCTATTGGAAAAATCAATCAGGCTTTTAGCGTGCATGAACATCCTTAATCCAATCCCCCTTTTTACCCCCTTTTAACCGACTCTTAATTATAATGGCGGGATAGTAGCCCAAAAGGTTTCATCCGATAGCGTTAACTATGTGCTATACGAATTTTTTTATTCTCAAATCATCTCATAGTTAGGAATTATCATGTCAAATTTGATCCAAGTAAAGTTTTTCTTTAAATGACCGCTGCCATAAAAACAGAATTAAATCACTTAAAACAATCAACTACAAAGTATAATTTTTCCGTTGTTGAACTTTTTGCAGGTGCAGGTGGTTTAGCACTTGGACTTGAAAAGGCTGGATTTGATACAAAACTCACCCTTGAAAACAATAAATGGGCTTGTGAAACTTTAAGAAAGAATCGACCCCATTGGAATGTTTTGGAAGCAGATGTTACAAAAATAGCGGATGAAGGTATAAGAAAATACTTAAATTTTGATGGTGAAATTGATTTGCTTTCAGGAGGGTATCCCTGCCAAGCATTTAGTTATGCGGGGAAAAAATTGGGGCTTGAAGATACAAGAGGGACTCTTTTTTATAGCTATGCTGAAATTTTAAAAGAGTTAAAACCCAAAATGTTTTTAGCTGAAAATGTCAAAGGTTTGGTGAGTCACGAGAAAGGTCGAACACTCCAAACGATGATAGATGTTTTTGAAGAGGTTGGATATAAAGTCTATTATCATGTTTTAAATGCAGTTAATTATGGAGTCGCTCAAAAACGAGAAAGGGTAGCGATTATTGGTGTAAGAAACGATATACAAGAGCAAATTGGATTTGATTATACTTTTCCACAACCATTGGATAAAAAATTAACGTTGAAAGATATTTTACAAGATGTACCAGAGTCACCTTGTGCTACCTATAGTGATAAGAAAAAAGAGATTTTTGCCCTTATTTCTCAAGGTGGTTGTTGGAGAGATTTGCCCGATGAGATTGCAAAAGAGTATTTAGGTGGAAGCTATCATCTAGGTGGTGGAAAAACTGGCATAGCTCGAAAAATGTCATGGGATGAAGCAGGGCTTACCGTTTTATGCACTCCTGCTCAAAAACAAACCGACAGATGCCACCCTGATGAACTCCGCCCTTTTAGTGTCAGAGAAAATGCAAGAATTCAATCTTTCCCTGATGATTGGGAATTTGTTGGAGGAATGGCAGAACAATACAAACAAATAGGCAATGCTGTTCCCGTCAATTTAGCGTATCATATAGGATTGTCAATCAAAAATTATCTCCAAGGTAAAAAAAGGGTCACAAATGAACAATTACAACTTACGTTTCATTTCTAATGAAAATTTGTTTAATCATGTCAAGGAAACGGTCTTAAAGTATAGATTTAAGATTGATTTAAAAGAGTTTAACAAAAATTTAATAGACCCAATCAAATTGACATTTGATAGTAAGGTGTATAAAAAAGATTTACAATCGCTAATAAATGATGAAATCATGCGACAAATTGATAAATCCAATACAAATCACATCGGATATTTTCATCAAAATATTTTCAAATATTTTGGCAATGGATGGAGTGTTCCAAAAGAGGGCTTTGATATTGTCAATGAAAATTTAAAAATATTTGTTGAGATGAAAAATAAGCACAATACAATGAACTCTTCCTCATCTCAAAAGACTTACATGAGAATGCAACATAAAATAAATACAAATTCAAATGCTCAATGTTTTTTGGTGGAAGTGATTGCAAAAAATAGTCAAAATATACGATGGACTATTTCTCTTGATAACGAACAAATATCTGATGAAAGAATACGGCGTGTTTCAATTGACAAGTTTTATGAAATAGTTACTGGCGAACAACAAGCTTTTAAAAATCTTTGCGAAAAATTACCAATCGTTATAGATGATGTTATTGCTTCAATAAACGATGAAATTATGCAAAACAGTGTGTTTGCAGAACTTCAAAAAATTTCACCTAATATCCTAAAAAGTTTGTATTTACTCTCTTTTTCAAAATATGAAGGGTTTGATAATTTTGATATTTAGTTGTTTTCGATGAACATTATATCCCTATTCTCAGGTGCAGGTGGCTTAGATTTAGGTTTCCATCAAGCAGGATTTCAAACTATTTGGGCGAATGAATACGACAGTGAAATTTGGGAGACCTTTGAAAAAAACTTCCCCAATACCACTCTCGACCATCGTAGCATCGCCAATGTCCCCTCGTGTGATATTCCCGATGCGATAGGGCTTATCGGTGGACCTCCGTGCCAAAGTTGGAGTGAAGCGGGAAAATCACGCGGGATAGAAGATCATCGTGGGCAACTGTTTTTTGAGTTTATTCGCGTTTTGCGAGACAAAAAACCGCTCTTCTTTTTGGCTGAAAATGTATCTGGGATGTTGGCTCCCAAACACAAAGAGGCGTTAGAAAACATCAAAAATCATTTTACACAAAGCGGCTATACCCTCTCCTTCAAACTTTTAAATGCCCATGATTACACCGTTCCGCAAGATCGCAAGCGATTGTTTTTTATCGGATTTAGAGAGGACTTGAACCTTCAGTTTGAATTTCCCCAAGAATCTGCTCAAAAAATGTTCCTCAAAGATGTCATTTGGGATTTAAAGGATAATGTTTTAGCGGCCAAAGAAAAAAATTATACCCATGGATCGGCGTGTGCGTTACCCAATCACGAGTACATGATTGGGGGGTTTTCGACCATGTATATGTCCAGAAATCGGGTGAGAGGATGGGAAGAACCCTCCTTTACGATTCAAGCGGGTGGACGACACGCACCTTTGCACCCTTGCGCACCCAAAATGGCGTTTGTGGAGCAAAACAAGCGGGTCTTTGTCCCCTCTCATGCGCATCTTTATCGACGGTTGAGCGTCCGAGAGTGCGCACGTATCCAAACGTTTCCCGATAGCCATGTCTTTTATTATACGAATGTAACCGCAGGGTATAAAATGGTCGAAAATGCGGTTCCCCCGAATTTAGCGTACTGTTTAGCCCAAAAAATACACGATACGTTGTTGCGTGCAGTCAAACCCGATAGGAATAGGGAAAGCGCAACGATTCGCCATAACCTCCCCCTTTTTACCCCCTTTTAACCTACCCTTAATTACAATGGCGCAATTGCATCCCAAAGGATTTTGAATGATAGTGACTCGATTTGCACCCAGCCCGACGGGGTATCTCCATATCGGGGGGTTACGTACCGCATTACTGAGTTATTTGTGGGCGCGTCGTAATGGGGGAAAATTTTTGCTTCGTATCGAAGATACCGATTTTAGCCGTAATGATGAAGCTGCCGCACGGGCGATTGTGGAGGCGTTTAAATGGGTGGGCTTGGAGCATGATGGGGAAATTGCGTACCAATCTAGCCGTTTAGCCATTTATCAAGAACACGTCCAAAAACTCCTCGATGAGGGGAAAGCGTACCGATGTTACATGAGTCGGGAAGAGCTTGATGCGCTGCGTGAAGAACAAATGGGGCGCAAAGAGCGCGCCAAATACGACAACCGTTACCGCGATTTTACGGGAACTCCACCCGAGGATCGTGAAGCGGTTATCCGTATCAAAGCCCCTTTAGAGGGGAGTATTACGGTGCAGGATGGGGTAAAGGGGGATGTGGTCTTTAATGTCGCAGACATCTTGGATGATTTTATCATCGCCCGCAGTGATGGGACTCCGACGTATAATTTCGTTGTGGCGGTCGATGATGCCCTTATGGGGGTGACCGATGTGATTCGCGGGGATGATCACCTCTCCAATACCCCCAAACAAATCGTGGTCTATGATGCCCTTGGGTTTACCATTCCTAAATTTTTCCACGTTCCGATGATCCACAACAGTGAGGGGAAAAAACTCTCCAAGCGTGATGGTGCCACCGATGTGATGATGTACAAAACCATGGGGTATACGCCGCAAGCGTTATTGAACTTCTTGGTTCGTTTGGGATGGAGTCATGGGGATCAAGAGATCTTTTCGATGGAAGAGATGCTCTCCTTGTTTGATCCTAGCCACATTAACCGCTCCGCTTCGGTCTACAACACCGATAAGCTCGATTGGCTTAACAGTCACTACCTCAAAAACACCCCCAATGAAGCGTTGTGCGCACTGCTGGAATTTCATGGGGTGATGCTTATGGATCACGACAAAAGAGAAATTCTCCTCGATGCCCTCAAAGACCGTGCCAAAACCCTTGTGGAGATGGCGACATTGGTCAGTGAGATTTTAGTCACTCCTGCAAGCTACGATGAGGGAGCCTTAAAAAAAGGGTTCAAAGCAGAGAGTCGTGAGATCTTAGCCACCTTTTCAGATGCCATGTCCTCCGCGTCAGAGCTTCATCTTCCCGCCGATTATCACCATCTGATGGAGTCGGTCGTCACCCAATTGGGGATTGGATTTGGGAAAATCGGGCAGCCGCTTCGTATCGCCCTCATGGGGAAACTCTCAGGCCCTGGATTGGATACGGTCATGGCGATCATCGGGGTAGAAGCAACCCAAGAGCGCATTGCAGCACTGCTCAATCGTTAAACGGCTAATAACCACTCCACACACGTTTCGATCATCGTATAGACCGCCTCAAATCCCTCAAGACCCTCAAAAAAATAGGGGTCGGGAACATCTTTCCCCCCGTATCCATACGCCCCTAATTTGACCATATTGGTACACCCTAAGGCTTTAAGGTCGTTGTAGTTGCTTTGATCAAGGGCGACGATGCAATCAAACGTCGTAAAATCGGCTTTGGTCACCTGACGAGCGCGCAACGTGCTAATATCCACCCCATGTTTGTGGGCGATGGTCACCGAATGGTCACAGGGCTTTTCCCCCACGTGCCAGTTGCCCGTACCCGCTGAATCAACGGTGATAGGGAGGTTGTGATCAAGGATACGTTGGCGTGCGATCCCCTCTGCGATGGGGGAACGGCAGATATTGCCCAAGCAAACGAAGAGTATGGATTTCATGGGGTGGGTGTTTTCCTTTTTGATTATGGTATCACCTTCCCCTAAAACCCTTGCTTTAACGATCGGATGTTCACCTCTTTGGAGAAAGAAACCTTAAGGGGTATTGAATATAAAAAACCCTTAAGGTTTCTATAACACGCGTTGTATTATTATCCCAAAAGTTAAATAAGATAAAAATTGTCTGATATTAAAATCTACTCACAGGAGACCCCATCATGAACGTCTATTTGGACAACAATGCTACGACCATGGTCGATCCAGCGGTACGCGAAGCGATGATCCCTTTTTTTAGTGACGTGTACGGTAATCCCAATTCATTGCACCGTTTTGGGACGCAATCGCATCCCGCGATAACGCAGGCGATTAACCAAACCTATAAAGCCATTGGTGCTAGCGATAAGGATGACATCGTTTTTACGTCGTGTGCGACCGAAGCCAACAACTGGGTATTACAATCCGTATGGATTGATCATATCCTTCATGGGGATAAAAACCACATTGTCACCACCGAAATCGAACACCCCTCGGTCCTTTCGACGTGTAAGTTTTTGGAAGATCAAGGGGTCAAAGTGACCTATTTACCCGTCAATGACCAAGGGATCGTCGAAGCGCATACGGTCAAAGCGTTCATTACTGACAAAACCGCACTGGTCTCGATCATGTGGGCGAACAACGAAACGGGGATGATTTTCCCCATCGCCGAAATCGGGGAAGTGTGCCGCCAAAAAGGGGTTCTTTTCCATACCGATGGAGTCCAAGCCGTAGGTAAAATTCCCGTGAATCTGCAAGAGGTTCATGTCGATTTTATGTCAATGTCCGCCCATAAATTTCATGGACCCAAAGGGATTGGTGCGCTGTATATCCGTGATTCGCAACCCTTGAGTCCTCTGTTGCACGGGGGAGACCAGATGGGGGGACGACGTTCAGGCACCCTCAATGTCCCCTATATCGTAGGGATGGGGAAAGCTTTAGAGTTGGCAACGACCGATATGGAAGCCAAGATGAGCGCGATTCGTGCCAAACGGGATCGTCTGGAAGATGCCCTTTTGGGGACGTTGGAAGATGTTTTTACCGTCGGTGACCGTAGTAATCGCACCCCCAATACCATCTTAATCTCCATTCGTGGCGTTGAGGGTGAGGGGATGCTGTGGGATCTTAATACTGCCCTTATTGGTGCCTCCACAGGATCGGCGTGTGCCAGTGAAGATTTGCAAGCCAATAGCGTTATGTTAGCCATTGGGGCAGACAATGAACTCGCCCACACGGGAATCCGTTTGAGTTTGAGCCGTTTTACCACCGATGAAGAGGTTGATTACGTTATAGACCGTTTTACCCACGCGGTCAAACGTCTTCGTGCCATCTCCAGTTCGTACGCGATTGTGCAGCCTACTGAGGGTGGTGCGGCAGCTGCCTTGTGGGATACATCACTAAGAGTTTGTCATTCCCGCGTAGGCGGGAATCCAGCTGGATCCCCGGGTCAAGCCCGAGGATGACGGGAAAATGAAACTGTAAAAAAGGAAAAAATTATGGCAAAAAATGATTTACTCGGTGGATCACTTTGGGATCAATACTCCAACAAAGTCACCACATTGATGAACAATCCCCACAATCAAGGGGAGATCACCCAAGAGGAGTGCGATAGCGCAGGTCACACCCTCATTGTAGCCGATTTCGGGGCAGAGAGTTGCGGGGATGCGGTCCGTTTGTATTGGGAAGTTGACCCCCAAACCGATACCATTGTCGCGTCAAAATTCAAAAGCTTCGGATGCGGTACGGCGATTGCCAGTTCCGATATGATGGCAGAGTTATGCATCGGCAAAACGGTACAAGAGGCGGTCAAAATCACCAATATCGATGTCGAGATGTCCCTACGTGACACCCCCGATGTCCCCGCTGTCCCCCCCCAAAAAATGCACTGCTCCGTTATGGCGTACGATGTTATCAAAAAAGCGGCGGGATTGTATTTGGGTGTCGATGAGGCAAGTTTTGAAGAGGAGATTATCGTCTGCGAATGCGCCCGTGTGAGCCTTGGAACACTTCGTGAGGTGATTAAACTCAACGATCTTAAAACCCTCGAACAGGTGACCGACTACACCAAAGCAGGGGGCTTTTGTAAATCGTGTATCAAACCCGGTGGGCATGAAGCGCGTGAATACTATTTGGTCGATATTCTTTCCGATGTCCGCAAAGAGATGGACGAAGAAAAAATGCGCGCTGCTGCCGATGCAGGGATCCATGGTAACTTCGAGACCATGACCTTAGTCCAAAAAATCAAAGCCATTGATAGCATCGTTGATGAGTCGATTCGTCAATTTTTGATCATGGATGGGGGAAATATGGAGGTGATCGACATCAAAGATTCACCCGATTACATCGATGTCTATATCCGCTATTTGGGGGCGTGTTCGGGATGTGCCAGTTCCAGTACGGGGACATTGTACGCCATTGAAGCGACACTCAAAGAAAAACTCTCTCAAAAAATCCGCGTTCTTCCGATCTAATGATAGCCCGGGGGTAGCTACCCCCCGTTTTTGATTAATTCAGTGCGGGTACGAATACCATCACGACTAAAAAAACTACCAAAAATTTGTATTTCAAGATGCTCCACTCCTTTCAAAGCACTACCCACGCCACCCTTCCTAGCCAAAAAATTGGCAAAAAAAAAGGCGCAGGCTTTAAAAGCCAACGCCCCTATCTTCTATCCGCTAGCTACACGGAATGAGTGTTACATCTTGAATACGACGAAATTATACCACACCTTTTGAACAAAATACTTCACCTATTTTGGAGGTTAAAAATTCTTATCAAACCAATCCGCCACCTCACTTCGGATGGTGTGACGCAACTGAATCCCTCCGATAAAATCGCTGTGCAAAGCTTTATTGAGTAGTGTGACCAGCGCATTACGACGCTTGGAGAGAAATGGATGGTCAATTTGCCCCGGATCACCCATCACGACCAGACGGGTTTCATCCCCCATGCGGGTTCCAATGAGTTTCATCGTCGCATTGGTCATATTTTGGGCTTCATCGATGATAACAAATTTACGCGAAATGGTCGTTCCACGGATATGAGCGATGTCCATTACTTCGATGTTGTATTTTTTCATAAACGTTTCGGTGGCGTTTTCCCGTTTGATGGAGTTGGTAGTTCCGGTAAATTCGACACGGGCATCGATGGAGCGTTTGCTTTGGTGTTCGATGGTGAAGTTGATGGCGGAGTACAACGGATACATAAAATACCCCATTTTTTGCTCTTCATCCCCTTTTCTAAACCCTAGTTCCGCTTGTTGATCATTGGAGGTGATGGTGTTACGAGCATAGACGATCCCCTCCACAATCCCCTCAGAGACCAATTCCAACCCTGCTTGGAGGGCAATGAGGGTTTTGCCTGATCCCGTAGAACCCGCAACGACCGTGACATAGTTTTGGGGATGGGTCATCATCGCAAAATAGAATTTTTGTTCCAAATTAATCGGTCGCACCAACGTATCATCGAAATGTTCTCCGAAACGGCGATCAAAATCGCACCATTCCAAACCATTATTGACGCTAAAGGCGTATTTCATCACCCCACTTTCGTACCACTCTCCCGAACTGCTAAGCGATTTTTGGGCAAAACTGAGTTGATTAAAATTATGATGCTCCCCATCCGTAGGAAAGGTCGGGGCATCGGTGTACGTGTACGTATAATTAAAATCGATCAGTTCAGGCGATTCGACGCTGCTATTGTGGATGCTTTGGGTCGGGATACCCTGAATCTCAGAAGCAATCCGAAACGCCATATCATTGGTCAATAAAATCAGATCATAATCATCGGCAATCTCCCCGATTTTGGCATCATTAAGCCCTTTGGGTTCGGAAAACGAGGCACTAATGCGGTAGTGTTCCCGATGGACAATGATCAATTCAATCAAAACCTCTTCCCCACCATGCAACGAACGGTCAAATTTGAGATCCAACCGATAATAACGGTCATTTTGACATAAGCTTGTGTCCAACGTATCCACAATACAATGGGGCAATTCCACCGCAGCGATCGGTTCCCCAAACGCTTGATCCGCAAGTCGAAAAAACTCCCTCGCCCGATACCCCGCTTCGGAACGAATGTCCTCTTTTTTGTTGTTGAGTTCGGCAAGTACTACATTGGTAATGACCACGGCATTGGTGTTTTCTTGGCTAATGCGTAAAATATTAACAGGGTCATCAAGGATAACAGAGGTGTCGAGAAGGTAACATTTTTGGGTATCACTCATCGTAAAATCCTTACAGTCAGATGGCATATCGTAGCAAAAGAATTCTTTAGAAAGGGAGGGAAGGTATCATCGTATCGTAGGATAGGGCTTACACCCTATCCCTTATTTTCCCACTGAACACCCATACCCCGCTTTTTTGACCGCATCGCACATCACTTCAGCTTTTACCCCATTGGCACTGGTCACTTGGGCTTTTCCCTCTTTGAGGTAGACTGTCGCATCTTTAACGCCCGCTACATCGTTGAGTGACCCTTTAACATTTTTCACACACGCAGGACACATCATCCCCTCAATTTTGAGATGGGTCAATTGATCCGCATTTCCCATGGCAGCAACGGCGATTAGGGCAAGTAAAATTTTTTTCATTTTTTTTCCTTTTGGTAATTTTGTGCTATTGTTGCATATTCGTGTTAAGAATACGTTAAGAGGAGTGGCACAATGGGATCAATGGATTGGTTTGTGATCATGAGCATCGCTTTTGCAGGGAGTTTTGGGCACTGCATTGGAATGTGTGGTGGATTTATTGTCGCCTACAGCTCGACCAAAATTGACCCTTCGATGAGTCGCGTTGCTCAATTGGCGCGTCATAGTGCCTATAATATCGGTCGCGTAAGTTCCTACGTTTTGCTGGGGATGGTATTTGGGGGGATTGGGTCACTGTTTATGCTCACCATGGAGATGCACGGGGCGTTGTTTATCTTCGCGGGGGTATTGATGATTATTACGGCGTTGTCGATGCTGGGACTTTCCAAACTCTTGCACGCGCTGGAACACTCTTTTTCCCATCTTAAGCTCTTTAAACTCCTTTTTTCCCGTCTGATCAAAAGCAAAAGTATCCCAAGCTTTTTTGCCTTGGGGATGATGAATGGCTTTTTTCCATGCGGTTTTGTCTTTTTCTTCGCTGCCAAAGCTGCCTCATCGGCTTCGATTCTCCAAGGGGGATTGATTATGGCGGTCTTTGGTCTCTCGACCGTCCCTACGTTATTGGCATTGGGTCAGTCGGTTAATTTTATGCGGGAAATTGCGTTTCGTCAGAGCATGAATCGTATCGCAGCGGTCGCTATCGCCATTTATGGTGTCTATAGCATCTATTATGGACTGGCGTATTTTTTTGATCTTCCGATGTAAAGCGTTCCAAAGAAATTTTAAGGAGGAACTCTCTATAATTTCGGTTCTTCCTTCCAAAAAATTCTTTTTGGGCCCTTAGCTCAGCTGGGAGAGCGCGACGCTGGCAGCGTCGAGGTCAGCGGTTCGATCCCGCTAGGGTCCACCACGGTACGTTTTAACCTCCTCTAATAACCTTCAATAAACACTCATAAAATCACCTAAATTAGGCATTTTTACCACTTTTTAGCCTCTAGCACCCATTAAGCCAGTTCAATAACAATTAAGATTTTTAGGGGTATTCCTTTGCTATGTGAATTCGCCTCATTTTAATTCAGCCTGTCCCCATTTTCGTTCTTAACGATAGGGTTTTCTCTCATTCCATCCTCTCTTGAGGTGGAACGGTTACCAGTGTGAAATGAAAATACAGGAGAGTGGGTGTGAGAAAAACAGTGAAATCAATATTTATTTTTGGTTATTTTAAGATTTTATTCTATATCATGCATAGCAATAATTTTTGTAATAAAGTTAAAAAAAGGTTTTCATGAAAGTTTTATTTTTCATATTGTTTTTAGCCACTTATGCTTTAGCAGAGACAATAACACCGGACGATGTTAAGCTCTTCCGACAGCTTTGTGCTTTGGCAGATGAGGGAAAATACTCTAGTAAAACAGTTCAAGGAAAAGCTGAAGTTAATGGGAGTGTACGTCTTCTTATTAATGGTAAACTACAATCAAACGCTACACTAACTCAAAATGAATGGCATGGTGTTCAAAAAGTTTTGCAAATATATCAGCAACAAGAGAATCATGATTATCGTGAATGTGTCAAAGATGTTTTACCTTACTTTAAAGCAAGAGTCACACCTGTCATATCTCCTAAACCAAAACCCATAGTTTGCAAAAAAGGTGAAATCAAAGTTGGTAATCAGTGCAAACCAAAACCCATAGTTTGCAAAAAAGGTGAAATCAAAGTTGGTAATCAGTGTAAACCAAAACAGATACCTAAACCAATACCGATACCTGCTGTAGTTGGTTGCGCTTCTGAAATTCAAGAAATAAAACATCTTATAGCTGAAGATAGAAAATTTGAAGCTAGTAGATTAAAAGTAAAAGCTATGGCAAGTGATAGATGTACCTCCCAACAGCAAGCTTATATAGATGATGTCTTACAAATACACTAAAAAAAGGAAATAGTATGAAAAAAAATTTTATAGTATGTGGAAAAAGCTTTCTAATACTTGTTTTAGCGCAATCGCTTTTCGCTACTTCTCCTGGTGCGGTAGCCCCAATAGGTGGTGGTGGAGGTGGAAATCCCCAAAAAATCATTCGTGATAATATCGCTGAGGGTGAGGGAAATCTAAAGAAGTGTAAAGCATATCTTGTAGAGATCAGAGAAATTAACAGAAAATCTCGCGAAATAATAGAGCATTTTGATCTAACAGTTTATAACTCACGGTTGGAACATATCAAGAAAGATATTAAAGCGATTGAAAATGAGCTCAAACAGGAACAAAATCCTCAAAAACGCGCTGAAATGCAAAAAGACATTCAAACCATTAAAGCAGTTGACGCTGAGTTACGAAAGAAGAAATGATGAAAAAAATACTTTTAGGAATAATAAGCAGTACTATTCTCGTTTATGGTGTTAATTGTGAAAGAGAGTTAAAAGAATCGCATAGAGATAATCAAACGGCATGTGTTAAAGCAACAAACTGTTTTAAAAACGATACGCAACAATTAGCCGCATCACTCGAAGAAATCAAGGTACTTTCCACAGAACTTAATAAACAGATGGTAGCGTATGTTTCAGGTACGGCTGACTGTGAAAATAACAAAGCCTATGCACGAAAGGCACCCAATAGTACACGATGGAGGACATTAGCTCAAGAGTGTGAACACTATTATTATGAGACAGGTAACTCTTTGGTGAAAGCAAAACACAATTTAAATCATCTTGATGTAGCGACAAGAGAAAAAGTGGAAAATGAAATGAGAGCAAGTGAAGCGTCTCTTCGATTTATAAAAATAAAATGTAATCCTTGAAGGGGAATAGATGAAAAAAAGTTTGATTTTTTTACTGTTTTCACAGTTAGTGTCCTTTTCTAATGCAGATGATGGGTGTAGTTCTTTTGTCTCTGAGATTGAAACGTATCAAAAAAAGGCGTTGCCTCCTATGGTTGTTAACAAAAATTTTCCCTTAACGGATGAACTGATTTTTACGTATCCACTCCATAAAGATTTCGTGAAGCGGGTGGATGCTTATCTAAATAATGTAGTATCAATCGAAAAAGGACTAAAAGGTAACCCCTGCAGTGCATTAACAGCTCTTTCACCAACAGATGAAAACAAAAACGGTGCTATCAAACGAGACGTAAAGAAAAAACTTATCAGCAACTTTGACAAAGCCTTGGAAGGTGCCTATAAAAGGATGCTTGCATCTTCTTCACTGATTAATCTTGAAAGTTGTGATGGATACGGAGATCATGCCAGTAGTCTAATAGCGAAGTATTATCAAAGCAATAGTGAACAACATTCTAAATGGGTAGGAGAAGCAATTAAAAGATATGAAGAGTGCAAACAAGATGAAAGCCTTGTAATAGCAACTCCGATAGGGGTTCAACAGCAATCCTTTGAAACCGCACCGCAACAACCAATTCCTTATGCTCAGTTGACCCGCAAACAGATAAATGAAAAAAGCCAAGACTGTAATCACTGTGAAAACTATAAAAATGCTGCGAGAGTTTCACCTGATGAAAAGAATATTCAGGAAATAGCCAATCAATGTCAAGCATTTTGTTCATCACAACAAATGCTATTGCCAGCACCCAAGGAAGAACCATGTCAAAGTGCTAGAAAACAAGCAGCCAATGATAGCAAACGATGGAAAACATTAGATGAGGAGTGTAAAAAAATTTCCACTCCTATTAATACACAAAATCAAAAGAGAAGTAATTAATGAAAATGCAATGGCTATTTATAATGTTGACGGGGATATTTTTAGTGGGATGTGTTCCTAGTCCGACAGTTGATCTCGGGAAAAATCAAACTTACGATAAGACGACTAAAGAGGAAACAGAACATAACAAGGCAAAGGAGTTAATTGAGGCTATTAAAAAAGCTGAGCAAAATGCTAGGAATGCATTAGATGGTAAGTAATCCTTTTTTTGTACTGAGTGATCTTAAAAAATGATGGGAGAAATTTTGTGTTCAAAGTTTATATAAGATATTTTTTAGGAACTATTCCGTTATCCATTTTTGTTTTTTTAGCGATTTTGTATCCGTTGGTGAGTTTAAAAAATGGTGTGGACAGTGAAAAACTTAGCAAGTCTGTTACAGTAACTGTTGCTATCCCTTCGGATAGAGAACTTCGTGAGCAAAGTGAGCAAAAGTTTCTCAGTGAGTGTGGAAACATTAATGTTGATTGTCAGCTTTTGATGGAAAAAGATTTTAATCAGACAAAAACACAATTGCTCAACGCTCAGCATCCCATAACACATCAAAAAGAGTCAAAAGCTTTTGAATTCATTCGCTATGTTTTTGATACTAACTATATGATTAATTTTATTTATTTTTTACTTATCTTGGCGTTAAATTTTCCTATTTCGACTTCCCTTTATGTTAAGTTTGAAAAAATAGATGATTTGAATGGTGTATTTTTTGATATTACTGATTGGGCGATTAATACACCACCGATATTGGGAGTTTTGGGGACGATTATCGCTTTTGCTATTTTGGTAGCCAATGGGGGAGACATCCAAGATACCTTTAGTAGAGCATTTTTTGATGCGGCATTGACGACTATAGCGGGGGGATTGATCTATACGTTGAATCTTGGTTTGAAAGTGTATATTTTTAAACATATAAGCTCGAAATAATGAAACGTGTAATCTCTTATCCTCCTGTAGTTATATTGTTGGATATTTTATTTACGTTTTTATTTGTATTAATTTTAAGTGCATCCAAGGCGAATGTTCAAATTACTATTCCACACGAAAAACTCTTTGAGAAAGCAAGAATTTTATTGATAGAAAAAAATGGTTATCAGGAATATCAAAATGGAGCATTGACACCTTTTGCATTGGAGTCGAGATTTAATAAATTTTTAGCCTGTGAAAATCAACAAGAGTGCATTGAAGCAAAAAAACAATTTCCAAATAAAGAATTCGTCATTTTATTACCGCAGGATCTTTTTAAAGATATTTCACAAATTGGAATGATTGCATTCGGGGAAAAATCGTGTAAAACACTCCATTTTAATGTTGAGCAAAATGGCTCACTGGATAAAAAAAGATTATTACAAGATAATGAGTGTCTTGAAAAGATTTTAGGGTTTCGGGAAAATTTTTAACTATATTTCAGGGTTTAAAAAGAGCTGGTATAAAACCGTTTTTAAAATGTTAGTAACGTACCGTTTTAACCCCTAATGGGGACAAAAAAAAAATGAAAAAAAATGGGGACAGGCTGAATTAAAATGAGGCGAATTCGCCAATTATTAAAGATGCATAGTAATAAAAAGCTCTCACTTAAAGCATTTATACCTAAAATACCAATGTCTAAATGTGAATATTTTACACGTTGCTAGACATTTTTTTTAGACATTTATCCTATACTAGAGATCATAAAATAGTCGGATATAACAAGCATATAGGCATTGCTTTTTAGGGGTATCTCTATGGCTATACCTCTCAGAATATCGATAAATAGGGACTTGTCGGTAGAGCTAGGGTCCACCATCCTTTTGTGTTTATCTCTTCAACGAAATTACAATCACTTTTATGTTAACTGACCTTACGCACCCTTCAACTTCTGAAGCTCCAAATAAGCCATCCGATT
>JAVHOQ010000107.1:0-8379 GCA_036170115.1 Sulfuricurvum sp.
AATTTATACCACGCTTATCCCGAAAAAATTATTTACTGCGTAAGGTCAGTTGGTATTTTCAAAAAACGCATCATCCCATTTTTCGGTGATGTTCCCGTGACAAAAATCGTTAAAACCGATCTTTTGGCATGGCAAGGGCAAATAAAAGAGAGTGGTATTGGCTCCAAGCGTGTGCATAATATCCGAATGGTATTCCAAGGGATTTTGGGAGATGCTGCAGCCGATGGAATCATCCCTAAAAATCCCTTTGATGGCATGAGAGGCGTTCGCCAAACAACTGGGGAGGATATTTATCCTTTTACCCTTGATGAAGCACGTACGATTATTTGTGCTTCTCAGGGATGGTATAAGTACTTTCTCTCACTCTCATTCTTTACAGGGATGCGTACGGGGGAGATGATGGCATTAAAATGGGAAGATATTAACTTCCAAAGTAAAAAAATCAGGATAGCGCGATCGATTCGAGCAGGGGTTATTGGGGAACCAAAAACCTCTAGTTCTAATCGTACGATTGATATGCTACCCCCTGTGGAAAAAGCTCTAAAGGAGCAGTTCAAAGAAACAGGGTTAAGAGGTAAAGAAATTTTCCTAAATACTCATGGGAATGGTTTTCAGGATGCGGGTAGCATTCGTAAAACCTACTGGGATCCACTCATAAAGCGTTTAGGGTTACCCTCACGAAATCAGTATCAAACGCGACACACGTTTGCTACTATGATGATCTCTCGTGGGGAGGACATCCTTTGGGTGTCCAAAATGCTTGGGCATAAGGATGCAAGTATCACCTTGCGATTCTATGCAAAACATAATGAAGAAAAAAGTGTTAAGCGTGCAAGTTTCCTTGATGATTTTGAGGTTGAGCCTGCACACGCTGGACACAAAAATGGCACACAGTCGGTTATTGAAGATTCTTTGAAATTTGCTTAAGTTGATTAAAGTGGCTATTTATGGGGATTATGATTGGTTGCGGAAGCAGGATTTGAACCTACGACCTTCGGGTTATGAGCCCGACGAGCTACCGGACTGCTCTATTCCGCGGTAAGAAAGTGGATGGGGTGGAAGGACTCGAACCTTCAATCTACAGTACCAAAAACTGTTGGCATACCATTTGCCTACACCCCAACAATGTGTTGTGAGACCGAAATTATAGCGATGTTTTTGATGATTGTCAAGTGCTTTACAAAAGAATATCAAATTTTCCATTTTTCCCCCTTTTTTAACCCTTTTTGATTATAATCCCCCCCCTATACTACATACTAAAAGAGAGACAGATGTCAGCACTGTTACGGGTTCAAGAAGCCATCGAAGCGTTTAAAAAAGGGCAAATGGTTATTATGGTCGATGACGAAGATCGTGAAAATGAGGGGGATTTAGTCTATCCTTCGGTTTTCTCGACCCCCGATCATGTTAATTTTATGGCAACCCACGCCAAAGGGCTTATATGCGTTGCTATCAATCCCACCATTGCCAAACGGCTACACTTAGAGCCTATGGTCAAGAACAACCTCTCAATGCACGAAACGGCGTTTACGGTTTCGGTCGATGCAGCAGCAGCTACGACGGGAATATCGACGCATGAGCGGGATATGACCATTAAAATTTTGGCCAATCCCATTAGTCAGCCCCATGAGTTGGTAATGCCAGGGCATATTTTTCCCTTAATCGCCAAAGAGGGGGGGACACTTGTGCGCATCGGTCACACTGAAGGATCCGTTGATTTATGTCGTTTAGCAGGATTGGCTGAATCGGCGGTTATCTGTGAGATTATGAAAGAAGATGGTTCTATGGCTCGACGGGATGATTTAGATCTCTTTGCCCAAAAACATTCCCTTAAAACCGTCTATATCTCCGATATTGTGGAGTATCGTCTTGCCAATGAGCGGTTGGTGCATCTCACCTCGACCGAAACCATTGATTTTTTCGGAGTTCATGTTCAAAAGCATACCTTTGAAGATCATCATGGGGATCACCATAGTGCCATTGTTTTTTACAATGTGGGAGAGACTGCTAATGTCAAAGTCCATAATGTCATCAGTGATCGGGATTTGTTACTCAATCAAACCCACTATACCCATCTAATGAATGCCATCCACTATATGAAACTCAACGGTGGGGTATTATTGTTTATGGATAAACCCAAACATCCCCAAGGGAATATCAAAGAGTATGGGATTGGGGCTCAAATTTTGAAACTTTTGGGGATTCGACATATGCGACTTATCCGTGAAACCAAAATACCCGATTTCGCGGGACTGAGTGGTTTTGGATTGGATGTTATCGAGACCATTGATCTTGTAGAAGAGAATCGTTAAATTACCCTTGCAAATCCACTCCCTTTTGGGAGAGGGAGTTTACCACTTTTTGTAACGCTTCAAGGCGGGTTAAAATTTCTGTTTTTACCATCAATAACTCTCCGCATAACGCTTGTGCTTTGACTTTATCCCCTTGTTTGGTATGGTGCAAAATACGGGTACCAATCTCATGCACCCGATTGTGAATGGTTTCGAGATTGGAAAATTCAGCTAAATGACCGTAGCGTTGTACGCCATAGCCATAATACCAATGCCCAAACCGACATTGATGGGCATCAATCACCTCCGCTTGACTTAATTCCAAACGAGCGGGGTTTTCGACCGAGGCAATGACGTGCTTGACCCACTTGATATGGTCGTGTTGTGCCAATAAAAAGGGGAAATCATCCAAATTCCATTTGGTATCCGACCACATTTTCCATGCAGGAGAGGGGGTATACCCCGCTTCCCACTCGACGACAAACGAAGCTGGCATTGGCTTAGCAATCCCATACCCTTGGGCTAGATCACATCCTAAGCGTAACAATAACGTTCCATGCTCAGCAGTCTCTACCCCCTCAGCAATAATTTTGCGATCAAATACCCGTCCCATATCAATCACCGCTTCGGTTAATGCCAAATCATCCTTATCGTCCAACAAATCACGAACAAACGATTGATCAATTTTAATGGTTTCGACAGGGAGGTATTTAAGATAACTAAGCGATGAATACCCTGTCCCAAAATCATCCAAAGAGAAAGTGACTTTCAATTTCTGACAATCCCGTATGAGTTGGTTGACCTGATAAATATCTCCCAATGCCACCGATTCGACAATCTCAATTTCCAATAATGAGGGTGAAACATCAGGATAACGGCGTAATGCCTCTTGTAGATGGGTTAAAAAGAGTCCACTTTGAAAATGCAATGCGGCAATATTGACACTCACGACCCACGCTTTATTAGATGCAACCCACTGGGATAATTGTTGCAACGCTTGATCCATTACCCATACCCCAATATCGATAATCAGCTCATTTTTTTCGACTTGGGGTAAAAATTCCATAGGAGATAACACTCCACGACTGGGGTGATTCCACCGTAACAATGCTTCCATTCCCACTACTTTGCCTAAACGCATATTCACTTTGGGTTGGTAATATAACTCTAATTCATCCTGATGTAACGCTTTTTTCACCCCTTGAATCGTTTGGCGGGCAAGATTCATTTGAATTTCAGAGGAGACATCAAACATTTGGTGCTGATTACGCCCCATTTGCTTGGCTTGATACATCGCATGATCGGCATGACGCAGTAAAATATCGGCATCCACATTATCTGTGGGATACAAAGCACTTCCGATACTAGCGGACAGACGTAGGTGTTTTTCATCGATCACATACATTGCTGACAATGCGTTCAATACCCGTCCAATAATACTTTTTAGGGCAGCTTCATCAACAATATCATTGATGAGCAATACAAACTCATCCCCACCCAGACGCGCCACCGTATCGTATCCTCGAATGATCTCTTTGAGCCGTTTAGCCACTTCTACTAAAACCCGATCGCCCATAGCATGACCGTATTTATCATTAACAGGCTTAAATCCATCCAAATCAATCATGCACACCGCAAAGAGTTTCTTTTGTCGTTGCGCCCGTGCAATCGATAATTTAAAACGATCGGCTAATAAGGTTCGATTGGCTAATTGGGTAAGTGGATCATAAAACGCTAATTTGTAAATTTTCTCTTCCGCTTGTTTGAGTTTGGTAATATTAATCCGAATGGATAAATAGTGTTCAATGGTACCCGCATCATCAAAGATAGGTTTAATGACCGCATGAACCCAATAACGCTCTCCATTTTTATGCTGATTACAAATATCCCCCATCCATGTTTCGCCCTGCGAAATGGTGTCCCAAATGGTTTGATAAAAGGATTCAGGATGAAAATCCGATCGTACAATACGATGATTCGATCCTAGCAATTCAGACTGGGTGTACCCTGAAATATCGATAAAATTTTGATTAATATAGAGGATGTTGCCAGCACGATCACTCATACTGACAATCGCAAAATGGTCTAATGTCTCTTCAACAAGAACCGAATTGATTTTTGTTTTTAATACCTCATCTACCAGTATAAAATCTGATTCTTTCATCCTCTCCCCCTTCTAAACGTATTTTTAATGAAAGGCTATCGGGCCCACAGAACGAGCATGAATAAATTGTTGCACCACTTCATTGGGGGAAGCTTGAAACGAGTCTTTATCCCCCGCTGCCACAATCACCCCATCAAATAACATCGCGTAATTGTCCCCTGCTTTGAAACTCTCGGCAATATCGTGACTAATCAGCACCGAGGTCATCCCCATCTCATCCCGTAAGCGACAAATCATTTGGGTAATAAAATCACTGGTCACCGGATCCAGTCCTGAGGTGGGCTCATCGTATAAAATCACTTCAGGTTCCAATGCCAAGGTGCGTGCCAATCCCACCCGTTTGCGCATTCCGCCACTGAGTTCTTCGGGATAGAGCGATTTTACCACGGAAGGTTCCAATCCCACCATGGTGAGTTTTTCATCGATTTTGCGATTGAGTTCTTTGGGCGTTAAGTTTTGGTGTTCCCGCATCGGAAAAGCAACATTATCCCCAATGTTCATGCTATCAAATAAGGCACCACTTTGAAACAAAAAGCCAATTTTTTTCCGAATTTCCCGCAACGCCTGCTCGTCGATATTGTCAATACGACGACCTTGGTACCGAATAATCCCTCGATCGGGTTTGAGCAATCCCACCATGTGTTTAATAATGGTCGATTTTCCCCCCCCTGATACTCCGAAGATAACGGTGGTTTTCCCTTTTTCGATGGTCAAATTCACTCCACGAAGGATTTCCCGATTCCCAAAACGTTTGGTGACATTTTCAAACTGAATCATTATTTTTTACTCGCAATCACATAAACTCGTCGACCAAATAAGATCACCAACGCCACCAACAGGATTTTAAAATCAATCTCACTGGCTTTGTGCAACGCTTCAAACGACGCATCGATGGCATCTTCTCCCGCAGCTTGGTACGCCAAAATTTTGGGGACATAGACCCCACAAAAAAGCAACAGTGTCCCAATCGATCCCATAGCAGAGAGCATTGCCATTGTATCAATCTGCATCACTTTGTAACGGGAAATTTCATAAATGGATATGACAATCGCCATAGCATACGCCCAGTAACTAAATCGGCGAAAAATCTCCCCCATAATTTTCCCCTCTTCATACCGAGACAAAAGGGGTAGGGTAAGGTACGCTTCGGAGTGAAACACCACCGCAGCAACCACCGCACCCAAAACCAAAACTGCACCTGCGGTCATCGCAACAAGTAATACATAGATCGTATCGATCAAGGCGTTTTTATTCATGTAATCCTCACACTAAATCCCCGATCAAACGAGGCTAAATCTTGATAAAATTCTAAAGATTGTACCGCAAAAGGTTTGAGATATTCCTGCACCTTGGTGCGTTGATCGTATCCCATCTCGCACACAAAGAGAGCAATAGCACGACGCAGTGCCTCATCCAACAAACGACGGATAATTTCATCCCCAACATCCCCCCCAAAAAGAGCATTTTGGGGTTCATACGCAAGGTTGGAGTCTAAGGGGAAATCATTGGCAATATAGGGGGGATTGGAGACCAAAAGGTCGATGGGTTCACTGACGCACGAGAGTAAATCCCCCTCCCGAAGTTCAATACGCTCACTCAACCCAAACGCATAAATATTACGGCGTGCCACAGCAAGGGCGGGAGGTGAAATATCCACGGCGATAAAACGGGCATGGGGAAGGTGTAAGGCAAGGATAATCGAGATGATACCACTGCCAGTGCCTACCTCCACAACGGTCATTGCTTGGGTGTGATCCACCCGTGAGAGCACTTCATCGATAAGATGTTCGGTTTCGGGACGGGGGATTAATGCCCCCTCGTCGATGTAAAACGTGTGGGAATAAAAGCTTACCTGCTGCGTAAGGTATTCAAGTGGGACATTGCGACTACGCTTTTCAATCCATGCAATAAGGGTGGGATCGGTTTCATCGATAAGGGTCTCTTGATGGGTGATACAGTAGAGCTGATCTTGGTTAAGGTACGCCATAAGGAGAAGTTCCGCCTCACGACGAGGGGAATCGACTACCCTCTCTAAACGTTTGCTAATCGTAGCATGAATCTCTTTTAATCGTTGGGGCATGGATCCTCATAACCCGTAGTCGTTTGCACTGCAATGACCGAACCCAAGGCTTGAAGTCGATCGACCACAGGGGGATGGGTCGTATACAAAAATCGGTACAACGGATGGGAAAGGGGGAAGCTTTTGTTCTCGCTCACCAGTTTTTTGAGGGCATTGACCAAATGTTCTGCACCCCCTAGGGAAGCTCCTGTTTTATCGGCCTCATATTCATTGTGACGACTCATCATCCCCATAAGAGGCATCACCACAAAACTCACCAAAGGAAGGGTCAAGATAAACAGCATCATCAACACATGAGGAGAGGGGGAAACCCCCAATTCTAAAAATAAGCCCTGAGGAAGATTCCCAAAAAGGGCAAACATCCCCAACAACATTCCCCCCACCATCGCGATATTTTTGTACAAATCCCCATGGGCGAAGTGTCCCAACTCATGTCCCAATACCGCTACAAGTTCTTGGGGGGATAATTTTGCAATCAACGTATCAAACAAAATAACCCGCTTGGTTTTCCCCAATCCCCCGAAATAGGCATTGAGTCGTGCATCCCGTTTACTGGCATCACTCACAAAAATACCGCTACTGACAAACCCTGTTTTGGTCATCAGTTCTTCGATTTTTTCCCGAAGTTCCCCTTGCTCTAGGGGGGTTACGGTGTCAAAAAACAGCGCACGAATCGTCGGAAAAAACATATTAAGTGCCACAACAATCGCAAAAATAAAGGAAAAACTCCACAACCACCACAACGTACTGGAGCTGATGATCCACGAAACGCCTGCGATAATGAGACCACCTACAACGATCATCAAAAGGGTACTAACGAGGGTGTCTTTGATAAATTGCCCCAGTGAAGAGCGATTAAAGCCATACTGCGCATCGATTTTGAATTTAGCGATCCACCCAAAAGGGAGCATCACCACCAAATGAAACAGCAATAATCCCAACACAGCGACAATGGATTGGGTCATCATTGAATATCCCATAAGGGTTTGATCGACCCAATAGACCAATCCCATCATCCACACCAAAAACAGACCATACTCCACACACACTTCCAGCATGGAGAGTTTTTCTTTGGCAACGGCGTAATTGGCGGCTTCTCGATACGAAGAATCGCTCATCAAAATCGCACCTTGGTGCTTGATCCGATTGATAAACCCGATTTGCATGACGCTGGCATACAACCGAATGAGGAGATAAAGGGTATACGCCCCTATAAGTATCGCCACCATTATCTCAAAGGCACTTTCGTAATAGAATCACTCGTAGGGAGGGAATCAGAAACATCCCCATAATAGATTTTTGCCCCTGCATAGAGTGCGCCAAGGAGCAATCCGACGAGAATAACTCTCCAGACCACCTTTTTTTTGTCCCCTTTTAGGGTATCGTAATCCTCAATGGAACGTAATGTGGGTTCACTCTCTTTTTTCATGGTCTCTCCTTGTACTTTTATAGGGTAAGAATGGTAGCCATATTACCCCATAAACGGTTAACACATTACCCCTAATGTGACGCTTTAAGGTTATGTATTTTCTTTTTTAACCGTCAGTTAGTCTTGGTGTTGCGCACCTTGGCAGTACGGACACACTTTGGCACTTAAGGGGATCGCCATTCCACACTCGGGACACACTTTGGTCGTAATGGGTGCAGCAGGTTGGGCATTGCGCATGGTGTTATACCCTTTGACCATCAAAAAGACGACAAACCCTAAAATAATAAACGAGACCGTATCATTTAAAAACGCCCCGTATTTGATCGCCGGTGCACCGGCAGCTTCGAGTTCTTTTAACGATGCGTACTGTTTCCCATCCAAAGCGATAAACAATGAGGCAAAATCAACTTTCCCC
>JAVHOQ010000108.1:0-8367 GCA_036170115.1 Sulfuricurvum sp.
AGTTGGTAGAGCGCTACCCTTACAAGGTAGATGTCACAAGTTCGAGTCTTGTAATTCCCACCATTGTTAATGCAGCCATAGTTCAGTTGGTTAGAATGCCTGCCTGTCACGCAGGAGGTCGCGAGTTCGAGTCTCGTTGGCCGCGCCATGTTATTTTGATTTCGATTTTGAATCGGGAGTTTAGCTCAGTTGGTAGAGCGCTACCCTTACAAGGTAGATGTCACAAGTTCGAGTCTTGTAATTCCCACCATTGTTAATGCAGCCATAGTTCAGTTGGTTAGAATGCCTGCCTGTCACGCAGGAGGTCGCGAGTTCGAGTCTCGTTGGCTGCGCCATTTCCCCCTCTTCTTTTTACATCCCTTTTTTATCTTTTTTTACACCATTTTTTCGTATATTTCCAAATCCATTGACCCAAAAAACTTCTCTTCTTAGCCCCTAACTCAATTGTCCCTTAACTCTCTGCATTATGTGGAGAGTTTAGGAGAAAATCTCATAGAGTTTATTGGCATCTTTCATCTCTTTGTGTAACGTAGGGTAATCGCTTGCTTCCAATGCGGCTTTAAGAGTTGCTAATTCCTGTTGAAATAATTCAACCGCCTCTAACACATTGCCCCGATTTTGATGAAAAATATCTTCCCACATGGAGGGGGAACTTTTTGCCAAACGGCTCATCGAGCGAAACCCTCCCGCTGCAAGGGTGAGAATATTCTCTTTTTCCTCTTGGGCTAAGACGGTATTGGCCAATGCGTAGGAGATTACATGGGGCATATGGCTAATAAAAGCGGCGTGTCGGTCGTGTTGTTGGGCGTTCATGGTGTGAATTTGCATCCCAATAGCGCGAAAAAGCTTCAAGGCAACGGCGCGTTGGATGGCACCGCTGTGTTCCAAATCACACAAAACCACCACTTTGTCGGTATAAAGCCCCTCAAACGCAGCGTTGGGACCAAAATGTTCGGTCCCCGTCATGGGATGCGCGGCAACCACATTGGGACGAATTTCAGGGGGGATGGCTTCGACAATAAGGGCTTTGGTACTTCCTAGATCAATCAGCGTCGTATTACTCCCTGCCAAATCGATTGATTGATGAAACAACGCAATGACCCCATCGACAGGAACGGCAAAAAAGAGAACATCGCACCGTTCTTTGAGCGTTTCAAAAGAGACAATGGCATCCACCAATCCCAATTCTAAGGCAATGCGTTGATGGTCATGATTATGATCACTCCCTGCCACCGATGTGACGAATGGGAGCTTTTTGAGTGAAAGGGCTAACGATCCTCCCATCAGCCCCAATCCGACGATACCAATGTGCATACTTAACCTTTGCTAAAATAACTTGTTTATCGGTATTCTAGCAGATTTACAGAAACATTAATCATTAGGGTGCTAAAATAAGCACCAATTTACTGTAATGGATTCCAACTTGAAAAAAATTACCCTCTCTGTCGTGCTAAGTTGCGCTTTGGCACACGCGTCTGTTCAAAATGTTGAAGCCATTCATTATGATGGGATGGTTCATATTTCTCCAGCTGTTGCTAAACGGCTTAATACCGTGAAAATTGGGCAACCCTTAGATCCTTTTGAGATGGATAGAACGGTTAAAATTTTCTTTAACCAAGGATATTTTGAGGACATTTGGGCAGATGAGGAAAACGGAACGGTTACGTTCCACTTTAAAGAGAAGCCCGTTATTTCTAAGCTCGAACTCAAAGGGTACAAAGAGAACAATGAGGAAGAAAAAAAGACCCTTCTTCAAATTGACAAAGGGTCACTGTACGATCCTGCCCGTATCGAAAATGCTCGCAAACGGATCGTCGATGCCCTTAACCAAGAGGGAAAAATTGATTCTGTGGTAGAAGTAGAGACTAAAAAACTTGATAATGGAAGTATGCAAGTCACCTTCATCGCCAATGAGGGGGGAACTATTGTCATCAAAACCTTGAAATATTTGGGGGTTTCAGGGGTTAATCCCAAAGAGTTTGAAAAGACCATCGCCAATAAAGCGCACCAGTTTATGGGATGGATGTGGGGACGTAATGATGGGAAAATGAAATTGGGCGAACTCCAATACGATCCTATGCGTATTCGTGACTATTATATGCAAAAAGGGTATTTGGATGCACAAGTGGATCAGCCCTTTACGACCGTTGACCTTAACCATTACGAGGCATCGATTGCCTACTCTGTTTTTGAGGGGGATGTTTATAAAACGTCTGATATCTTAGTTTTCCAAGACACCAATGTCATTAACGATCAAGAGCTACTCAAAGTCATCCAATTGGAAAAAAACAAACCTTTTAACATCAAAACCTTCCGTGATGATGCCGATCGGATCAAAACCAAAATTGCCGATTTGGGGTACGCATTTGTCCAAGTGCAACCCGATCTGCGCAAAGACAAAGAGACTAAAACCGTTGAAGTAATCTACCGTGTCACCGTGGGTAAAAAAGTACACATTCACGATGTCGTCATTTCCGGAAACAACCGTACCTTAGACCGTGTTGTTCGACGGGAACTTTTCTTGGCACCAGGGGATCAATACAGTCTTACCAATCTCAAAGATTCTCGTAATGCACTGGGACGCACAGGTTATTTTCAAAGCAACACCATCGAAGAGAAGCGTCTAAGCGATGAGAGTATGGATTTGGTGGTTCAAGCCAAAGAAGCTCCCACCGGAAATATCCAAGTAGGGGGGGGATATGGAAGTTTTGGCGGAGTATTGCTCAGTGCTGCCATTAGTGATCGTAATATCTTTGGTTCAGGATTGCACGTGGGTGTCAATGTCCAAAAGTCACAACTCACCAAAAACTATGCGTTTAATATCACCAACCCTCGCCTTAATGATAGCGATTTTAGTGGTAACTTTTCTATCAACTCCAGTTCAACCGACTACACCTCCTCTTCAGGGTATAAAATCGATTCGCAAGGGATGGGAGTAGGGACAGGTCACCGCTTCAACCGTTACGTAACAGGTTATTTAGGATACAACTACTCGAAAAATCGCTACAGCAATGTGGATGTTAATACAACCCTTTATAATCCATTGTATTATCAAGATTACAGTAAAAGCGCCCCTATGGTGTCAGTGACCTTTGATAATACTGATGATTATTATGTTCCACGTGAGGGGATGGTCATCTCCCAAAGTTTTGAAAAAGCGGGAGCTGGGGGAACCTCTAATTTTTGGAAAAGTCGTACCAATTTTGGGATTTACCAAGGGCTTCAAAAATTCATCGATGCCGATTTGATTCTCCGCTACAAAGCCCGCTTTAGTTATGCCTCTGATACGGGTAATTTGCCCATCAATGAAAAATTCTTTATGGGGGGGATCGGGTCGGTGCGGGGATACCGCAGTTATTCTCTTGCCCCTAATAATGGTAATGATGCCAATGGGGATGGAAGACTTGACTTAATCGGAGGGACAGAGATGTTCTCCAATAGCCTTGAACTCAGTGTCCCTTTGGTTCCTGAAGCCAAGATGCGTGCCACAGGATTTTTTGACTATGGGATGATCGGACAAGGTACTCTGGGGGGAATCAAACGGGGAGGTTATGGGGTCTCTTTGGAGTGGTTTAGCCCTGTAGGTCCCCTTCAATTGGTCTTCTCTGAGCCGTATGGAGCAAAATCAGGAGACAATATCACTCACTTTGAATTTACCATCGGGCAACGATTCTAACTTCATGCGTCATTCTCGCGAAGGGCGTAAAGTGTAAATGTCTCAACCCAATTTATTGGGGTAACAACGCCACTTTTAACCCTTTTGGGGGGACAAGGTTCCCCAATTGCTCTTGTGCTAAATAAAGACGCGAACCACTAATGCGCAATTCCTCCTCCTCAAGCAATACGTTAATCTCACCTGCACGTATTCGTCCCGCTAAGACAATATGGGATAACCACAAAAGATAATGTAAAGCATTAAGAGTTTTGGTTTCAGGCAATAACGCTCCGTAACTTTTTTTAGGTATCAATTCTGAAGAGCTGACCCCTTTTTTGAAAAGTAACAGATGGGAGATGAGGGCGATTTGCGGGTGACTTAAAGCGTATTTGAGTCCATTGAGTGCCAGATAATAGCTGTGCTTTTGATACGCATAATAACTCACTCCTAATCCAATGGGGAGTAATTTTGCCGCCATTGCCAGTTCATGGCGTAATGACAAGGGAATATGGAGATATCCATGGGTTAGGTCAAATAACCTTTTGGCTAAGGTCGCACACTCTACTCCATGAGGGGAATGGGTCGCATAGGTGTCCAACAAATAGCGTAGGGAGGGGTTGTAATTATGGGGAAACTGATGGGTACTATGGCGTAAAAGATCACTCAAGAAGACCCCCTCACGCACCCCAACTCCACTGCAGAGAAGCTTTTTACTTTCCAAACGATGCAGTATTCGTAAGAAAATCAGTGTACCTGCTTTAATCGTATCGAAACGATCCGCTTTAATCCCCAAGGATTTGAGTTTTTTGGGAGAAGCCTCCATGATGGCATGACAAAAGGATTTAAAGGTCATTTCAGACATCTCAAACCCATGCAATTTTTTAAAAAAATACCCCTCTTCTTTGAGTATTCCATGCGAAAGAGCGCGAAATGTCCCCCCAATACCGATCAAAGTTGCCGTAGCATTAAAGGTAAGCTTTTGTAAGGCGTTGTCAATGTAATCCATCGCCCCTTGGGTATCGCCTCGGTCAAGAAAAAGCTCTTTAAGACGTACGGTTCCAATATTTAGCGAGAGAGTCTGCGTCACTTTACCATACGCCAAAAGGGCAAATTCGCTCGATCCTCCCCCCACGTCGACGGTAATAGCATCCATTTTAGGGAGGAGATTAGCACACGCAATACCACCAAAATAGGCCTCTTTATCCCCATCAATCACTTTGATGGCAAGACCATGCTCACGTTGGATACGACGGATAAAATCGGCTTTATTGGGGGCATCACGAAGGGCAGATGTAGCAACACAGAAGATCTTACGCGCACCAAAGGAACGGGCAACGTGTAAAAACTCTCCGATGGCACACGCGGCGCGATCCATGGCAGGTGTTTGAAGTAATCCTCTATGTGCATAGGCATTTTCCGAAAGACGGACGGAGCTTTTTACTTCATGGATAATATGAAATGCGAAACGGCTGGTTTTATGAAAGACCGCCATACGCATTGAGTTTGACCCAATGTCAATAACGGCGGAGCATTGCGCCATCTATTCCTCTTCACTCTCAGTGAGCTGTTTGTATTTAAACATCAACTCTTGCATGGTCTCAACATTGTCTTTGTCATGAATAATACAATCAACCGGACACACCGCAATACACGCAGGCTCATCATACGTCCCAACACACTCTGTACAGCGATCCGGATCAATCACGTAAATGGGATCTCCCTCTTCAATTGCATCCATCGGACACTCTTCACGGCACGCATCGCACGCAATACATTCATCGACAATAATTAATGGCATTTAATGACCTTGATTCTTTGAGATAGTGGGCGATTTATAACAAAAGGAACCTTAAGGGGAGGTTTGCTTTACCGCTGTGGCAGCAAACAGTAAAGCTTACTGGGGAGGATCAGTCGCGCGATTGCCCCTTCAACCCCATCGGCACGGTTCGTTACACTGATGCTAGCCCCTATTGCCTCAGCTGCGCTTTTGGCTAAAAACAGTCCTAGCCCCACGCCTGATTTATTTCCCTGCCGTTTAAAGGGGGCAAAAAGGTCGACACTCTCGTCAATACCACTCCCCTCATCGATCACCTCAATGACCATATCCATTCCATTCAGATAACTCTCAAATCGTATGCTCTTTCCCTCAGGGGTAAATTTAAGGGCATTTTGTAGGAAATTTTGCACTATTTGATTGAGTAAGGTTACCTGCAAAAAGGCACTAAACGATTCAGGCTCAAGATGAACGTTCAAACGTTTGTTTTCACTGTGGGCTAAAAGGGTGAAATCATTACCCCATTTAGTTAAAATCTGGACAATATCCGCTTCGGAGGGCATCTCCAATTGCGCCCCCTCTTGCCGACCAATATTGAGTATGTTACTCACAATTTTATTCATCTCTTCGACACTTTGATTGGTGATGCGAATGGCATCAATGTACTCTTGAGGGGAACGCTGTTTGATGAGAGTCACCTGATTTTTAAGCTTAATGACCGCCAATGGTGTTTTAAGTTCATGCGCGGCCCCAATAAAAAGCTCTTTTTGATATTTGACAAAATTTTGGATACGCCCCATCAATCGGTTCAGGGTCTCCCCCAAAGGTTCAAACTCTTCAGGGAGATTTTCTACCTGAATGGGGCGTAAAAGATGCTCATTCATATTGGCAAGTCGTCGCGTCAAAGCACTAACGGGAGCGATAAGCATTTTAGAAAAGGCGATAGCATAGAGAATAATGACCAAAAAACCAAACACATTAATCAAAAAAATGGAGCGGAGAATCTTTTGAAGCAACAACTTCGTGGGGGTAATATCCCGACTAATTTTAAGATACGTTCCCCCCTCAAACTCAAAAGGGTATAAAAGGGTCAACAACATCCGCTTATTTTTTGCTTCTGTTTCGTAAAATTCCAAGGGTTCATGTTCATTTGTTAAGGTCACCAGCTCAACGTTTAACCCCAATAAAAGATCAGGATTGTTTTGCTGTGCCGCAATAAGTGATTTGGAATTGCAAATATTTTGAGCGGTGTTGACCAATTCCGACTGCTTCTCTTCGTAAATGGATTTTTGGATAAAAAGATATAACGACGTTGAAAACAAAAGGACAAGCGCGGCAGAAGCGACAATCAATTGAAGTAAAAAACGTTGTCGGATACTACGGGTTGAGAGCATAGCTACCTCTGAATTATGGTTTTTTCCCCTAATAAGAGGGAAAATGGGTAATGGTATTATAGCGGAGGTTTCAAAAAGCCTATGGTTGTGATGATGCTTTTAAAAAACTAAAAGAAGGTATTTTTGCAATTGCAGAAGAAGCTTTATAGCTCCAATGGGTATCATCTGCATAATAAAGATCTTGTACCTTATTCTTAAGTGAAGGGGTCAAAAGTGCTTTAGTATCAACAAAAAGGTACCGCTTTGGCTCCTGACGTAATAACATAAAAAAACTATTACTGGGATAACGTTGCTTGTTTTTTAAATGGTTATAATACAAATCATATTTATCAACACACGGCATGAAAATGAGTTTTATCCCCTCTTTTTGTAACATATCCGCTAAAGTATTGAGTTCTGTATTCAAGTCATGTACTGCTGTTGAGGTAAATTGACCACTATGTTCTAAATCATCATGGTACACCAATAGATGATTCCGATCTTTAGTGGTAAAAAAGTTTTGATTTAATTCCAGTTTATACACCTCTTTTTGCGCATGATCTGAAAAATGGTACCAAAAAGCATAATAGGGAGCTTTATAATTAGCCGTATTCACCATCATCACCTTGGGAAAGGTAGTGGTAAATTTTTTCTTAAATAAACAATCCTCTAACGCTTTTTCCGTTAGGGTCATTACAGGATTTTTTCTAGGAACATGATGAAGTACTTCTCGTTCAACCGATTCAATGAGTATTGCTTTAGGATGATGGTTAGACAACCATCCATGATTTTTAAGATAATAAATCGTATCAATGTAGCTAAAAGAGTCATCCAAATTTTGAATATTTAATACATTGACATTCCATCGAGTTGCCAAATAATCTTGATAATAGGGGTTTTTACCCAATCCCATCCCATTGGAAAATGAATCACCTATCGTTATAACATCGATAGGGTCACTTTGATGAGGGATTGCCTCCCAATGTTTTTTGGGTAACGTATACTCTTCTATCCTTGGGAATAACGAATCCACTTGATAACTCATTCGCCCTAAATCACCAATATAGTAGGGTGAAGCATCAAAAATTTTTGAAGTGATAAAAGACCATACCAAAGCATGATAAATTACAAAAATAGAGAATACCCCTATAAAAAAAGAACAAAATTGCTTATAAGAAATTTTTTGATGCAAACCAAATCCTAAAAATTAAAATACAAAAATTCAGAAACACGTGACATCATCGAAATACCCGTCAAGAATAATCCTATCGCAAATCCAAGGGTAAAAAGTGTTGGCTTGAAATTTTTAACCCATTGCATCGAATTTTTACAGAAAAGTACCATAATAAGTCCCAAAATAAGATAGGTCGTTGTTTGACTCTTACCCTCAATATGTTCATAAACCATCCCAAATTGAATAATCTCACTGTGAAATTCACCAATATATTTCATATATTTTTCAGGGAGCATAATACCATTCACTCCTCCCATCCCTAAGAAAACGTTTTTGGCTTGATCCCAATCCTTAGCCCTAAAAAAAATCCACGTGATGTTGATAAAGTTAA
>JAVHOQ010000109.1:0-8303 GCA_036170115.1 Sulfuricurvum sp.
GATGGGGGAGAGATGCATGGATGTACGAATTTGGGAACTATGATCGCTAATGGTATAGGAGTCCCCCAAGATAACGCCAAAGCGGTCAGTCTCTTTAAACAAGGCTGCGATGGGGGAGAGATGCATGGATGTACGAATTTGGGAATTATGGTCGAAAGGGGTATAGGGACAGGAATCAACAAAGAAGATATGCTCAATATCGGCAAACTATTCTTGGGTGTCGGGACAGATACCAATCAAGAGAATCGCACCGATGCGATGAAACTGTATAAACAAGCGTGCGATGGGGGCGATACGGATGGATGTGAGAATCTTAAACGATTAAGTCACTAAAGCGATGAGACCCTGAATCGAGTTCAGGGTGACAAGCCGCGTCATTCCCGCGCAGGTGGGAATCCAGCTCTTTTAAGCCTGAATAACGCTCAGGGTGAGGGGAAAAATCATTTTGGTTCTGATCGTATCTCATCAATGGAAATCTTAAGCAGGGTGCAGACATGGTCTAAAAGGTAATCAGCGAATGCTAAGACTTTTTTGATTTCCTCTCTGGGGGGGAGATTTCTGTGGGGAGTGGGATAAGAACCTTTGATATGGTACGTTGTTATCACGACCATTAAGCGTTCTTCATCCACAGAAAAAGATAAGTTTTCTTCTAATAATTTTGCCAGTTCATTAATATCATGCGTTTTGAGGATTTTTTTATTTTCATACGCGAGTATGGATTTGAGTGTGATTTCAACGGCATAATGGAGATCAACGGCAATGACATCCGTATAATGTTGAACTTGATACAAAAGAGCCGCAGAGCTGTAATGATGCCATGCTTTTGTTAACCACTCTTTAGCTGCTGTTTCGTTCATACAGTACCTTTCCCTTTTGCAAAATATCAATTTTATAGAAATAATCCTCTCGGCTTGTGAGGAAACTACTTGACGCAGATAATAAATCAATACCATTCGTTTTATATTTACGCATCAAACCCAGTAGGTTCATTTTAGCTTCTATTTCGTATTGGTTGTATGCATCGTCACTCAGACCGTTTTTGACCAAAAACAGATCAATATCGCTCTCGTCGGTCGGGGTTCCATACGCATACGAACCAAACAGGATGATTTTATCGGGATCGAGTGGTTTGAGACGTTCGACGATTTCATGTTTGATTACTTCGATATTGACCATTTTCCCCCCCTATTTTAGGATGGAAGATTATACAGTAAAACGGCTAAAGGGGTAAACGTGATCCGCGTCATCCCAAACACTCTTTGTCATCCCGAACTTGATTCGGGATCTCTTCTCTTAGACCCTGAGTCAGGTTTAGGGGTGGTGTATTTGAGTGATGAGGGGGATACTAGACATCACCCCATTGAATACCAAAAAAATGCTCCCCCTCTTCATAGTGATAATCCAAAGTAAAATGGTGTAACTCACACACCGACTGGGCGATGTAGAGTCCCAACCCCAATCCCCCCTCTCCTCGTTGGGTCACAAATGCTTGTAATGCCTCTTCAATGGGGCGTTTGAGCGGTTCTCCATGATTACGGATACAAATTTTTTCTCCATCCCACTGGATACGAATAGGCACTACAGTGGCATGACGATGGGCATTATCAATGAGATTTTGCAAAGCACTGGTAAAAAAGGGTTCATCGGCATCAATGAGCCTTGTTTTATCCCCCTCCAAGGTGATACTTTGGGACGGAAGTAAGAGATTTTTGAGGGCTGTGTCGATGGCATGATACAACGAAAAAGAGTTTTTTTTCAAACTAAACGCGTGCATTTTTTCCACTTCCGCCATTTGGAGGATGAGATGTTCCATTCGTGAAAACAATTTTCCCAATAAGAGGGTATTGGGATTGGGATCTTGGAGTTCGACGATGAGTTTACCCTTCATAATGGGGGTTTTGAGTTCGTGCATGATGTTACGCAAAAAAAGTTCACGCGATTTTTTTAAGGCATTTTGCCGTGTTAGGGAGGCGTGAAGTGCATTGGAAATCAGGGCAATCTCATCATGACCACGGCTAGGCGTGATCTCTAATTCTTTACCTGCATCATAGTCTTGAATTTGTTCATACAGATCTTTTAAGGGACGCAGATTACGCCATAAGAGCAGATACAACGCGACTACCCCCCCAAAAAGGGTAAAAAAGAGGATCCACGTGAAATAGTGTTTTTCCCCCTCAGCCGTATCGCGATAGATCATGGTGCAATGATTGCGAATCAAAAAATAAACAAATCCTTGCGTATCTTGATAAATACGGACATTGAGTCCATTGGCGTGAAGTTTTTGGGCTGCGGGAAGGGGCAACAGAATCACTTTTGCCTTCGTGGGATCAAACGATTCAATGGGCTTAAACCCCACGCGATTAAGTTCATGTGTTTGATGGGTACACGCGTGATCTTTGACCATCTCCAACGTTTGGGAGAGTTCCATGGCACGGTGAATCAGGAGGCGAAGACGTTGATGCTCTTGGTTATGGAGGGCGGAGACAAACAACAATGCCAAGACACTAAAAGCGAGGATAAAAAAGGCATGAAGCTTAAAAAAGACCGAATGATAGGGACGGATCATGGGGTGAATTGGTATCCCATCCCACGCACAGAACGGATAAGGGCGGGGTGTTTTGGGTCACGTTCGATTTTTTGACGGATACGCCGAATGAGGACATCGATGCTCCGTTCTGAACTTTCCCATCCGATGGATTGGACATTATTGGCAATAAAATCCCGTGAGATGATGTGACCGGAATGTTTGATCAAAAGGCTCAACAGCTCAAATTCTGCCCGAGTGAGGGGAAGGGGTTCGCCTGATTTAAAAATTCCGTGTTCATCGACCCTAAAGGTATCTTCAGAAGTATGAAGAATTCTCCCTTGGGTACGGCGTAAGAGACTTTGGATACGGGCGACCAATTCACGTGGTTCATACGGTTTGGGGAGATAATCATCTGCCCCCAGCTCCAAACCGATCACTTTATCGTTAAGGTCACTGCGGGCTGAAGAGATGATGATAGGAAGATCGCAGTATTCGCGCAATCGTTCACACACCTCAAGCCCGTCCATATCGGGTAAGGTGAGGTCAAGAAGCACCACATCATACGATTCGATGGAGAGGGAGTTTAACGCAGCGTGCGGATGGGCATACCCGATCACCTCCATATCGTAGCGACCCAAATATTGCGTCAATAAATCAGCAATTTCCAGATCATCTTCGATAAGGAGAATTTTGGTCATACGATTGTTATATTCTCAGAAGGGTTAGTGTTGTTCAGGGCAGTTTTTACAACCCATCCCATTTTCTGGCATTGGTTGATTTTGCATTCCGCCACCATTGTTCATACCACCTTGTCGCATCCCACGCATACCCCCTTGTGGTCTCATTTGTTGCATAGTGGTTTCAAAGGTTTTGCGTTGATCCGAAGTCAAAACCGACATCATTTTCTCGTGCTGTTTTTTATGGAACTCTTTTCCCTCTTCCCGAATTTTTTGGATATCCGCTTTTTGGGCATCGCTTAATCCCAATGCTTCAAAGGGTTTAGGAAGTTTGGTGCTGTCCATGTTGCATCCGCGCATCATTCCTCCCCCCATCATCCCGCCATTGTTGTTCATTGGGCCATTCCCCATAGGAGGGGCAGCAAAAAGGGTGGTCGTACCGACAATAAGGGCAAGAGTAAGAAGTTTTTTCATGGTAAATCCTTGTAAATGTGATAGTGACATGATAGAGCAACTGGGTAAATTGTATACTAACCCAATGTTAACCGTAAAGGGTTAAAAGAGGGTCTCTGGTGGGGTTCAAAATTTAAGCAATTCATAGGTTTTGGTCGTGGCAATCCGTCCCCGTGCGGTACGCTCCAAATACCCATTGGCCAATAAATAGGGTTCAAGAACGTCTTCGATCGTCCCCTCATCTTCACTCATGGCGGCTGCAATGGTCGATAACCCCATCGCCCGTCCTTTGGCTCCCATCAGCAGTGTCAACAAACGCAGATCCATCTCATCAAAACCGTTGGCGTTAATCCCCAATTGGTCAAGGGCATATTGGGTTCGTTCATGCAAAATGGTCGTTTCGTTTGCCACTTCAGCAAAATCCCGCACCCGTTTAAGGAGACGCAATGCGATACGGGGGGTTCCGCGTGAACGTTTGGCAATTTCGTAAGCGGCATGGGAATTGATCGTTTTGCCCAATTTTAACGCCGCTTTGGTGATGATCGTACACAGCTCCTCAGGAGTATAAAACTGCATCCGAAAATTCATCCCAAAACGATCCCGTAAAGGGTTGGAGAGCATCCCCGCGCGCGTCGTGGCACCGATGAGGGTAAAACGGGGAAGATCGATTTTGACCGTTTGGGCAGCAGGGCCAGAACCTATGATAATATCAAGGCGAAAATCTTCCATCGAGGGGTACAAAATCTCCTCCACGGCAGGACTTAGGCGGTGAATCTCATCGATAAAAAGAATATCCCCCTCTTCGAGATTGGTCAAAATCGCCGCCAAATCACCGCTTTTTTCGATCATGGGGGCAGCGGTCACTTTGATGTTGCTCCCCATTTCATTGGCGATAATAAGGGCTAAGGTCGTTTTCCCCAATCCCGGAGGGCCATAAAAGAGGACATGATCCAACGCTTCACGGCGTTTGGTACTGGCTTGGATAAAGACCCCTAAATTTTTTTTGATCTGCTCTTGACCGATATAATCATCCCACGCACTGGGGCGTAAAGAGGTTTCAGTGATCTCTTCAACCTCAAATTTTTCGATCTCGATAATGCGTCCCACGTTATAACACGCTAGTAGATATGATTTTCATCCGGAAAACTCCTACTTTGAACTTCATCGGCGTACGTTTTGACCGATTCTTTGACCAAGGTAGCACCGTTGAGGTATTGTTTGACAAATTTTGGGACGAAGGGTTCATACAGTCCCAACATATCCGAAAAGACCAATACCTGACCATCTACCCCATGGCCTGCACCAATCCCGATAACAGGGATAGCCACACTGTGGGCGACGCGGGTGGCAACATCGGCTTTAACCCCCTCGATGACCAGTGCAAACGCTCCCGCTTTTTCGATGGCTTGGGCATCGGCGATGAGGGAAATTGCCTCTTCTTGAGATTTACCTTTGACTTTGTATCCCCCCTCCGCACGGACACTTTGGGGTAAAAGACCGATGTGACCGCACACTGCCAACCCATTATCGACCAGATGTTTGACCAAATGCGCCTTTGAAGCCCCCCCTTCGATTTTAATCGCATCGGCGGGAGTTTCACGGTAGACGCGCAGAGCATTGTGTAAGGCAGTTACTTCATCGGTATAAGTACCAAAGGGCATATCGCAAATGACGAAGGTATCACTTGCCCCTTTGCACACCGCATTGGTGTGATACAGCATCTGATCCATCGTGATGGTCAAGGTATCGGCATTTCCCCCAAAACTCATATTCAGACTGTCCCCCACCAAAAGGATGTCGGCACTGGGAGCCAAAAGGCGGGCAAAGAGGGCATCATACGCCGTAATCATCACCAACGGTGCACCATTTTTACGTTTTAAAATTGTGGTAATTGTGAGCTTTTTCATGAGCAGAAGTGTACCTTAAATTTTATTACACCCTTTAAATATGTCATTTTGTCAGAATTAAAACGGTACAATCTTCCCCATAATTCTTTTTTTAGATGGGAGCGTGTGTGAAGCAGTTGGTCGCCTATATTACGACAGGATATCCTGATAAAAATTTTACCATTGATTTGGCTTTGGCGTTGGGGGAAAATGGGGTTGATACCTTGGAATTGGGGGTACCCTTTTCCGATCCCGTCGCCGATGGTCCTGTGATTGAGCTTGCCAATCATCAAGCGTTGGCACAAGGGTTTTGCTTTGAGGATATGTTTGAGGTCTCTTCCGCCATTACCCCTAATGTGGATACGTTGTGGATGGGGTATTTTAACCCTTTTTATCAACAAGGGATGGAATCGTTGCTTGATCGCGCCTACAGCGTTGGTGTCAAAGGGCTTATTATCCCCGATCTCCCCTACGAAGAGGCAAAAGCGTACCATCCGTTGTTTGAGGATCGCGGTTTGGCAAATATCAGTTTTGTCGCCCCCACCGATGGGGAGGCACGTATTGCTCAAATTACCCAAAACGCCCGAAAATTTATCTATCTCGTCGCCTACGCGGGGATTACTGGCAGTGGTCAAAGTGAGGCGTTGGAGCCTGTGTTGGAGATGATTAAACGTCATACCCAAACCCCTGTCTATGTGGGCTTTGGGGTCAACGAAAAAACGGCACAGGAAAAAGTCGCAGGGGCAGATGGGGTGATCGTAGGGTCAGCGATTGTCCAAGTGCTTTTGGATGAGACCCTCACCCACACCCAAAAAATCACGCGATGTTGTGAAATTACCCGCACGATTAAATCGCTTATTAACAGTTAATTTTCCCCGGCGAATTCGCCCCCGTTCGCCCTGAGCTTGTCGAACCATGAATGATCACCCTTCGACAAGCTCAGGGCGAACGGATTTACAAATAATCCGCTATACTATCGTCCTAACTTCGGTTATCCACGTGGGGGCGACATGGCTTCGACTGGATCAAGAAGGTTTAGGTTGCATCGCCGGACTGAGCAGCTCCGTTATACGGCTCACACTTGCTTAAACGCAAACAATACTAATTACCGTCCTGCTTACGCTGTAGCGTAAGTTTAATTAAACTTTAGGACTGCGCTACCTTCCTATGCTATAACTGGAAGGGCTTGGCGTATAACCCCTGTGATAGCTATATTCTTGGAATGTCTCGGACTTGAATGAATTTAGAGAATTGAATGCCGTAACTTTGCTCGTTGTGTGAAGGCTTTTGAAACACAAACAACGAAACTAAGCATGTAGACGCCTTTACTTCCTTGGTTTAGGACTCCGGTTCAATCCCGGACGCCTCCACCAAAACTTTCCGCTCCAATTCATGATATAATTTTCCAATAATACACACTACAAAAAGGGACGTTATGTTAGCCTATCATCTTGAATTACAAGACGAATCTGTAGCAGATAAAGTGATTGCATTTCTCAAATCACTTCCGGAAAACACCGTAAAACTCTCAAAAGAAGAGTATGATGAAGAACTCGAATCAATGATCGACGAAGGATTCAATTCGCCCCTTGTAGGGACACACGAAGAGGTATTTTCCAAATTGGGCACAAAATATGCCTCATAAGATCGTCTATCTCGAACACGCTTATGCTGATCTTGAAATCATTTTAGATCATATCGCCGAAGATTCCCCCTCTCGCGCCGTCGAATATCTCGAATTTCTCAAAAACGGCATTTCGAAATTAGCCGATTTTCCACACTTGGGTGTTATGTGTAAACGTAAACATATCCGCAGAGAGTGCCGTGTTCTGATTATCGAGAACTATTTGGTATTCTATAAAATCGATGAAGCATTACAAACCGTCATTATTGGCAGGGTTTTACATCGCACTATCAATTACAAAACAAAAAAGCTTTTTTAATATTTCTAATCAGAATGAGTGGAGTAGTGAAGGAGAATAAGTAGCCTGACCCATTTTCTTGGCATGAACTTTTTGCATCTGAAGGATTAAAAAAGGCTATTGAAACCGTTCCTGAATTCAAAAAGGATTTTACTGAATGGTTGAAAGGTGGGAAGCAAAAAGCATCTGAGATTATTGAGGAGATTGAGAGTAAAAGGGAGTAAAAGGGGACAAGTAAAAGGGGACAGGCTACTTTTTTATTTAATGACGACTGTTATAGTTGTATTTGCCTTGACAAAAAGTATCACTTATGATACATTTAGTAAAATAAAAAGTATCAAATATGATACTAAAAGAAGCTACCATGTTTAAAACATTGATTCTTTCTGAACTCAAAAAACAAAAAGAGGCATTATCTATCCCTTATGAGGCTATTGCTTCACGCTCAGGATTAGGCATTGCTACTGCTAAGCGTGCATTTTCGGGACATGATATATCACTGGATACACTCGATAAAATAGCTGTGGCTTTGGGATGTGAGATTGCTATTAAACCAAAGCAATCGGCAAAAGTACTCTATCAGGCACAAATTGAGAAGAAAGCGCATGAGATTGTGAACCGAGTAATTCAAACTTCTGCCCTCGAAAATCAATCACCGAGAAGTGAAGCGCAAAACAAAATGCTCTCCCAAGCCAAAGCAATGATTTCTAAAATGCCAAAATCGCAAGTTTGGGCATGATAACCTTTGATAAAGAGGGTGAAACTCCCCTCGACGATATATCAGCTGACCTTACGCAGTAAATAATTTTTTCGGGATAAGCGTGGTATAAATTTGATA
>JAVHOQ010000110.1:0-8232 GCA_036170115.1 Sulfuricurvum sp.
CGAAATCTATGCTGATTTTTGAAATATTTGAGGTTTAGATTTGCAAGTGGCTCTTAAGTTTGAGATTACATTGACATACCACCGTTGACTTTAAGGGTCTCTCCCGTGATATAGCTTGCATGATCACTGAGTAAAAAGGCAGTTGCTTCAGCCACCTCTTTGGGGTCTCCAAAACGTGCCATCGGAATTTTGGCGGTAAAAGCAGCTTTTATCTCCTCTTTAAGCTCATCGGTCATATCAGTCGCAATGAACCCCGGAGTGATGCTGTTGTAGCGGATACCACTCGTCGCGGCTTCAATCGCAAAACTTTTGGTCATGGCAATCATCCCCCCCTTGGAAGCCGCATAGTTGGTTTGCCCTGCATTACCGGTTTCCCCTACGATCGATGCCATATTAACCACCGCACCAAATTTTTGTTTGCGCATCACCTTCATCGCTTCACGACATCCAATAAACGCGGAAGTCAAGTTGGCGTGAATCACACTGTTAAACTCTTCCGTTTTCATCCGTAATGCCGATTTGTCGTTGGTAATCCCTGCATTATTGACCAAATACGACAACTGACCATCCGAATCCACAATCGTTTTAATCGCATCGACAAACGCCGCTTCATCACTCACATCGAATCCGATAACCGCCGCTTGACCACCAGCAGCTTCAATCTCTGCTTGAACCGCATCGGCAGCTTCCGCACCACTACGGTAGTTGATCCATACCTTAAGACCATAGCCTGCTAATACGCGTGCCACTTCGGCACCAATCCCACGACTTGAACCCGTTACCAAGACATTTTTACCCGTGAATTTCATTTGATTCCTTATTTTATTAGGTTTTGTCATCCCCGCGAAGGCGGGGATCCAGCTAGATTCCCGCCTTCGCGGGAATGACGAATATTAAATCAGTGGTGCATCCATTTCTGAGGGAATTTCCAAATCCATCAGCTTAAGCATCGTGGGAGCAATATTATTCAAAGCCCCCACGTGAACATTTTCTACCCCATCACCCATCACAAAACACCACACTTTGCCTACGGTATGATTGGTCAAAATATTTCCTGCATCATCGCGCATCTCTTCACAATTACCATGATCGCTGGTTAATACCATGGCATATCCCTTCGCCTCGACGGCGTTAACGATACGTCCCACTTCATGATCGACGGCTTCGACGGCTTTGGTCGCCGCTTCAAAATTCCCCGTATGCCCTACCATATCGCCATTGGCAAAATTAACGACGATAAAGTCATACCCCTCTTCAATAGCGTTAAGGACGGCATCCCCAACCGCAGGTGCGGACATTTCCGGCTGCATATCGTAAGTTTTCACTTGGGGACTGGGGATCAATACCCGTGTTTCATTTTCATACGGTTCCTCAATGCCCCCATTAAAGAAAAACGTGACGTGGGCGTATTTTTCGGTCTCTGCGGTATGCAGTTGTCGCAATCCCTCACGACTAATCACTTCGGCTAACGTATTAATCGGAGCATCTTTGGGAAACAACACCGGATAAGGAAAATTCTTATCGTATTGGGTAATCGTCGCCAAATGAATAGGGATGAACGTCCGTGAAAATCCTTGAAATTCAGGATCTCCCAACGCAACGGTGAGTTCTCTCATCCGATCACTTCGGAAATTCAAAGTCAAGACACTGTCCCCTTCCACAAACCCCTCATATCCTCCAAATGCCGAGGGGAGGATAAATTCATCCTGTTCCCCTTTGGCATACGAATTTTCGATGTAATCAAACACACTTTGGTCACTTTTTGGCGTTGCATTAACAATCGCATCGTAGCCACGCGCCACACGATCCCACCGATTATCCCGATCCATAGCATAAAACCGTCCCCCCAACGAGGCAACTTTGATATTTTTACGACCATGGGTTTTGATAATCTCTAAAAAATGCAGTGCCGATGTGGGCGAAACATCTCGACCATCGGTGATAAGGTGCAACCATACCTCTTTACCCTCATCCGCTGCCATCTCAGCCACACCAATAATATGATCAATGTGCGAGTGAACTCCCCCATCACTCATCAAGGCAATAAGATGCAGTCGATTGCTTTGTTCCAACAGTGTCGTAAATGCGCTGTTCCGTCCAAAACTTCCCTCTTCGATTGCCAACGAAATTTTGACCAAATCTTGGTACAAAACACGACCACTCCCAATCGACATATGCCCTACTTCGGAATTACCCATTTGCCCCTCAGGTAATCCAACGCTCAGACCAAAGGTATCAATCAACGAATGGGGTGTATGCGCAAACAGATGAGTATACGTCGGTTTATGCGCTGCATGAAATGCGTTAAAAGCGTGTTTTGGAGAGTATCCAATCCCATCCGTAATCACTAAAACGGTTTTTTGACCCATTTGTCCCCCTAATTAACCAAACTTTGGTGGAATTATATTAAAATGTCACTTGCTTTACTATTTTTTCAACTAAAGAGTCCTTTAATGTTATATTGGTTTTCTCATTTACTGGGTATTAAGTTATTCCACTACATCACCTTTCGAGCAGGAGTTGCTTTTTTTCTAGGGCTTTTGTTCACCTTTTTTTTTATGCCTCGCTTTATCGCATGGGCGCAACGCTCTAGCCGTGTTCAACCCATCAACGAATACGTTTCTGCCCACCAAGGAAAAGCCAAAACCCCCACCATGGGAGGAATTATTTTTGGTCTTTCTACGATTTTTGCTTCGCTTTTAACGGTCAATGTCCTTAATCCTTACGCTATTGGTGGGTTATTGACCATCATTTTTTATGCCTACATAGGGTTTACCGATGATTGGGGAAAAATTCGGGGAGCGAATAATCTTGCAGGGCTTAGTCCACGGGCAAAACTGATGTTTCAAGTCGTTTTTGGATTAGCCATCGGGATTTTTTTGATTTATGTAGCGAAACTGGAAACAGGGTTTTATCTCCCTTTTATCAAATCCAGCCTCTTTGATATGGGCTATTTGAGTGTCCCTTTTTGGGTATTGGTCATCATCGCTACGTCTAATGCGGTCAATCTCACCGATGGTCTGGATGGATTGGCGACGGTTCCCTCTATCTTTGCCCTATTGTCCTTAAGTGCCATTGTTTACATCGTCGGAAATGCTGCCTTGTCCCATTACCTCTTGATGCCCAAAATTCCTGCGGGAGAAGTGGTCGTTATCGCTTCGGCACTCATTGGCTCACTGGTGGGCTTTTTATGGTTTAATTGCCACCCTGCTCAAGTGTTTATGGGGGATAGCGGTTCCCTTACACTGGGAGCATTTATCGCGTACATGGCGATTATCAGCAAAAGTGAAATTTTGCTGATCCTTATTGGTCTGATTTTCGTAATCGAAACCGTTTCCGTCATCTTGCAAGTGGGTAGCTATAAACTCCGTAAAAAACGGGTCTTTTTGATGGCACCCATCCACCACCATTTCGAGATGAAGCAGTGGGCGGAGAATAAAATCATCGTCCGTTTTTGGATTATCGCTTTGCTCTCCAACATCCTCGCCCTAATTACACTCAAAATCCGATAGGAACCCATTATGACCATCGAGCTACATAATATCGGCATGATTAAAGAAGCAACCGTTAAGATCGATGGTTTAACAGTTATAGCAGGGGAAAACGATACAGGAAAGAGTACGGTGGGGAAAGCACTGTTTGTAATGCTTGCTAGTATCCATGCAGGTATCAAAAGTGAAAAAGACAGAGGAAAAGGGACTGCTTTTTTAGCGGTAGATTATATTTTCAATCAAGTTTTTAAGAATAAAGAACTGTTAGATAATTGCTCTATAAATTTAACAACAAAATTTGGAAAATATCATTTTACAGAAAGTATCGCTGGAATGAATTCTTTTTCTTATCATGACAAAATAGAAGTATTATTTATTGAAACCCCTTTAGTCTGGAATTTCACCGATTTTTTTAGAGATATCGCGCAAATAGAGTCGCAAATGAAAATAGAGATTGATTACCCTTATTTGATGAAAGATTTAAACTTTAAATTGTTTATCAAAAATGCTTCCGATGGCATCGATATAAAAGATAACGTGACTTCTTTGATGAATGGCGAGTTTAAAAAAGATGAGATGGGGCGTTTCTTTTTCGATAAAAAAGGACAAAAAATCGAACTTCTTAATACCGCTACAGGTATCAAATACTTCGGTCTTTTTCAAGTCTTATCCCAAAATAACTATCTCAATGAGAACACCGTACTGATTTTAGATGAGCCTGAAGTACATCTCCACCCAAAATGGCAATTAGAGATGGCAAAATTGATTGTGGAATTGGTCAAAAAAGGTGTAAAAATTTTGGTCAATTCTCATAGTCCTTATATGATTGAAGCACTTAAGGTTTATAGTGAAAAAGAATCTATTCAAGATAAAACTAACTTTTATTTAGCGGAAAAAGATACCAATGGAATGTCAAGTATAAAGAATTGTACACACGATTTAATGGCAATTTTCAATCTTCTTTCAAAACCGCTCAATGATCTTGAAGAAATTAGCTTTGAACAATCGATGCAAGAATAGTTCATAAAATGACACTTATTCAAACTTCATTTCAGAATAATTTCCAAGAGTATTTTGAAACCATTACTGAAATATCCAAAGATGATTCACAAAAAGAACAAACTAATTTATTTTGTAAATCTATGAAAAAATTATTTAATTTTGAGAAATTTTGTCAAAAGGAAATGGGCGTTAAAGATTATGATCTAGTAGACGCATTATTTTGTACAAATGATAGTTTTATTTTTATTGAATTCAAATCAGGTAAAAATATCAAACCAAGTAATGTACGATTAAAAATTGTGGATAGTATTATTCTTTTATCGGAAGCCATTAAAAATCACCTCAACCTAAATAGCATTCAATGTGAAGAGTATCAAAATTATAAAAAAATCTATATAGTCGTATATGACCATACAAAAAATTCATTTCAACGGACATCAGCCATAACATGTCATTTTACTAATATGCCCATTCGATTTAATCTTGAATTTTATGCAAAATGCTTTTTACATAAGGTACATACCCCATCATGCGACACACAATTTAAAAAAATCATGCAACATTACGGAGTTAGTCTATGAAAACCCCAACCATCGCCTGTTTCGGCTACGGAAAAACCACCCGCGCTATCGCCAAAAAATTGGGTTCGTGTACCTTTTTTGATGATAAATTCACCCAAACATCGCTTGACGAAGAAGGAAACGTCCTTAAGCCCATCAGTGAATTCGACACCCGTGATTTTACCCACTGCATCCCCTCTCCGGGCTTTCCCCCCAGTCATACGCTGATCCAAAAAGCGACCCATCTCATCAGTGAATACGATTTTTTTACCCCGCAAATGCCCTTTAGCATTTGGATCAGCGGCACCAATGGCAAGACGACGACGACGCAAATGGTCGAGCATCTCTTAAGCGACAAAGGTGCCATCAGTGGTGGTAATATCGGTACCCCTCTAGCGGATATGTCTCCCGAAGCGCCGATCTGGATTTTAGAGACCAGTTCATTTAGTATGCACTACAACCAAATTTCCCGTCCCAACATCTACGCCCTTCTCCCTGTAACCCCTGACCATGTAAGTTGGCATGGGAGTATGGAAGCCTATTTTGAGGCTAAACTCAAACCCCTCAGCATGATGAAAGAGGGTGAAGCCATCATTTTGCCCAAAATGTTTGCTGATGTTCCGACCAATGCTTTTAAAATTCTCTATGAAACGGAAAAAGATTTGGCAGAGTATTTTGAATTTGATACCAGTAAGATCAAATTCAAAGGGGCGTTTTTGATGGATGCTCTCATCGCCATGGGGATCGATAAAATTTTATATGATCGTGTCGATTATGAAAAAATCAACGCTTTTGTCCTCGACCCTCACCGTCAAGAAGAGTTCCGTGATAGCAAAAATCGTCTGTGGGTCAATGATTCCAAAGCGACCAATATTGATGCCACCCTCGCTGCTTTGCGTACGTATGGTGCTTATCCTATCCATCTGATTTTGGGGGGTGATGATAAAGGGGTTGAGCTTGAAGAGCTATTTAGCCCTCTTAAGAAATATGAAATCACCCTCTATGCCATCGGTGCCAATGCACTACGCTTAGAAAAATTGTCTCAAGAATACGCGATTCCCTGCATAATGTGCCATACCCTTGATGTCGCGGTGCAACAGATCAAACACAAGCACAATCGCCACAGTGTCGCCATGCTCTCCCCTGCTGCGGCTAGCTTGGATCAATTTACTTCGTATGCGCAACGGGGGAATTTATTTAAAGAGTTGGCTCTTAAGGATTAAGCTGCTCTTTAGGATTTCAAGCTATAATTACATTCCACAAAACGTGGCTAATTAGCTCAGTCGGTAGAGCAGTAGACTGAAAATCTGCGTGTCCTTGGTTCGATTCCGAGATTAGCCACCACCCTATAAAACAATCCCCTCTAAAACCATCCAAAAAGATCAATTAAAACCTCAAAAACCCCCTAAAATAGGCACTTTGATAGCTATTTATCCTCTAATGCGTACTTATCCCATGCAATAACATCTTACTTCTTAATGTGGTTTCCTCATAATGTGGTTCTAATTCACTCAAAAAAACCACATTAGCGAGTATTTACAATGGCGAATAAAAAAGTAAACCCCCTCACCGATACCGCGATAAAAACCACCAAACCACGGGAAAAAGAGTACACTCTATCCGATGGTAACGGCTTACAGCTCGTAATTAAACCTGATGGTCGCAAAGTGTGGGAAGTGCGCTACACGATTAACTCGAAGCCAAAGCAAACCACAATTTTTGGACTCTGAGCTAATTTATGAATTTGCCTTACGACAAAAGCCAGTAAAGTCCACCTCCGATCATCCCTGCAATAAGGGCAATCACGACCAATTTGAGGACAATACGAATCATAATAGAGTCTAATAACGTACGATTGTAGGATGAGGTCAAGGAGTGAAAATGATACCCAGAAAAAAGCCTCTACCCACGGTGGGGCGGGGCTTTTTTTGAGGTGTTGAAAGTAACCCAAAAAAGGCACTCAAGAACGGTTTAAATGCTCCCTTATGGCGCATAGAGTTTACCTTAAGTGTACCCAACGCCCGACACTTAGTCTTACCACTCCACGACATCAAAAAGATCATCGACCTCACTAAAGGGAACCCATGACCAAAAAACAGCGCAAAGCCCTTGAAGCAAAAGCCAAAAAAGGGATCAAGGCGATAATGCGACAGTACCCATTATTCAATCATACGGACATTATAATCACGTTTAAACAGCCATCAAGAGGTAACCAATGACCGAAAAGCAAAAGCAGTTTTTACAATTACGTGCAAGTGGTTTGAGTTTCGACAAAATAGCCATAGAGCTAAAGACCTCAAAACCTACTCTTATACAGTGGGGGCGACTCTTCAAAGATGCGTTAAATGATATGAAATTTCAATCATTGGCAACGTTAAAAGAGACATACCAATACACCGTTAAGGCGAAATATGAACAGCTTTTAAAGCATCTCAATAGACTTGATGAGGCGATTGAAGCTTTTGACTATTCCAATGTACCCCTCAAAGATTTGATAATGGTACATAACGACATAATCGCACAATTGGAAAAGATCGAAAAACAAACCACATTCATTGATACGGGCTTAGTCAAGACGTGTGAGATCACAGGGATAAAAGAGGCGGTCACGGTTAAACTCAATGAGATTGGATAAACTGGAATCACTCCAAAAATTAACCATAATTAGCCCCCTTTCTATCCTATCCCAAAAATCTAAGGGAGTTAATGGGATAGAGACACTGTTACTCAATGCCTATCTCATAGAGAGGGCTAAGGTAATCATTGAGACGATAGACAATGAGGACGAACAAAAAGCACAGCTTTACCCACTGTTTAAAACGATTAGCTATCTCATGGAGAGTATCGACCCTAACACTCCCTTAGAAGAGGTAATGACCCAAAAAGAGTTTGAGCAGATCAAGAGAGATTTTAAGATCAGGTTTGCACGGTGAGAGATTTAATACAAGCTACTTTAGACCCATGCAAACCATGCTATAATTTTCCCATCAAGATAAAGGGAGACGTTATGACGATGACGATCACCATAAACGATACAATCGCCGATAGAGTGGTAGCGTTTTTAAACTCATTTCCAAAAGATGACGTAAAAATAGAGCCATTCCGCCCATGGTATGCCGATGAAGTGTATAATGCTCCCTTTTTTCAAGACCAGTAAAACAAGATTTTTAATTCCACCT
>JAVHOQ010000111.1:0-30416 GCA_036170115.1 Sulfuricurvum sp.
CCCCAAACGTAATGGGCAAAAAGAAAAAAATAAATTCGTAGCTGTTAAAGAGCATCTTAAAAGGACAACTTTAGCCGTTATCATGCATACAAATAAATGGACGATGAATCATGAATGACCCAACATAGTGGTGATATTTTCGATCCGTTTTTTGAGGCTATAGATGATCTTTCGATTGAGTAGCCAATTTACCACACGATTATTGGTGATGATCATCGTCGTACAGGTCGTACGAAGGTACAATGAAGATAAGGTTCGGGTATATTTGGTCATAAACGCTTCCCGTGAGCGGGAAAAACTCTCATTGCAATTACCCGCACTTTTGTGATAGAGATGAAAATCAATCACATACGCATTCCATCCCAACAGTGAAGCCATCGTACACACATCCGCACCGTACATATGGAATCCTTTGAGGTCATGTGAGAGGGCGAGATTGGCTTCCTTTTTGATCACCAAAAAATTTTCATCCAAACTTTTGACTTTAGCAGGAAGCTCTCCGATGGTCGTATCCATCTGCCACGGATCACTGATGCGGTAGTATTTTTCACTCAATCCCGCAAACCCTGCATTCCCCAAAATACCCCAATGGGGATCACGTTGGTTCATCTCTTCTATTCGAGCATAGAGGGTATCGATCGTATCAAAAGAGAGGAGAATGTCTTGATGAGCGATAATAATATAGTTTCCCGTGGCTTCATTAAGAAATCTATTGAGTCCTGTGTATCCATCATTTACATTGGTTTGGCTGTTATCAATGTACAAAAAATCGCTATTACGTTCACTAAAACCTGCTGTATGGAACGATTTAATCATCGCTTCATATTCATCGTGATGGGTCACAAGGGTACAGATCGTAAAGTCATGTCGCGCTACTTTAGGAGGGAGGCTACGGACGTTGGGGTATGATTTCATGGCGTAGTGACCTTAATGATTCCATTTTTACAAAAAAAAGCATTTTGGGCGCGATGCTCTTCCATAATGGCTCTATTAATATCCCCCTCCGTCGCACCAAAACGTTTTGGATGATACAAATGAAGAATGTTGGCATTATTACGACACGATCGAAGCTGTATCCCCGCCCCTCGAAATCGCCAACTGGGATCAACATCTTCCCCCTCAGCAGGGAGTTTGTACGTTTCATCAAATCCATTGATCGCCAAAAAATCCTCTTTGTAACACGAAAAATTGCACCCAATAATATGGCGAACGTACCGTTTGTGGATTTGACGACTGATAAAAGAATGGGAGCCAAAGGTGATACCATCTTCCGGATGGCGTGCATTATCGGCAATCATCGCTGGCAAATACCACAAAAACTTTTTTTCAATAGCGTGGATAGAAAGTTCCCGTTGTTTCACCCGTTTGGTATAGTTAGGGCCAAGTTCAAACCGTTTACCGCACAAAACGACCTTTTTTTGGGCATTTTCGACATGACCTTGAATAAAGGTACGGTAAGGTACGCAATCCCCATCGATAAAAATAAGGTACTCATGGGAAGAGGCTTTGATGGCATTATTCATGGCAATATTTTTACGCCACCCATCATCTTCTTGGGTGAGATGTACCAAATGGGGAAAACGATCTTTTTGTTCAGCGACATACGCTGCCATTTCCAAGGAGTTTCCATCTTCAGAGATGATGATCTCATCGGGTTTTAGGGTTTGTGATTCTAAACTCTCCAAAATAAATTCAAGAGCTTGGGTATCTTTATAGACCGAAACAATGAGGGTTGACTGGGGATACGTCATCGGTAAAAACTCCTAAAAATAATCTTTTTATTTTACACTAGATTGGCTGAATGTGGTGGCTAGTCTGGCGTGGCTAATTGAGTTTCCAAAGTGCTTTGGAGGTGTAAAAAGCTTTTTTTGTAAAGCTCTTTTTTGGTTAAAATCTCTTCAATTTCAGATTCATCGTAAATATGAGAGGTGAGATTACGCTGTTCAATCATATCCAGCCAAACCGCTTCATCGTCAATGAGTTGTTGGGCATACGCTTCTTTAAACGTTGCCCGTGGACTTTTGGGTTCAAATCCTAAAAATTCAAGGTACCTTTTGAGTGCTTTCCAACTCATTTCGTAGGTGAATTCAAATCGTTTGACAATTAAATCCAAATAAATATCTTCAAATCCCTCATGCTTAAACTCTTCGTAACGGTCAACTGCATTGGAAAATCGACTCAGGGCATTGGAAAAATTGTACAAACCATCTTCTGCTCGAAGGTGTTTGGTGGCACTGTATAACACCCTTCCCGTAGATTTCACCCTATTTTTAAATCGCTCTTCGGTATGGGCGATGTTTTTAACATCCAGTTTTATGAGGGTGGGAAGATGGTTTATCGCCTCTTCTATGAGATAGTGATCTTTGAAATGTTCATCATCATAGGCAATATCGATGTCGCTGCCGTGACGTGCTTCACCCTCGTTTTGGGAACCATAGAGGTAGATCCGTGTTGGTTTAGCGTATTTTAAGATAATGGTTTTGATGTCGTTGATGAGATTATTCTTGGATTTCATGGGTTAAGCTCCGTAAAATTTTGTTTAATGTTAACGAATCCACCACCTGTTGCGGGGTAATGAGGCGCATACAGATATTATCTTTACACCCTTTCATCACCTCTGTTTTATAGCAGGGTGAACAGGGTAATTGGGCAGAGAGGATATGGACTTCATTGGTGTGTGAGCGATACGGACCGGTCATCTCAGCGGGGGTGGGACCAATGAGGCAAAAAACAGGGGTATTCATCGCTGAGGCAATGTGGGCGGTTCCCGTATCGGTCACGACCAACGCTTGAGCTTGCCCCACAATGGCAATCACTTCGGAAATAGAGGTCTTACCCACCAAATCAATCACATTGGGAGGATAAGGCTTGATCGATTCAAAAAACGGCTCCTCCCCTGCGCCACCGATGAGTACAATGGGAACATTAGCGGGCAATAACGCGATAAGGGTTTTCCAATGGTCTTGCGGCCATGCCCGATAGTTAATCTTTTTGGTTTTATTGTGCGAATTGCTAGGGCTTAACAGGAGATACTTCTCAGGAAGGGAAAGTTTGGCTTGCACCGCGTCAAAGGGTTTTCCGACCACTTTGGGGGAGGCATTGGAGAGAGTATCGCTTTGCACCACAGGGGCATAAAAGGTTTTGCAAATGTCCACCATATGGGTAACGTGTTCAAACTGGGGATGGCTAAAAAACCACCCCGTTTTGTGCGTCGCTTGCAGCGCATGCGAGAGGGATAAAAACTGTTTTCCCATCTCAAAATTAATAAACACATCGTAAGGATTGTGGTGTGAAGCGCGAATAATGGCACGTTTTTGGGGACTAAGCCAGATGGGAAGTTTTTTGTGTTGTAAAGGAAACACCTGATGAACACGGGGATCAAATTCAAATAATTTTGCTGTGGAAGGGGTACAAATAAAATCAATCTCAACTGCCTCACCATACTGCGCAATCAGGGCATCAATGGCACTGGTGGCATAGACAAGATCTCCCAATGCCCCGCAACGGAGGATCAAAACCCGTTTAACATTCGGTAATGGTGACATGATGAATTCACCCCTTTACGGATAATTTTCCTTATATTATACCCAACCCTCTCCCCGCAACAAGGGTCTCTCAGCAACTTCTGCACCAAAAAAGATTAAAATGCTCCCACCAATCAAGGAGAAATGACGATGTCTAAACGAATTATCAAAGATGAACGGATTAAAACCATCGTGCATAATATTGCAGAAGATTTTCGCTTTTCGGGAGAGATGGGGGATTTTCCGCTGTTGTTTTACAAAGCCGATACCCAAGGGATTTTACGCGGTGCTGAGATTGACCAGATGATCGAATACCTCTCCACAGGCTTAAAAGAGCTTCAAGACAATATCCAATGGCGTAAAGAGTTTTTGAGTGAAAATCTCGCCATCGAAGAGATGCGAATGCTTGAAAGTCTCAGTATCATCGAGCAAGAGTACATCGAGTTGCTGGCATTTTTACGCTAAAAGCCAGTAAAGTCCACCCCCGACCATCGCTGCGATAAGGGCAATCACAACAAATGTGAGGATAATACGGGTGATAAGGAAAAAGAAAAATTTAGCCATCGGTAGCCTTTTTTAGGGGTAAGAAAATAGGGGGGTCATCCCCTCTGTTTCTTGGAATGGAACCCTTGTCATGGGATGTTTGGGGGTGATACCCGTGGAATGTGGTGTGGTCGTGCAAGGTGATGTCGTGGTGAGATGCGGTAATTTCCGTTGATTAAAAGCGACCCATCGCGCTAAATGGGGGTCAGTGGTGTGAACATGGGCGTACCAATACGCAGCTTGGTCATACTTCCCTGATTTAAAATACGCATTGGCAAGGTTATAGCGTACTTGCGGTGTGTCGTGAAGTCGTTGATAGGTCAAAAAAAGGGTGGCACTTTGGGGGTAGTGACCCTTTTGGTACGCTTCCATCGCATTTTTGAGTACTAAAAAATCCATCACTCCCGCGTCCGCTTTTTGGGGGGTCAATACCATCAAAAACGCCACCATCCCCAAGGCAACACTTTCGCGTTTGCTCATCGAAATCAATCCCAATCCAATCAACAACAATGCCATTCCCAATGGAAGATAGAAGAGGGGAAAATAGATCACCTCCTCTTTCTTGGAATGCAAAAAGTGCTGTTCTTGGGGGGTCAGCGGTGCGGTAGTGGAGAGGATAATGTAGGGGTGGGGCAGTTTGGCACACTGGGTTGGGTCACTGTGGGGATCGTCCATTACCCTCCATGAGAGGTGGCGAACCAAACGCGAAAGGGTTGCTTTATCCTCACTGCTGGGGGCAATGCGGTAGAGTCGTGTATCGTAAGCAACCACGGCAATGGAGGTTTCACTGGAGGTGATAATCGTGAGAGCTTTACGCTTAAGTTCTTCAAACTCAGCTATGGGACGCAACGAAATATCAAGGGCGATGGTCACCGGTTGGGGTGAAAGGGGAATTTTTTTTGCTTCGACAACCGGTTGAGAAAGGGCGAGGATAAGGAGAAAAGAGGCGATCAAAAAAAGGAGATTGCGCCCTTTTAGACCAAGCGTTGCGTCTTCTACGTAGAGTATTTTCCATGCGCGCGGGGTGAAATAGTGGTGTTGATGGGGTTGTTGGGTGAGCCAAAAATAAAATAAAATTCCCACCGGCAACGACATCCAAAACAGAAATTCAGGGTGCAAAAAAATCATACGTTTCCCCGTTGATTACGACCATAAAGATAAACCAATAATGCCATAAATCCCAAAAAGAGGGGATAAAAATAATAATAGACCTTCGTAGCGTGTTCAGTTAAGATTTCGATGGCGGGGTGGTGGCGACTCTCATCACGCATCCATTGATCTTCATACGCAAAAGGGGGGAATGAACGATCTTTCAACGCGAATGGGAGCTGTGGTTCCCATTGCTTGGGATTGTGTGAGAGGAGGATGACCCACGGTTTTTTTTGGGCGGTTAAAAACCGGATCGTCTCGTGCGGTAGAGGAGCTGCTTTTGTCATCTTTGGCAGGTGTGTGACCATCGATAGCAATGCGTGATGGTCGTAGGTCAGGGGGAGGATGACCCCATTGACGTACACCCCAATCGCATCGTAGGGTCGTAAGGCAATAAGGGCTTTAAGTTTGTTCTGGGTTTCAAGGGTGGTATCATCGGCGATAATGAGGGTGGAATACCCTTCATACTGAGTAGGCATCGGGGTCTCTTTGATGGGGGACATCAGCGCGACAATCAAAAAAACAATCATCCCCCATTTACTCAGTTCTATCCATTTTAGACGTTTTTTTTCAGCGATTAGAGGGTGAATATGGGGAAATAAGAGGGGATTAGAACGCAACGGACACAGTTGGTCACACCCCAAAAAAACGAAGAGGAGAAAACTCAGTTTGGGAAACTCAAAATAGATCCCCTCAAACATCAATCATTTCGCAATACAGATGATAATACCCAATGGTCTGCGCATCGATGGGATCCACAAGGGGGGCATATTTATACGGTTCCAAACGGCTGATGAGGTGATCGTATGCTCCATGAGTGCGGTCGTTGTCGTGGGAAAAATAGTATCCCTCTTGGGTGATGGTATACGCTGCGCGCTTGGGATTGCTCCAATCAATATGGGTGAGACGATCGTAGTGATGATGGCGAGGATGGGCTAATTTTAGCCGTTTTTGTCGACGCATCCACCACACTATCCCCCCTAAAATGACCAGTATCCCCAAGATGACTGTCCCCATAAAAGCATACCACGAGGTGTCAGGCACCTCCACCAGAGGCATAATGTCATTGAGGGGAATATCGATTGATTGTTTCATGCTCTCCCCTCAAACAAACGACGTAACGTCACAGAGGTGTTGGCATTGGTATAGAGTTTGATAAAACGGACACCGCAACTGCGAAGATGCGCAAAAAGTGCAGCATCATGCTCTTGTATTTTTTTGGCGTAGTGTTCCATCCGTTTGGCGTTAAAATCCCCCTCGAGGGTCTGCCCTGTTTGGGGATCTTGGAGGGTGCCAAAGCCCAAGGGTTTAGGCTTCTCTTCAAAAGAATCCCGTACGACGATGGCGACCACTTCGTGTTGTTTGGCAAGCAGTTTCAGAGGAGGAATCTCGAAAAAATCGCCGATAAGGACGATGAGCGATTTGCGTCGTAGCCGTTGGGAGAGGGTGTGTGCCATCACCGAATAATCAGCACGATGCCCGATCAAGGGGGTCTGCATCATCTCTTCCACACTCAGGGCTACTGCAAAGCGTTTTTTGGTTCCTCGTATCTCCTCCATCATCGTCTCTTGAAACGTATAGTGGGTAAAAAGATCCCCATTCCCCACCGCTGAATACCCCACCAGTGCGACCGCTTCGGCGGCTTTTTCGATTTTTAGGGTATCCGTACCAAACAGCATCGCTCCCCCCAACATCGCCACGGTCACGACGCTTAGTTCTCGCTCTTCCCGAAATACTTTGACGTAGGGGCGTTGGAGTTTGGCGGTGACGTTCCAATCAATATGGCGAATGTCATCCCCACTGACGTATTCGCGCAATTCGATAAAATCGTACCCTTCCCCCTTAAACATCGAGGGGTTATTCCCGATACGATCCCCCACAATCTGTCGACGAGCGCGGATGAGAATCTCTTTGGCTTGTCGCATGATTAGGGAACCGGTATGGCTTTAACCACCGCTTCGATGAGGGTATCGACATCGATCCCCTCCGCTTCGGCTTCGTAGGATAAGACCAACCGATGGCGCATACTGGCTTTGAGAATCCCGATAATATCGCTGGGGGAGACGAAGCTCTTACCGCGCAAAAAAGCTGCCGCACGCGATGCCTTAAACAGATCAATGCTCACCCGAGGAGAGGCACCAAATTGGAGGTATTTTGCCATCTCACCCAACCCAAACGCCTCTAAGTTGCGGGTCGCTTGCACCAGTGTGATGATGTAATTTTCCACCTCTTCATCGATGTGAATGGCACGCACGGCGGTTTTGAGTTGCTCTAGCATGGGGGCATCGACCACCGCAGTGATGGTCTCATACGTCGATGAAGCAACCCGTCGGGCGATGGTGAGTTCCTCTTGGGGGGTGTTGTAGCCTACTTTAATTTTGAGCATAAAACGATCCAATTGCGCCTCAGGAAGGGGATAGACCCCCTCATTTTCGATAGGGTTTTGGGTCGCAAGGACTAAAAACGGCGGCGGAAGGGCAAAACTCTCCTCCCCAAGGGTCACTTGCCGCTCTTGCATCACCTCTAGCAGTGCCGATTGGACTTTGGCAGGGGCGCGGTTGATCTCATCGGCAAGGAGAATGTGGGTGAAAATCGGCCCTTTCTTGATCTTAAATCCGTTGTTTTGGGGGTCGTACACTTCCGCCCCCAAAATATCACTGGGCAAAAGATCGGGGGTAAACTGCACCCGTTTAAAGGTCAGCCCCAAGGTCTGAGAGAGTGCTTTGACCGTGGTGGTCTTGGCTAATCCCGGAATCCCCTCGATGAGAATATGCCCATCACACAGCAATCCGATGAGCAACCCATCGATAAGGGTGTCGTGACCGACAATGGTTTTGGCGATTTCGGTGCGAATGGCGGTTATGGTGGTGATCATCGTGTTTCCTTTTGGGTGAGTTGAATTTTACACTAATAAAGTGATTGAATATATGTGTGCAACATTACTGGGTGTCATTGTCTGCCTCCTCTTGCAATACCCGCTTCGCTTCCCGCACACCCATTGTCCCTGATTCCAATGCGGTAATGATGGCATCATACCGTTTTTTTGGGCGTAAGGAAAGGAGGATAATCAACGCTTTAGCATCGGAGGCATTTTCCCAAAAAAAGCGTTGTCGTCGTTTGGGTCGATGGTGCCACATCCATCGAACCGCTTCACCCAATGCTACCCCAAGGGCAATCAATCCCCCATAGATGAGGTAGTGTAGGAGGTTGGATTTGGGCAGAGGAAGGGGTGCATCAAGGAGTGCATCGGGAGTGTACCCTGCATCATCGATGGTGATGGGGATGGGTTGGGTGGAGAGGGTAATGATCTTTTGGGTCGTGGTATCAAAATAACTCAGATGCACTGAGGGGATGGTATAGGGGTGAGAGGCAACCAGTGCAAAAGATTGAGTCACTTCACCCACAAACCCTTCTTGGGAGGGGGTAAGGGATTTTTGGGGAGGTTGGAGGAACTGTTTCACCTCACTGAGATTAAGGTCAAAGAGGGGGAGGGAGGTTAAGTTCCCTTTGCCTCTTACGGTGATACGGAGATGGAGCGGTTGGTAGGGGTGGAGCGTTTGGGTATCGGTATGGACATCAAGGGTAAAATGACCATTAAGGGCAACCCCATTGGCACGGGTGTCGATGGTGAGCGGTGGGAGGTGCGTTTGGGTATTGATAATATCCTCTTTACTGAGATTATCCCGCCCCAAGACCGTATTTTCCACCGCGCCTAAGGCAGTAAAGCGCACCCGTGCGTTGGGAGAGAGGGTGAGTTTTCCCGCGATTTTGGGGGTGATGAGGAGTTCAACAATCTCAATGCGTTTGCCCTTGACCATCGTGGTGTGTTGGTTGAGCAAAGAAGTCGTGTAGTGGGGGGTAGATTCAAGGAGCAATTGGATCGAATACTCCGAAGCACTCCCATCAAAAGCACACGCATACCGTACCAAACCGCTTTGCCCAACATTGAGTGTGGTGGGATGGTCAAGGAGTTTCCACTCATAGTTTCCCCACAGCGGGGAGAAGAACAGGGTTACAAGGGCGATGATGCTACCAAGGTTTCGTTTCATGGACACTCCGTGCATTGATAAGTTCGTATTGGGTAGAGGAGAGTTTGGCTTTCCCCTGAGAGGCAGAAAAGCGGGGATCACTCTCCATCTTTTTCCCACCATCACCGCCACCGCCTGATTTTCTATCGCTTTTCATATTACTACCTCCCCCCTCTTTGGCACTTTTTTTCTCCCCTGTGGGATTGGTTTCATCGTGGGCAAACGACTCTTTTTTTTCTTTGCGGACATTGAGGGTTTGTTGTTCTTGGGCATGGGCGATAAAACGGAGATTGGCATCGGCTTGAGGGGTATAATTAAGGGTCAGTGAGGCCAAAAAAGCACTACGTGCTTCGTCAAAATGGTGCAAACGGATATGACAATTGCCCATATTGTAATACAAAAGCGACTTAAAAAAAGGGTCACGAGAGCGAATGGATCGGTATTGGGTGAGGGCTTGATCGTATTTTCCCCCTTTGTAGAGGGCATTAGCACGGTTGTACTGTGCGTAGGGGGAATCGATGCGGTGAAACCAAGCCGCCGCATGGTCATAGTGATGGTGTTGGTAGTGGTACCTTGCCCACGCGTCATACCCAAAATCGACCATCCCTCCCTGTGCGGAGAGACCGATAAACGCCAAAAGTACCATCCACCCTTTGGAAAGTTTTTCCCCTAAAGTGGTCATTGCCAGCATAAACGCGATGAGGGAGAGGGCAAGGGGGAGGTAAAAAAGTTCTTCATAGGTTTGAATGCGGGTAAAACCATTCAAGGTATCACGATGTTCACGGTGAATGAGATTTTGGAGGGCGTGGGAGGTGGTGACCACCTCTCCCCCTGATTGATCGGCAAGGGTCGTGATGGCATCGTTGCGCGCACTGATGACCAAATTCCCATTGTCATCTTTGAGACTCCCCGCATCGGTGGGGAGCATACTCCCCTCACGGGTTCCCAACAAAAAGACACTGACGTGCAGGTGGTTCTCTTGGGCAAACGCTATTTCGTGGTCATACTGGCTTTCATCCCCCCCATCGGTGAGAAGGATGACCAGTGGGGAGGGGGCATGGGACATTTTGCGAGCCAGTTCTAAGGGACTTAGGATGGTTGTCCCTTTGGTCATGATTTGGGTCTCATCAAGTCCCTTAAACAGCGATTCCAAAAGGGGAATATCGTGGGTAAGGGGGGAGAGGACTATGGCGTGGGTGGTAAATCCGATCACCCCAAAACGGTCATTGGGGTGGTTTCTGACCGTCTGGAGGAGGACTTTTTTGGCTTCTTCCAACCGACTGGGGGGGACATCGGTACCGCGCATCGAATAGGACAAATCAACCGCTAAAATCACATCTTGCCCCATTTGTTTCACATCGATGGGGTGTTGGGGGAGTGCTGGGCGGGCAAGGGCGATGATAAGAAAAATAATGGACGTTAGCAACCATTTTTGGGAAGTAACGATGCGCCAATGGGAGTGTCGCGCGGTTAAAAGATACAGGGGTAAAAGGATCAAAGCCACACACCACCAAGGATTAAGCCACGTCATTGGATCCCCTTGCGTCGTTGCCATGCCATAAAAAGGAGTATCCCCAACGCTCCCGCGCCAAACCAGTGATAATAGTGTTCTTTGAGGGTGTGGTGGTCACTTTTTAGGGGAGAGCGTTCGAGGGTATCAATGGTCTCATAAATGGTTTGCAACTCTTTTTCATTGGAAGCCGCAAAAAATCTTCCCCCTCCCTCATGGGCTAAAGTCTCCAATAGTGGGCTATCAAACTCCCCTTTCTCCCCAATCCCGATGGTGTAGAGTTTAATATGGTTGCGTGTGACCATCCCCATCGCCTCTTTGGGAGAGATGGCACCGCTGTTATGCTCCCCATCGGTGAGAAGGATAATCACCTTAGTATGGGCTTTGGAGTCGCGCAACGCACGTACCCCCATCGCAATTCCCTCTCCAATGGCGGTATTTTGTCCCGCCATCCCCTCATTGAGATACCCAATCATCTCACTAATAATCTCTTTTTCGTAGGTGATGGGGGAGGCAATAAAGGCAAAATCCCCAAACATCACCACCCCAATATTGTCTTGGATTCGCTTCCTACTAAAATCACGGGCGATGGTTTGAACACTCTCAAAGCGACTTTCACGGGGATTGTCTTGACTAAAACCTGATGCATTCATCGAGCCACTCCCATCAAGAGCTAGGACGATGTCGATCCCATGGCGATTACGGGGATCATCGTAATCGATCGTAATGGGAGTAGCAAGTGCTGTGACCATCAAAATGACGACCAATACGGTTAACATCCACTGAAGCGTACGCCATCGTGTCACGGTACCAAAAAAATGGAGATGGGGAAAGATTTGTGCCGGGGGAGTTTTTTTGCACCGATAGAGGCAGTACAGTAAAAAAGGGAGGAGGACAAATGCCCAAGGAAAATCAAATGACCAGCTATTCATCCCCTAATTATAACACGAGACCATTATAAAATCTTATTTTCAAGAAAGCCTTCTGGGGAGAGTGACCCTAACACGAAAAAAATGGGTAATCTATTGACATTCCAAAACGAACCAGCTATAATTCCCATCCACAAATTGTTTCGACAATAGCGTGCGTTTGTGTCCCGTTAGCTCAGTCGGTAGAGCATTTCACTTTTAATGAAGGGGTCGATGGTTCGAGTCCATCACGGGACACCACTTTTTACTATGGCTCCATCATCTAACGGTTAGGATTTCAGGTTTTCATCCTGGCCACAGGGGTTCAAATCCCCTTGGAGTCACCATCTTCTTTATTCCTCACTTAAATCAAAAAAATAATTTTTCAACTTCTTACTAAAGCAATTTTTGTGTGTTACAATGCCGACGTTTTTAATTTCATACACTTAAAAGGAAAATATATGCTCGTTACTAAAAAAGCACCCGACTTTACCGCTACTACCGTTCTTGGGAACAACCAAATCGTTGATAACTTCAACTTGTACGAAAACTTAGGGCCAAAAGGTGCCGTATTGTTTTTCTACCCATTGGATTTTACGTTCGTTTGTCCTTCAGAATTGATCGCGTTTGATCACCGTTTAGAGTCATTCACTGAGCGTGGTATTAATGTGATTGGGGTATCGGTTGACTCCCAATTTAGCCACTTTGCATGGAAAAACACCCCCGTAAATCAAGGCGGTATTGGTCAAGTTCGTTACCCCCTCGTAGCGGATTTGAACAAACAAATCTCACGTGATTATGATGTATTGTTGGGTGATTCGGTTGCGCTTCGTGGGTCATTCTTGATCGATGCAGATGGTACCGTTCGTCATGCGGTAGTGAATGATCTTCCTTTGGGTCGTAACATCGATGAGATGCTTCGTATGATCGATGCGATGTTATTCACCAATGAATTTGGTGAAGTATGTCCTGCTGGTTGGGCAAAAGGGGATGCAGGTATGAAAGCCAGCACTGAAGGTGTAGCTGAGTATCTTTCTGAGCACGCAGAAGCGTTATAATTTTTCCCTTTTCCCCGCTTGGGGAAATCGCTTATCCCATCAAACGGGGCATTCTTATGAAAACTCTCCCTTTTAAAACCATTGCAAATGTTACATTGATCCTTGGGATTGTTAGTTATATCGCTATTTTTCTTGTTTTGACCGTAGTCGATTTTGGACTGTGGGGAACCTTGGGGGTTGTTTTTTATGCCATCTCTCTTATTGGGATATTGAGTATCCTCTCATCACTTTCTCGTATCGTGTTTCTTTACCAATCCCCTGATGATCGAACATGGAAGCAGATGCTCTTATTGTTGGTTGCCCTCATCCCGTTGGGAGCGGGTTTAGTGGAGATGCTCTTTTAGCAATTAAATGGGGGAAACTCCCCATCTAAAAGCTTTAAATGAAGTTTGATGGGTTTAAAGTCAAATTTTTTGCCATTGATGAGAAGGGATGGTAACAGCACACTCACCTCTGAATTACGTTCTTCTCCCAGTGATCCATTAAGATAAATGTATGCAAAACCTTTGACTTCACCTAAGGGTGCATGCACCACACTGGTAAAAGGGACTTCGTAATTTCCCGTGTGAAGATAGAGGGTTCCTATGTTCCGCTTTTGCAGGTCACCTTTTTCAAGGTCTTTGAGGAGAATGGCATTGGGGTTAAACCTCCATGGGTGTAGTGAGGTCACGACCATATCGCTTACCCCGACACCGATTAAACCCTTCCATCCTCCGATACGACCTGTGATATTAAAATCGTCTTTAACCAGATTAAACCCCTTTTGATAGACCTCTAAAATAGTTTTACAATGACGTTTTGGGGTCTCTTGGAGACATCGTTCGTAAGTGTGTTGCCGTAGTGCTTCCATGGAGGGGGTCACATAATTTTTATCCCCATGAACGGTTTTGGCATAAAGCACAATGGGATCAAAAATCACCTCTTTTCCCCCTTCTAAAAGGAGGTTGGGGAAGTGCAGCTCAAGGGTATTGGGTTCAAAACCTGTGTCGTGTTGATCCCGAAGCCAAAACCACACCCCCATTGAGGGTTCTTGATGGGGGTGTTGGAGGGTTGCACGTGAGATGGGAAGGAGCGAGAGAAGAGTAATGGTGGCGTTGCCATCGGTGTGTCCTGTCGCAGCCACGCTAAGGGTTTTGGGCATCATTACAGAGGAGAGTTTACCCGTTACGGTGATCTGATCGGATACAAAGGCGACTTCAGCCCCTTTTGGAATGGTCATCGTGAGGAGAAAAGGGTGCTTGTATCCGTTGTTATACCCCGATGGATACGCGGTTTTGATGGCAACGGTAATCCCTTGTGGTAGTTGGAACCGTATGCCAGAGGAGGGACCTGAATACCCATGACACTCTTCTCGAATTACTTGGGCGGTTGCATCCTCGTAGGAGGGTTGATAATACGGACCATAGGGGATCGGGATGGGAAGACATCCCCCAAAAAATAGTATGACAACCAACCCCATTACCCTTTTCATCGTGTTTCCCTTTGATCGAAAGTTTAACCTCTTGCGTGGTATTGTACCCCAAATTTTTTGAGGGGGGATGATGCAGTACTCTTTTTTAGCCTCGTATCTTCTTATTATTTTTGCGTTGTGGTATTCACGGCGTGAGCAGTTTGGGTTGGAAAAGACGATCGTGACCAACTCTATTTTAGCGATGGTGCAACTGGGGTTGTTGGGATATGCCCTTGTCTATTTGTTTAAAATGCAGCACCCCTCATGGCTTTTTTTGGTGCTGTTGGGGATGGTGACCTTTGGGGCGTATACCGCCAAAAAACGCTCTCCCTTGGGAAAAGAGAGTTTTAAAATTGCCTTTTTTAGCCTTGGAGCCTCTTTTGTGATCGTGTTTGGCTCCATGATGGTATTTGGGGTGATTCATCTAATCCCTCACGAGATGATTCCCATTGGGGGGATGATTATTGGTAATGCCCTCAATGTCTATACCCAAAGCATTGAGCGGTTTCGTGCCGAGGTGAAAAATACCCTAGAGACCATCGAGGGGATGGTAGCACTGGGCGCACCGATCAAAGAAGCATTATCGTGTGCCTCCAAGGCCTCCGTTAAAGCTTCTATGATCCCTACGCTCAATATGCTCCAAACGGTTGGAATCATCCATATCCCTGGAATCACGACGGGGATGCTTCTTGCCGGCGCCGATCCCCTCAAAGCAATTTCGTATCAGTTGGCGGTGATATACATGATGGTGGCGGTTGCTTTACTGTGTGCGGTGTTTAGTGTCCTCTTTTCGTATAAAATTATTATTGCATCGGCAGTGCATCACGAGGCGTTATAGGGTGACACAATGGTATAATTGCCTCCTAATAACGGGTAGAAGGTGTAAAAAGAGATGAAATTATGGTTTGAAAAAGGTGCATGGGCATCGACAAAAGCACACACGATCGCCAAGGGACTCTCCCCTCAAGAGGTTCGTTCTATAGTGATTATCCGTCATGCTGCGATTGGGGATATGATGGTATTACGCCCTTTTTTGCTTCAAGCACGTACCTTTTTTCCCAATGCAACCATTACTTTGAGCATTGTCAATAATTATAGTTACGGTACCCCTGTTGATTTGGTGGATCGTGTCCATGTGGTACACAAAAAAAAGGGGGATCAAAAAACCTCTTTTGCCGCGCGTTGGGGGGATATTCGTGCGTTGGGTGCGCATGATATTGTGTTTGATATGGCAGATACCGCTCTTTCGGGATTATTGACGTTGGTCACCCCTGCCAAACTCAAACTGGGGTTTCCCTATCGCACGATCAAAAATCACCTTTTTTATGACATTGGAATCCATCGATCCGATTTGGTTCCCGAAGTAGAGACCCTTTTGCACATGCTGTATATGGTGGGCGCACCCAAACTCGATACCCTTGAATATGGCTATCCAGCGTACAGTCGCAAGGGTGAGCGACCCTATATCGTCTATTTTACCAGTGCCTCTTTGGGGTGGAAATGGTGGCCCACGGAGCATTTTAACGTACTCATTGCCCAAATGGCAGCGCAGTATCCGCAATACGATCATATCATCTTGGAGGGAATTCACCCTGAAGAGAAGGTGGATGGATTAATGAAATCGCTGAGTGGGTTTACCAATGTCCATAAACAAGCCCCTTTACCCCTAGAGACCATCATCCCCTTTTTGGGAGAATCAACGTTGGTGGTCAGCGGCGATACGGGGATTCGTAATATGGCGATTGCTGCCCAAGCCCCCACATTAGGGATCTTTTTCTTTACGATTCCTTATCGCTATTTGCCCATTGATCCACGGCATCGTGCGGTCTTTAATCCCGAGGGGAGTGTCCCGTGTGTTGAGGAGGTTGCGTTGGTGTTAAAAGAGATGATTGACGAATGATAGGAGCTGGATTCCCGTTTTCACGGGAATGACGAATGAAGGAAGATTTTTGAAGGGCTAAATTAGCTGATTTCTTTAGGGAAACAAAAACGGTATCCACGACGACGTACCGTTTCGATGGTCGTAATCCCAAGAGGTTTATCCATTTTTTGACGGATTTGATTGATTGCTACTTCGATAACGTTGGGGGTAACCAATTCAGGCTCTTCCCAAATCGCATCAAGCAATTGCTCTTTGGAGACGATTTGATCATGATGACGGGCAAGGTGGGTCAAGACTTCAAAAGGTTTACCTTTAAGTTCAATCTCTTTTTCTTTGTAGATGATTTTCTCTTCTTCAGGATTGATAATCAAGTCATCAATTTCAATGATATTGCTTCCGCCAAAACGCAAACGGGCTTCAATACGGGCAATAAGAACATCAAACTCAAAGGGCTTACGAATATAATCATCTGCTCCAGAGCGTAACGCCTGAATTTCACTTTCATAGTCATCACGAGCCGATAAAACGACCACGACGGTTTTAGGCGTTTTGCGCTTAATATCAGGGATAATATCAACACTGTTCCCATCAGGAAGCATCCAATCCATTAGGATAAGATCATAGTTTCGGATGTCAAGATAATATTCACCATCTTTTAGGGTCTCTACAACATCACTTTGGTAACCAAACTCTTTTAAACCCTCCGCAAGGGTCTTATTGAGGGTTATTTCATCTTCGATAATTAAAATGCGCATTTACGTTCCTCAGAGCGAATTTTTCCCGAAATGATACCATAACTTTAGGAATTTTTAAACTATTTTTAAACTATTTTTAAAAAATGAAACGATTTTGTACCCCAACCGTACAATTTTGAAGGATATTGGGCTTACGAAGGGTGAGTTGCAGTTCCTTGATGGGAGGAAAGAGGGTTTTTAGTGTTTCTCCCAGATGGTCAAGTGCCTCTTCGAGGAGGTAAAATTGCTCTTTTTGGACGATGGTTTCAATCGCTTGGGCAACGTGGGTGTAATTAATGAAATTTTTTTCGAGGTAGTCATACTCAATATGACACTCAATAAGGAGAGTTTGCGCGGTGATGCGCTCCTGCGGCAAGATGCCGATGATGGCATCAAACGTGAGATTCTCAATGAGAATTTTCATGCGACCTTTTTCTCTTCCCCTTGGAAAAGACGGATGAAATTGGGGATATGTTTGTAAAAAAGGATAAACGTAACGACCAACACAGGGGCGTGTAACATTCCAGGGTAGAGGACGAACGCAGCAACAATCAACGCTAAAAGTCCCAGCATGGACGAAAGGGATGAGATACGGATCGTTTTTGCCGCAACGCCCCACACAACCAACGCTATGACCGTAGGGATAGGGAGCATTACCGCCATAACGCCCATGCCGGTTGCGACCCCTTTGCCCCCCTCAAACCACATATAAGGGCTAAAGCAATGCCCCATGACCGCTAAAACCGCTACCGTCCATTGGATACTCTCACTCATCCCCACATATTTGGCAACCACAACAATAATAATCCCTTTAAGGGCATCAAGAGCGAGGGTCGCAATCCCCAGTTTTTTGGCTAATGTAGGGTTGGTCTCTTTGACCACCCGTAAGACATTGGTGGCACCAATACTGCCAGAACCCGATGCGGTGATATTCACCCCCGCAAAAAATTTGGCTAAGAGAAGACCAAAGGGGATCCCCCCCAAAAGATACGCGATAAGATAAAAATGTACGTTATGATTAAATAGCATCTCCATGATGTTTCCTTTTGTTCGTATATAGGGGAGAATTATAATCCACCCATCGTTACAGAGAACTAAAAAAGATATAATAACGGCTTAATGATTGCAAAGGAACCGTTGTGAACTATACCCAAGACGTATATAAAGAGAAAATTTTAGCACTAAAAAGTCGCCTAAGTGTTACGGTCGTAGCCCACTTTTATCAGCGAGATGAAGTGTTTGAGATGGGGGACATTGTGGGCGATTCGCTTGAATTAGCCAAAAAAGCGATGGCAGATGATAAAGCGTTTGTGGTCTTTTGTGGGGTGGGATTTATGGGGCAAAGTCTCAAAATTCTCAGTCCCGAAAAACGGGTGGTTATGCCCAAAATCGCCTGTTGTGCGATGGCAAAAATGATTGATGGTCTCTATTATGACCAATCGATTCAAAAACTCTCCGATGCGGGGATCGCTTCTGAGGATATTTTACCCATCACCTATATCAATTCCGATGCCGCAGTCAAAGCGCGCGTGGGAAAAATGGGGGGGATGGTCTGTACCAGTGCCAATGCCCAAATGATTATCACCAAAGCACTTTCGGAAGGCAAAAAGATTTTGTTCGTCCCCGATCGCTGTTTGGGGCAAAACATTGCCAACATGATGGGCTTAAAATCGTGCGTTATCGGCGATGGGAGTGATCCTAAAGAAGCCGATATTATCTGTTATGATGGATTTTGTTCGGTGCATCAGCTCTTTAGCGTCGAGGACATCGCGTTTTACCGCAACAAATATCCTGGAATTTTGATTGCGGTTCACCCTGAGTGCGACCCTGCTATTTGTGACCGTGCCGATTTTGTGGGGTCTACCTCACAACTTATCAACTACATCCAAGCCCTTCCCGCTGATCAAAAAGTAGCTGTGGGGACGGAGTTTAACATGGTCAATCGCCTTCGTCCCGCCAACACCTATATTCTCTCCAGCACCAAACCCGAATGTCCGACGATGAATGAAACAACCTTGGAAGATTTGTACCTCACCCTCAAAGCCATTGACGAGGGTGCGCCGATTAATGAAATTTTTGTCGATGAGGATACCGCCTATTGGGCGAAAATCGCTTTAGAGCGGATGATGGCACTCTAAGAGCGATTCCCATCCCCTGTGGTGGGAAGGGTGGGGAGATCGTAGGGTTCCCCTTTGTAGTAAAAATGGTTGTCCCCATAGCGATCGATGAGGTGACACGCCCCCCAGTGATAGTGCATGGGATGGTCACAGCTATCCCGAAAACGAACCGGCATAGAGAGTCTTAGATTCGGGATCGTACTGATGATGGGAAGGGCATCAAGGGAGAGATTGGCGATCATTTGGGTATCCAACGCTTGGGGTTTGGTCTGAAACTGCTCTACATTGTGTTTGGCGACACAATAATCAATATTGATCGAGGCCACGACACTAAAGGCACCCACCCCACACACGATCACCGTATTGATAATAGTCGTGAACGATTTTTGAAGCAGGGTAAAAGCAATCCCAATGAGCAATACGGCAATCACAAAATATTCAAACCACTCCACATAATAGCGCAAGGGGGTAACTCCCAAGAGTGACTGATAAAGAACCATTTTTTTCAGCGAAGCAATGCCAATGATGATCGTTTGTCCCATCAACGCACTGATCAAGAGTTTAATGGGCATCTCCCCCTTAAAGCGGTGCATCACCACAAAAAAGATCCCCACAACCAATCCCATTACCCATGCCAGTTGAAAAAATCCTTGTCGCGCAAATTCGGAAGGTTCCATCCCTGTTTGGTGAAGATAAGCTTCTCCGCCAAAAAGATACCCGATTTGAAAGGTTAAAAAAGTGACAAACAGCAGATTCAACATCCCCAAAAAAATCCCCACAATGACCACATCAAAAGGTTGGGTCTCCCCAAGGGGATTGCGGGATGCACGGTTCAAAAATCCGTAGATAAAAAACCACAAAAAGAAGAAAAAATACAGCGGTATCATAATCAAATCTTCCAATGAGGGGAGGATCAAAAACTGGATGAGATGGTCAATGGCGTGACGAAATTGGGGGTCAGCATCGATAAAAAGGGCCAAAAAGAGGGCGATAAAGGGAACCGTGATCACCAACCCAATCACAATTCGTTTATAAAGGGCATCGTTGGTCTGAACACTCACAAAATGACCCAATAGGGTCTTGAGATAGAGGATCGGAGCCAAGGGGATCACCCCTTTGGGGATGAGGATTTGGTACAACGCGCTGGGGGTATGATTGTGGGTGAGATAGAGGATGAAGATACTTATCACGACCAACGAGGGGAGGAAATTTTGGGTCAGGTCATTGTTATAGATAAAAATATCGACGATCCATAGTGCGATGGGAAGGAGAAACCATCGGGTGTAGGGATTAGAACGATTGGGGCGCAATGAGGCGTAAGCAAGGGGGGTAAGGAGGAGAAGATAGACCAAAATATCACTCAGCCCCATCACCTCTGAGGTGACAAACATTTGATAGATAATGGCTAATAGGAGACTCACCCCTACCAACAACAGGGTAAAACGGGTATCTTCAAACCGTTTTTTGACCCACCACTCATTCTCTTGGATTGCATCACTCATGAGGTACTCCTTAGGTTGCTTTGGGGTATTTTAGCTTATTTTGGCTGTACGCATTCCCGCGAAGGTGGAATCCAGCTCAGCGTGACAAAGCCTCTTAGTGGCAATTTCCCTCTTCGTAGGTTTTTTTAAACTTGCGCATGAGGGTGATAATGTGTTCTACCATCGGTTTTGGGGTGTATTGGAGAAGGTCTAAAATCTCTCTTGCCTCCTTGGAATAGCGCAAGTTGTATTCGGTCGCATACTCGATGTCAAAACGAAAAAGCTCCTGTTCATCGACTCCTAACACTTCCACGATGTAGGGGATAAGTTCGACTTTTAGTTCTCGTTTACCGTACAAATAACCTAAAATTGTCTGTACCGAGGGGGATTCTTCCGTCCGTTTTAATTTCGGATCAAGCATAATAAGTTTTTGGGCAAATTCTTGTTTTGTGATACTTTTTTCTTCCAACAAATAGTTGATTTTTCCCCAAACTTCCATAACTTTTACGCCTTTGGTTATTATGAAACTAATTTCTAGGGGATTATAGAGGATGAAACAATCACAGACCTATTGGGTTGCTTGTTTTTTAGCAAGTATACTCAGTGTAACATTAGCAGCAGCGGATAGCGAATTAGATGCACAAAATGCACTTTGGTATCTTTGACCAAAAAAAGATCGATATCACTCTCTTCGGTGGGTGTTCCATACGCATACGAACCAAAAAGGATGATTTTATCGGGATCAAGGGGCTTGAGACGTTCGACGATTTCGTGCTTGAGTAGTTCAATATCGACCATTTTCTCCCCCTATTGTAGAATGGAAGATTATACAGTAAAACGGCTAAAGGGGTGAAACCTTAGTCCAAATACCCCATCACCCGATCCAAATCAATGGTTCCAGTAATGGTAGATTTGGGTAAGGTTTCGGCTTCGATCAACGCCCCTGCGATTCCATCACGGCTCACAAACTGGACAGAAGAGACGTATTTAAAAAGCTCTTTTTGCAAAAAGATATGCTCTCCAGTAATAATTTTACATCCAAAATGGGCAGGTTCGAGGGGATTATGTCCACCAATGGGGGCAAAAGCTCCCCCTAAAATCGCTATATCGCTGATGGCATAAAAATTATTGAGTTCCCCCATTGCGTCGATAAGGGTGATGTCGCTTTTGAGGTGATGCGATTGGCTCCATGCCGTGAACGTTAAGTCATGGAGGGTTTCGCGAATCATTGTCTCAACCTGCGCGAACCGTTCGGGATGACGGGGGACAATGAGCAATTTGGCAAAAGGGTTATGTTTACGGTAGGTATGAAACCCTTTGATGATCCCTTCTTCTTCCCCCTCATGGGTGCTGGCTGCGACGATGAGCGTCCCTTGGGGTTTGAAATAGCGTTGATGGATTTGGATTTTTTGCGCCAGTTTGATATTGCCAACAACCTCAACGTTGCGCGCGCCTAAGGCGATAAATCGATCTCGATCCACTTCACTTTGGCATAAAATCGTATCACAGTGGGCAAAAAGACGTTGATAAAACCAGCGCATTTTGTAGTATTTTGGAAAACTTCGATCACTGATACGGGCATTTAGGGCGATCACCTTGGCACCACGCAACGTAGCGATACGAAAGAGTAAATACCAAAATTCTGCTTCTAAAATGACCACTTTTTGGGGTCGTCGAATCCAGATCCACAACCACGGTTCAAAAGGCAAATATCGCACCTGTGCTTCATAGCGTGAGGCGGCTTCATACCCCGTGTGGGTGATGGTCGTAATAGCGACGTTACGCCCTTTGAGTCGTTCCATAAGGGGAGAGAGGGCTTTGGCTTCTCCCAGTGAACAGACATGGAACCACAGATTATGGGGGTGAAAAGGGGGATTACGGTAAAGAAAAAAACGGGCGGGAATAGAGGAGCGGTATTTTTTTTTGAAGGATAAAAAAAGGATAAAAGGGAGTGCCACCCCAAAAAGGGCAAGGGCAAGGAGCGTGTACAAAAAATCAAATACCCGCACGGATAAACTTACGCGTCCGTTGATTCAGAAGGCTCAAGGTACAACAATCGACCACAATGGGGACACATCGTAATCTCTTCTCCTCGGATAACTTCGGCATACACTTTATCACTGAGTGCCATATAACACCCCATGCACGCTTGATTACGAACGGGGACAGCGGTGGTGTTTTTCGCCCAACGACGAATTTTTTGGTAAAACGAAAGCCCTTTTTGGTTCATTGCCCCCACAAGGGTCTCTTTTTTGGCGAAAATAAGGGTGCGTGCTTCATGAATGTGGGACAATTTAACATCGACTTCAGCTTTAACGGTCACCAATTTTTCGTCAATCCCATTTGCGCGGGTTTGCAAATCACCAATTTTGGTTTTTTTGTGGTCAATCAGTTTTTCCAAGCGACCAATCTCTTCGTTGGCGAAGTTGATTTGCTCTTTGGCAATCTCCTCTTCCAATTGGAGTGCTTTCATCTCACGTTCGGTTTTAATTTCGTGGCTTTTTTTGGCATTTTCATCAATTTTCATTGAAAGTTCTGCAAGATGAAGCTCATTTTTTTGTTTTTTAATCTGCTCCTCTTTGATCTCATCACTGAGGTTTGAAATCTCTTGGAGCAATGCTTTGTGAGTTGCTAAAAGTGCGTCATACTGAAGGTTTGCTTCGTCAATTTGTGGCTCGAACGCATCGATCTCTTTGTCAATTAACGACAATTCGATTAGTTGCTCTAAATGTTTGTTCATACGCTGCCTTTGGGGGTGCTTCATCTCAATGGTAAGTGAAGGGGTTTTGTGATGGCGAAATTATAACACTCAAACCTAATTTTTCCAAGTGTCTTGCTAGAATCGTCCCAAAATAGTGTTCACTTTCATAATGACCGATGTCCAAAAGGGAGATTCCCAACGCTTTTGCCTCCATCGCATCGTGATATTTGATGTCACCGGTCAAAAGGCAATCTGCTTCCATACCGCGCATCAACGAGACTCCCGAACCGGTCACCAACGCACCCCGACCAATCCATGTATGCGATTGCACTCCCCGCAAGATTTGAAGATTTAACCGTTGTTTCACCCGAGTGGAAAATGCGTCAAACGAATCATTCACCTCAAAATAGGTGATAAATCCCTCTTTAAAGGCGATGTCATACCCCAACACGTCAGTAGCAACATAGTCATTGAGATGCGTTTGGTCAAAATGGGTGTGCATGGCGATGTTGGAAATATTTTTGCGCATCATTTGAGTGAGAAGATTGGCGGGATAGTGTTGGGCATTGAGCTGTTTGAGACCACTAAAAATCAATGGGTGATGGGTGATGAGGAGGGTATTGTCCGGAAGCGCGTGGATCAAGGCTTCATCCACATCGATCGAGAGGGCAATAGTGGAGATCTCTTGGTCGAAATCCCCTACTATTAATCCTGAATTGTCCCATTTTTCTTGGAGAGCAAAGGGGGAGAGGTGATCCAAAAAGGTGTAAATTTCGTGTAGTTTCATCGGTCATAACTCCTTTTTTTGCGGGCTAATCGGACATAAATCGCCTGTGATCCTAAGAGGGGATCGGAGTATTTAAACTCAAACACTTTTAACCCCTCCACCAAATCGATGAGCTTACGATACCCAAAACTGCGGGGGTCAAATTCAGGTAATTTGTTGATGAGATTTTGCCCCACCGCCCCCATGTACGACCATCCCGCTTCGTTCATCGTATCTTCTACGGCGTTGCGTACCCATTCCAGTAACGCTTTTTCATCGTGTTTGACCTGAGGGGCTGCGATCACGGGTGCGGTAGCAGAGCGTCGGAGATTTTCGGTATAGATAAATTTATCGCACGCCCCAATAAATGATTTGGGTGTTTTTTGCTCCCCAAAACCGTACACTTTGACCCCCGATTCACGGATACGACTCGCAAGCCGTGTAAAATCGCTATCGCTGGAGACGATGCAAAATCCATCAAAATTTTTGGTATACAGCAGATCCATCGCATCGATGATCATCGCGCTATCGGTCGCATTTTTCCCTGTGGTGTAGGCAAATTGTTGCATCGGATGGAGACCATACTCAAGAAGTTCATGTTTCCAACTTTTGAGTTTGGTGTCCGTCCAATCGCCATAAATACGCTTAACGCTGGCAATACCATGGGAGGCGATCTCATCGAGTAATCCTGCGATAATCGAGGGTTGGGAGTTATCCGCATCGATGAGTACCGCTAAACGGGCTTGATTTTGGTTCATGAAAGTTCCTTAAGTGCATCTGAGGCTTGGGGGAAATCTTCTTGCAATGCTAATGCTTTATGATACATTTGTACCGCGTCTGATGTACGATCCATTGCGACCAATAAATTGCCGTAGTTGTAATAGGTCACCGCATATTCAGCGTCAATGCGCAACGCTTTTTCGTAATGCTCTTCCGCGGTGGCAAATTCCCCTTGGGCTTTGTAGACCGAAGCGATGGCGTTGTGGATGAGATCATCCTCATCATTGAGATGTAACGACTGAAGATACAAGGCAATAGCATGATCCTTGTTCCCCAATGCAGCTTGGATAAAAGCGCATCGATTGAGGATGTCGCAACTATTAGGACGCATTTCATTGGCACGAGAGAGTTTTTCCCACGCCCGCTCTAAATCCCCCTCTTTGTACGACTCATCCGCCTCTTCCAGTAAGCTATGGGCAAGATCGTTAACCTCTTTGGGCTTGGCTTCTAGGGGAGTCACGTCGATGATCGTTTGTTGTTGATCTTCGAGCGTTTGGATATGGCGATAGATTTGGTAGGCAAAATATCCTGCCACCCCAAACATAATAAGGGCGAATAAACTCATGTGTCTCCTTCAATGTACCAATCGGTATTAATACCAAGTTGTTTAAAATCACCATCATCGCTCAACAACTTAAAACCTTTTTTTTGTACCGTATCAGCAATAATAAGATCATTAAAATCGCTTTCGATATTGGAAGTCAATTGATTTATAAGATCAAAGGATTCAAACTCATCGTTAATTGCATTAGTAAATCGTAATATTTTTTTGAGTTCTTTTAAAACTATTTTCAAAGTAACTTGATATTCTGAACTTGAACGATAATCTCTTTTATAATCCTTGGAACCATCTGTATTAAAATTATGCGCAAAATCCAAACGCATACATCTATTGATGAATTCAGAGATAACTACCTCGTTGAGATAAAGAGTACATTTCTTCTCTACCATTGTTTGAAAAATCGTCGAATATTTTTTGACTTGGAACTTATTAGAGTTGACAAAAGAGGGAGAAAAGAGAAAAATTAAGATGTTTGTATCGATAAAAACGTGATCTGATGGGCTGATTTTATATGTACTTGACATATCAATCATTTAATATATCCGCCTCAATTTTTTCACTTCGTTTGACGTCTTTGTAGTGCGCTTTTGCAGTTGGAATGACTTTGTCACGCAATAAATCTAAATCATCTTTATCCATGTTAACATATTCAATAGCCTTATCTAAGATATCCCAATTTTGAAATTTTTCATAAAGCTTTCCAATGCTCTCATTTAAAAAATGTGAGATCAATATATCAACATCTTCAAAAGAGAGTTGTATCTTCTCTTTACTTTTTAATAATGCATACAACACTTCAAAAAGTTTTTGACCATCTTCGGTCGACATAGCAATATTTTTTTGAATCACATCTACGACATTAACGGTTTGCATTTTGTTCCTCCTTTAAAAAATAATACCTATTACTCTCGGTATTAAGTTCAATACTGACTATTGTCCCTTCAAAGGACTCGTTGAGTTTCTTGGTGCTTTCTACACCATCTTTGATAGAATAATACCCATCATTCGATATGATTTCAATACTTCCACCACTGATGGTTATAAGGTCCATTAGAAGGCTTAATCCAAGCCCTCCCTCTCCCGTTGTAGAATGTGTATCTTCAAGTGCCCATTTGATAGCTTCAACACCGTTGATAGGATCAAATTTTTTGCTGAAAACTTTATCGGTTGTAGATCGATTTTTTATAAATTCTTTTAAGAGATAGCGATTTACTTTTGTTTTAATCGTAGTCCCATTATCAGCAATTGTAAATTTAAATTGCTCACTTTTAGGATAAAACTGTCCTGAGCAAAAAAGCCCTAGAGCACTTTCACTATGTCTAAAAACATTAGAAAATAACTCATAAATTTTCTGCAAAATCTTTTTAAGTAATTTAGGGGATAAATTGGCTACTTTACCAGTAAATTGCTCTTTAAAATAGGCATGAAACGTTGCGAAAGACACATCATAATTTTCAAGTGGAATATTGGTATAACGAATCATCGTTTTATACGTGTCTTGTCCATCTTCACCATCCCCAAATACTGATAAAAATCCAATTCTTGTCATTGCATTTAGAACATTTTTATTTTTAGGTTTGATGAGTGCAACTTTAATGCCTCTATTTTGAACAACCTTCAACCCCATTCCAATAATTGCTAGAAAGTGATTTCGAATAAACGAGGCATTTGAAAAATCAACTCGCAAGGTTTCACCCATTGCAACACCATTGATGTCATCAAAATATTTGGTAGCTTCAAAAAGGGTATTAATTTTACCGATCACGATTGTTTTCATGTTCTTATCATTCCTGTCCCCTTTTTGTCACCAAAGTATACTATAATCGCGCCAACACAAAACGTAGGAAATGAGCTTTTACCCATGGAAACCAATTTAAAAGACCCTTCACTCTACATCAACCGTGAGCTTTCATGGTTGCACTTTAATACCCGCGTTTTAGGGCAAGCGCAAGATGAGTCACTCCCTTTGTTGGAACGGCTGAAATTTTTGGCGATTTACGGTACCAACTTGGATGAATTTTATATGATCCGTGTGGCGGGTTTGAAAAAACTTTTTAGCGCAGGGGTCAATGTTTCGGGGGCGGATCAACTCACCCCTTTGTATCAATTACGGGAGATTCGTACCTATTTGCACGCTGAGCAACAAATTGTTGAGAAGTGTTTGTTGGGCATTATGGACGCGTTGGAGGCGGAGGGGATTTTTTTCAAATCGTATGAAGAGGTGACCCCAGAGGAACAACGCTATTTGGATCGCTATTTTCGGGAAAATATCTATTCGGTCATTGTCCCCATCGCCATTGACACCACTCACCCTTTTCCCCATCTTAATAATTTGGGCTTTGGGCAGATTGTCAAATTACGTGACAAAGAAAATCCGACTGTGGAGCGGTATGGATTGATCCGTATTCCCCGTGTTTTATCCCGTTTTATCGACATCGACAACCGTATTTATGTCCCTATTGGCAGCATCGTAGCCCGACATATTGATGATCTTTTCCCGGGGTATGAATTGCTCAAATTTTCAGCGTTTCGGGTGACGCGTAATGCCGATATTGCCATGGAAGAGGAAGAAGCCGATGATTTTATGGAGATGCTTGAAGAGGGGTTAAAACTGCGTAAAAAAGGGGAGTTGGTACGCTTGGAACTTAGCAATCATGCCGATGATGATTTGCTGAATTTTTTCAATCGTCATGCCAATGTTTTCAAAGACGATATTTACCGTTTTCAAACGTACCTCAATTTGGGGGCGTTGTGGCAAGTGGTGGGGAACAAAGATTTCGCCCATCTCACCAGCCCCAGTTTTAAACCACGTAATCTCCCACCGCTTACTTCGGATGAGAATTTGTATGCCATTTTGGACAAACAAGACTTGGTCATCTTCCACCCTTTTGAGAGTTTTGAACCCGTCGTTCGTCTCATCCAAACCGCTGCCAAAGACCCCGATGTGGTCTCCATTCGGATGACGTTATACCGTTCTGGCTCCAAATCAGTAATCGTCCAATCGCTGATCGCCGCAGCCGAAGCGGGTAAACAAGTGACGGTCATGGTGGAACTCAAAGCCCGTTTTGATGAGGAGAACAATCTTATTTGGGCAAAAGCGTTGGAAAATGCAGGAGCGCACGTTATTTATGGTATCTCAGGGTTTAAAGTCCATGCCAAAGCCGCGCTTATTACCCGTCGTGTCGATGGGAAGCTCAAACAATACGGTCATCTTGCCACGGGGAACTATAACCCCTCCACCGCTACGGTCTATACCGATATTAGTTACATGACCTCCAACGATGCCATTACCCACGATATGACCCGCTTTTTCCATTTCTTGACCGGATTTAGTAAAAAAGGGAAACTCCACGAATTGTATATGGCACCCACCCAAATCAAACCCAAAATTCTCTCTCTGATTCACAATGAGATGCGTATGGGTTCAGAGGGGGCAATTATCGCCAAGATGAATGCGTTGGTCGATGAAGACATTATCAAAGCACTCTATAAAGCCTCCCAAGCGGGGGTTAAAATCCAACTGATCATCCGTGGGGTGTGTTGTCTGCGTCCTCAGGTTGCGGGGGTGAGTGAGAATATTCGTGTTATCTCCATCATCGGCAAATACCTCGAACACGCCCGAATTTTTTATTTTAAACACTCTACCCCCCAAACGTACATCTCCAGTGCCGATTGGATGCCCCGTAATTTGATGCGTCGTATTGAGTTGCTCACCCCCATTGCGGGAGAAGAGGCATCGGCGAAATTAATCCAAATTTTGCACTTGCAACTCTCAGATAATGTCTTAGCGCATGAGCTTCAAAGCGATGGAACGTACGTTAAGGTACCTTGTGAAGAGAACAATCGGATTAATTCCCACAAAATCATTGAAACGACCACCAATAAAGTATATAATTCAGCCAAAAAACAAGCTCCCAACTACGTGCAACAACTCACCTCACGTCTGTTTAAAGAGAGTTAAAAAAGGATTGTCCATGATAAGTAACTATTTGCACTATATCCCTACGGTGGGTGAACGTGTTTGGATCGCCCCCTCAGCCGATGTGATCGGTCGGGTTACGATGGGGGAAGATGTGGGGATTTGGTTTGGGGTCGTCATTCGCGGCGATGTGCATCGTATCGTTATTGGGGATCGTAGTAATATCCAAGATCTCAGCATGGTACACGTGACCCACCACAAATTAGAGGATGAAAGCGATGGCTATCCCACGATCATCGGTAATGATGTCACTGTGGGTCATCGGGTGATGTTGCATGGGTGTACCATTGAAGATGCGTGTTTGATCGGGATGTCAGCGACCATTCTCGATGGTGCGGTGATCGGTAAAGAGTCCATTGTGGGTGCTGGGGCATTGGTCACCAAAAACAAAGTCTTCCCTCCCCGAAGCCTCATCATGGGAAGCCCTGCAAAAGTCGTCCGAGAACTGACCGACGAAGAAGTCGCTGAGTTGTATGCTTCTGCCAAACGTTATGTGAGCTTCAAAGAGAATTATCGCGTTGCCCTTTGAGTTTAATCTTGTCGTTATCGCTGACATTTTTGGGATTGTCGCCTTTGCGTTGAGCGGGTTTGTGGTGGGCGTTCGCCATAAACTCGATCTCTTGGGGCTGTTTATCGCATCTGCTTTGACCGCATTAGGGGGTGGCGTGGTTCGGGATGTGATTTTAAACCGTACCCCCTTTGCGTTTAACGAATACTACCCCTCACTGACCGTATTTCTGACCCTTTTTATCGCCTTTTTGTTTCGTCAACACCTCAAAGCAAAGCTCGAACGCCAATGGATTTTTGTCATCTCCGACACCATCGGTTTGGTCGCGTTTAGCCTCACAGGGGCGTTGCTTGCTATGGATGCAGGGTTTAATTTTTTTGGGGTGATTATGCTAAGTTTCCTCACAGCAGTGGGGGGAGGGGTGTTACGCGATACGATGATCAACCAAGTCCCCGCCGTCCTTATCAGCGATTTTTACGGCTCTATTGCCCTCATCGTCGCGGTTTTGGTTCTTTTGGCGCACACTTTTTGGATCATCAACCCTCTGAGTGTCGCCCTTATCGCCACCTTTGCCATCACCTTACGTCTTTTGGCGTATACCAAACAGTGGCATTTACCGAGGTTGGAGATTCGATAGTTATGGTTTTATAAGACTACGAATCACGTACGGGGTGACGTACGCTGTCATTGCGGACTCGATCCGCAATCTAAGACCCTGAATCAAGTTCAGGGTGAC
>JAVHOQ010000112.1:0-30292 GCA_036170115.1 Sulfuricurvum sp.
TCGGATGGCTTATTTGGAGCTTCAGAAGTTGAAGGGTGCGTAAGGTCAGTTATTAAAAGAGATAGAGTACTTTGATGAAAAGATGAAAGAATTACTTATTGTATCAACTTCTTTGGGGCTAAAAAAACCTTCAATGGATATTAGAAATCTTTTCTTTGAAAGATACAGAAGTGATTTTAAAATCATTGATCCATTTGATTTTATTGAAACTTTTAGACCAAGCAAGGAACACATCAAAAATGTTTTGTATGAAATAGCAGAACAATACAATTTAAACAAGTATGAGATCAAGCAATTTATAGACTCCATATAAAAGTATTTACCAAATTAGCATCAAAAAAATAGGTCTGTTTTGGTTAGACGATCTGTACCATAAATCCTACTATATCAATATCAATTGAGTGACACCGAGAGTGTCTATAGGTATACAAGTATTAATGCCTTTTCTCTAATAGAAATAGGATATAGATATGGAAAAGCTACAAATAAAAAAAGATTGGTTAAGCCCAAGAGAAGTTTTTAGCGAATATGGTTTTAGTATCAATACATTAGCTAAATGGCGGATGGATAATATTAACCTCCCTTTTAGCAAAATGGGGAAATACATCAAGTATAAACGGTCAGACGTTGAAGCATTTTTGAATAGCAATATTCAGGCGGTGGCATCATGAAAATGAAAAAGCCCCCCTTTCTATCTCATCTTCTAATAGGTAAGGCGTTATTAGAAAAACGACCCGTTAGCACTTCTTTAGGTGTAGATCATTTCTTCGTCCGACGTATTGAAAACATTATCAGCGAATATCGAAAAGAGGGGGTACTGTTTGACGAACAAGCGACAGAGGAGAGCCGTTATAGTTGGTATAAACCGTATCGAATAATCGACACTCCCGAAAACGTAGAGCGGTTAAAAAATCTTGTTGATTATTTTCGTTCAAAGGTTGATAGCTTCATAGAGAAATCAGAGGCGAAGAACCCGCTTAAGTGAGCGAACAGCGGGGAATTATGCGGGAATAAAGATACCGTCATTATACCCCCGCCATGCTGAATATGCAACAGATGAGGGCTATTGATAGCGTCGTCTTGCAAGTATCGACGGGCGACGCTGATTTACACACGGCAAAGAAGATCGAGGCGGTTTTAGGGGGATACCTTGAAATCTTAAAATGCTTCCTTATCGGATTGACTAAAGAGGGGCGGAAAAGTTGGAGAGATACAACGGGGCGAAAGATACCATCAACAGCGGTATTTATAGCCTTATTGCATCATCCACGTGGTTAGGCTATCCCATTGGTACGGTATGGAAACGGTAAGGGTATTGAGCTACATTTTCACGGCTTACAGCAGTATGAACGTAAAGAGTTGATTTTAACCGATGGCGCAATTCAGAGGGGGGCGATACTGGAGGAGTTTTTGAGCGCATGGGGTAAGCCTATAAAGCTATCCCGCTTTGATCGTTCTATCGACCTCATCGGCTTAAAGTGGTGTGATTACTCGAATACAAGGCAACATAGGAAACTATGCAAAAGAGAGGGGACGGCACTTTTTAAAAAAACAACTATCTACTACCAACCGCCAAAGCCGAAATATACAAAGGTGACGGCGTATGATAAGCAAGGTTCTAAGGATAAATTGCGCTATCCATTAACACGGGTTGAATTTTCGTTTATGGGTCAGTTTTGGCGTAATAGTGAGGCAATCCATCCGAGTAAGATTATCGAGATGGCGACAAATAGGGCGGATACTTACATAAAACGGATATTCCGTTAAGTGATAAGAAAATCAGTCTTTTAAAAATCCTTTGAAAGTCCGTAACCATAGGGCTTAAGAGGGTATTTCATTTTGTACACGAGAAAATCAAGAGTTAAATAAAAAAAAGTAATAGCAAAGAGGAGAAAATGAACGAAAAAAAAGAAGTTTTTACAGTTACGTGCAAGTGGTTTGAATTTCGACAAAATAGCCATAGAGTTAAAGACCTCAAAACCTACCCTTATACAATGGGGGCGATTGTTTAAAGATGAGTTGAATGATATGAAATTTCAATCACTTGCAACGCTCAAAGAGACATACCAATACACGACACGGGCAAAGTATGAACAGCTCTCTCCAAGATAGATGAGGCTATTGAGGGCTTTGATTACACTACGGCAACACTCAAAGACCTTGCAACGGTAACGATTGAAGCCTATCCCCTCACTCTCTCCCCGTGAAGAGTGGCAACGGGGGGCGACGGTGAACGCTATTAAAATTAATCTCCTTATTGCTTATATACTCTATGATGCAAAGATGCTTAGTGAAAATATAAAGGACGTTTGCGAAACACGTTTAATCTTTAATTCGTATATGTTAATCGTCAAAAGATTGTTTGAGCTAATGGATGAGGGGTACATGATGAAAAAAGAATTTAATCAGATCAAAAGGGATTTAAAAATTAAGTTTGATAAATGAACAAAAAGGACACACCTAAACCCCCTTATTGCCGTGCTTTATCGATAAAAGGAAACACTAAAAAGCGGGGTTATAAATTCAACACCTAACGCCCTCATAATCGAAGCTCAATCAAAAGAAATCAACACTAAGCCGATGAAATTCAATAGCCTCATATTTGGGGAGATCGTAAAACATCAGGATTTTAATATCAGGATGATGCGCTCAACTTTGAGCTTAAAGAATTGAGTTATTCGATGAGGTACGTTACAAAATGAAGCATATTAGAAAGTTTTTGGATGAAGTTTTTACATTGAATTATTATGATGAATTAGGGAGAACCGTAACCCGAGTAAATCTTAAAAAAGTAAATTAGTTGATTGATTGTCTAAGAAGTGCCTAAAATAGGTGTTTAAAGTGGTGGTGCGGATGAAAAGACTTGAACTTTCACACCTTGCGGCACCAGATCCTAAGTCTGGCGTGTCTACCATTTCACCACATCCGCGTATAAAAAAAGTTAACTAAGGTGGTACGCCCTAGAGGATTCGAACCTCTGACCGATGCCTTAGAAGGGCATTGCTCTATCCAGCTGAGCTAAGGACGCGAGAGTTAACGTGGTGCGCCCGATAGGGTTCGAACCTATAACCTACGGATCCGAAGTCCGTTACTCTATCCAATTGAGCTACGAACGCACAATCCTTCTAAAACATCACGTATCAGAAGCGTTTCAAACCAGAAACAAATGGGGTGGAATATGGGAATCGAACCCACGACCCTCAGAACCACAACCTGATGCTCTAACCGACTGAGCTAATTCCACCATTTAAAAAAATCTGCTTGAAGTGATACAAAACACACTGTGGTCGGGGCGAGAGGACTCGAACCTCCGGCCCCTTGGTCCCAAACCAAGTACTCTAACCATACTGAGCTACGCCCCGACCGATCAACTAAACCTAAGGTAACCTTAAAATTAGTGAGGTGAAATTATAGTGTTTTGCTAAAAAAAAGTCAAGATAATTTTTAACTTTCCTCTTTAAAACTGAATCATTCCATCAATCGGTGAACTTGCCGTCGCATACGGGCGTTTGGGGATACGTCCTGCAAGATAACTCAGTCGCCCTGCAATCACCGCATTTTTCATCGCTTCTGCCATCATCATCGGGTTTTGCGCTTGGGCAATGGCGGTGTTGGTCAAAACCCCATCTGCCCCCAATTCCATCGCTAACGCGGCATCCGAGGCACATCCGATCCCTGCATCGACGATAATGGGGACTTTGACCGCTTCACGAACAAAGACAATGTTATAACGGTTTTGGACGCCAAGACCACTTCCAATGGGAGCAGCCAGTGGCATGATGGCGTGCGCCCCCGCATCCTCAAGACGACGTGCCATAATCGGATCGTCACTGGTATACGCCATAATCGTAAAGCCATCACGCGCTAACACTTCACACGCTTTGATTGTCTCTAACACGTCAGGATAGAGGGTTTTTTGGGTGTCGCCGATCACTTCGAGTTTGATGAGATCAATCCCTGTCGCTTCACGGGTGAGACGAAAAAGGGTGATTGCCTCTTCGGCGGTAGTGCATCCGGCGGAATTGGGCAAAAATTTCACGTTTGTCCCCGCAAAGGTATCACGAAGATTAGGCTCATTGGGATTAGTGATATTAAGACGGCGTACAGCAACCGTGATGAGTTCTGAACCACTGGCTAAGGTAGCGGCTTTGGTCATCTCAAATGAGTCGTATTTACCGCTTCCCACGATGAGGCGGCTACCGAGGGTATATTTTCCAATGCGTAGTGTGTGCATATCAATCCTTTAAAATGTTAATGATGCTCTGAGGCAAAATTTCATACTCAATGTGGCGAATTTTAGCGGTAAATTCCTCTAACGTATCGGAAGAATTTTTGGTAAACGCTTTTTGCAAGATTATTTCTCCTCCATCAAGTTCCTCACTCACCCAATGAACGGTTACGCCCCCCAATGACTCCTCACTCTCAAAACTGCGTTCAATGGCACGTGATCCTTTAAACCTAGGCAATAAGGAGGGATGGAGATTAATAGCGCGGATATTCGCGGTAAAAATAGGGGTTAAAATCCGCATAAAACCACACAAAACGACCAAATCAGGGTGATACGAGCGGATCAGCTCAACCAACGCATGGTCATAGTCTTCACGTGAAGCGTAATCACGATGGTTGAGAATTTCCACAGGGACAGAGGCACGTTGGGCTTTGGCAATCCCCCCTGCATCGGGATTATTGGTAATGGCGCACACAATATCACCATACTGATGATGGATTTTTTCAATCAAATTGGCAAGGTTAGTCCCCTCACCGCTAAATAGGGCAACGATTTTTTTCATAGTGTAGTAATACCTTCAATAATATCTAAGGGGGTTAGGGCGTAATTGTGTTTAGCAAATGCTTTGGCACTCAACGTATGGGCAAGTGAGCCTTGAATAGCCGCTTCTAGGGGGGGATACCCTTGTGCCAATAACGCCCCAATCAGACCGCACAAGACATCCCCGCTCCCCCCCTTGGCAAGGGCGACCGTACCGTGTGGATTGACAAAAAACTGCGTGTTTAATCCAATGATTACATTGGCCCCCTTAAGCAAAAGGGTCACATACGGATAGGCGGTACAAAAACGTTCCACATACGCAAAACGGTTCTGTTGGAGGGTCTCCACATCGATGTCTGCAATGCCGCTTAACCGTAAAATCTGGGTGAACTCTTTGGGGTGGGGGGTGATGACCAAATGGGGACGATGGAGCAATGCTTTACACAAGGGATGGTAAAAAATATCGGCATCCAGTACCATCGGGTGGGTGTGATCGAGGTACGCATGAAGATGAGCATCATCAAACGCTACTCCTAATCCCATCCCCAATGCTATGGCACTTGTCGTAGGACGCAACGTGTGCGCTGACATTAATTCGTAAGGGAGGCTCAACGCTTTGGGGGCGATAAGGGTGACCAATCCCGCACCAAACCGCAACGCAGCACTGGCTGCCAACACACACGCCCCTACGTGTTCCCCCGTAATAAGGGCAAGATGACCATAACTCCCTTTATGGGTCGAGACCTTGGTGCGCACAGGAAGCTTCATATCGGTGGGTTCCAAAGACTTCCATGGCGAATCGATCTCATACACTTCACGGGGAAGTCCCAGATTTCCCACCACAATTTCGCCCACATACCCTTTGGCCGGGTCACTGTACAACGACCGCTTTAATCCCCCCATGGTCACCGTTATCTCCGCACAAAAGGTGATCGGATGGAGCGTACCCGTGCTAAAAAGACCACTGGGGACATCGCACGCCATTTTAACCCCCGATAACCCATTAAGTCGATGAATAAGGGCTTGGGCTTCGTCATTAAGGGGGCGATTGAGACCACTCCCAAAGAGGGCATCGACGATCAGATCATACCCACCCCCAATGGGTTTGGGTTCCACATGGAGTAAGGTCAAACGGTGGTATTGGCGTTGCGCCAAAGGGGAGCGTACCCCAAAGGGGAGATGCACCGTGATCGTATAGCGATCCATCAAAAGACGTGCCAATGCCAATCCATCCGCACCGTTGTTTCCATTGCCACACACGACGAGTATCGATGATCCTAAGCCAAAACGGTTCCCAATGATCTGTGCCATCGCAAGGGCGGCGTGTTCCATCATAAGTTCTTCACTTAAGCCAAAATCGCGCACAGCACGTTGATCAAGGGGGGATACGTCAAGAAAGAGGTTTTGCACGGATAAAGTCCATTTCGGCTATAATCTTTTTTATGAATACGGATTATATCGCACTAGCCAAAAACACACTTGAAATCGAAGCACAGGCACTCCGTGATGCCACAGAGACCTTGGGAGAAGAGATCCCTACTGCGGTGAACCTCCTTTTGGAATGCCGTGGGAAACTCATCGTCACAGGGGTGGGAAAATCGGGACTCATCGGGGCGAAAATCGCTGCCACCTTCGCCTCCACGGGGACACCTAGTTTTTTTCTCCATCCTACCGAAGCGTTGCATGGGGATTTAGGGATGATCGGATCCAATGATGTGGTACTTGCCATCAGTTACAGCGGGGAAAGTCCTGAACTCAATGCCATCTTGCCCCATATCAAACGGTTTAATATTCCCCTTATTGGGATGACTAAAAACACTACCTCGACCTTGGGGCGTTTTAGTGATGTGATCCTCAATATCAGTGTTCAACTCGAAGCGTGTCCCCTCAATATCGCCCCCACCAGTTCCACCACGTTGACCTTAGCCATGGGGGATGCGTTAGCGGTGTGTATGATGGAAGCGCGCAATTTCAAAAAAGAGGATTTTGCCTCGTTTCATCCGGGTGGTGCGTTGGGGAAAAAACTGTTTGTCAAAGTAAGCGATGTGATGCGTACCCAAAATCTCCCCATTGTGGATGAAAACACCCCCCTTAAAGAGGCTATTCTAGTCTTAAGTGAGGGGAGACTGGGGACGGTCATGCTCACCGATGAAATGGGAAAACTCTCTGGATTACTCAGTGATGGGGATATTCGTCGGGCATTACTGGGAGAAGATTTTTCCCTTGAATCTTCCGCTAAAAAGTACGCCACAACCCACCCACTGGTGATTCACGATGGGACGATGCTCGCCAGTGATGCCCTTGTTCTCATCGAAACCAAAAAAATCCAATTGTTGGTCGTCACCGATGGTGATGGCATTATCCAAGGTGCACTGCACCTTCATACTCTCGTGGAAGCAGGTATCTCATGATGCGACTGAATAAATTTATAGCCCACTACTCGACCTATTCGCGTCGAGAAGCCGATCAAGCCATTTTGGATGGATACGTCCGTATCGATGGGGAGATCGAAAAAAATCCCGCCGTATCGGTGGACGAACGCAATGCCAATGTTACCATCAGTGGTCACAAAGTGACCGCAACCGACCAATTTACCGTCATTGTGTACAACAAACCCCGTGGTGAGTTGGTGACCAAAAAAGATCCCCAAAAGCGTCGTACGATCTACGATACCCTCTCGAGCAATTACAAACATTTTATCCCCGTAGGGCGACTGGACTTTGCCTCTGAGGGGTTATTGTTACTTACCGATGCCTCCCGCGTTGCCACTGCATTGATGACTTCCAAAATGGAACGGGTCTATCGAATCAAGGTCAAAGGGGCCGTAAGCGATGCGATGAAAGTCGCCATGGGTGAGGGGTTAGAGCTTGAGGATGCCTCGGCGGGGGCGCATGAATACGCCGAGGCAGGGCCTATGAGCTTTGCGCCGTTTTATGCCTACCAAATCCAAAAAGATCAAGGGGATTATTCGATCCTCAAAGTCGCCATCGGTGAGGGTCAAAACCGTGAACTTCGCCGCTTTTTTGCCCATTTCGGGGCGGAAATCGTCGATCTCAAACGGCTCAGTTTCGGGGGAATTGAACTCAATAACCTCCCCACAGGGAAAGTACGCTTTTTGGAACGTAATGAATATACCTCATTGCGCGAATTTCTCGATACGATCGAAAAAACCGAAAAAATGAAACAAAACGATAAAAAAGCCAAAGCCAAAATCGCCGGTAAACCGCTTCCCAAACCCACCGTTGAGGTCAAAAAAGTGACCAAACGGGAGTTTGTCAAAGATAAAAAAGTCAAACCGATCAATGAAGTATTTGGGACGAATAAATACAAACCCAAAAGCGACTCTAAATTTAAAAAATAATCGAAAAAAGGGAAGATTATTTACCAATCTTCCCTTTAATTGCCTCTTCATCGATCAATGTTTTGCGGTATTTTACCGCGACGATGTTTTCGGTTTCATTGATAAACCACTCCGCAATATGCTCATGCTCTAGGCTGTTTAACTTCTCCATATCCACAAGATCGAGGGAAAGGTACAGATGAGAATAACGGTGAGGATTGGTCATTTTAAACGTCCACAGCAACCATAGTCCACTGACGACAATCAATCCCATCGCAAAGGTCTCACGGCTGGAATATTGCAACGCAATTCCCGCAGCTGCTCCTCCAATAAACGTCATGAAGTAAGCAACGCCATTGGCAATGCCCAACGCTGCACCTTTTTGGTGAACTTTGGCAAATTTGCTAATCATCGATTGCACCAACGGTTCCATCATATTAAACGCCATAAAAAAGCTTACAACCCCAACCACAAACTGCCAGCTTTGGGTCGCAAAGCCCATCAACGCAAACGCAACGATAAACAGCACGATAGAAAGGAGAAAAATTTCCCGTGGTTTATTGTGTTTTTCCCCAAATACCGCGGCAGGTCCCATCGCCAAAAGCCCCATGACCATAGCGGGCATAAAGACCTGCCACAAATCTTTTTTCTCCCAATCAAAACCGTATCCATGCGTGGTCAAGATAATAGGGATAAGGACGAAGGCGACGGTCATAAGCCCTTTTTGCATCCCATTGGTGATGATCATACTCAACAAATTAGGATCTTTTAAAATATCTTTGGTGGTGGTCGTCGAGTGGTAAATGTGTCGGATACGCGGTGGAGTCGGAACCTTGGTAAATAACACGATCATGGAGAGAATCGATAACGCTCCCGCGATCCAAAACAACGACGAAAATCCAAAATGGGAAGCCAAAACAGGTCCCAATGCCATCGCAAGGGCAAAACTAATTGCAATGGTTCCCCCCATAAGTGCCATCGCTTTACCTCGTGACTCTTCATTGACCAAGTCGCTAATCATCGCAGGGATAACCGCACCAATCGCCCCTGCTCCTTGTAAAAAACGTCCAATCATAAGACTGTAAATATCGGTACCGGTGGCACACACAATCGACCCGATCAAGAAGATCATCAAGCCAATCAAGAGGGTTGGTTTACGCCCAATTTTGTCACTCATCATCCCAAAAGGGACTTGAAAAATCGCTTGGGTAAGGGCATATCCCCCCACAATGACCCCGATGAGAAACGGCGTTGCCCCCTCAAGATTGAGTGCATACGCCGAAAGGACAGGGAGAACTAAAAAGAGACCAAAAAAACGGAGCGAGAGAATCGCTGAGAGAGGCATGATGGTTTTAAACACGCTATGACCTTAGATGGGATAAAATAAGTGTCATTATAGTCTATTCCCCTAACGGGATGGTTTTCACAAAAAATTACTAAGTCTAACCTAAGGATAATTTGAGATGAATATTGTATTAGCTACTTCCAATCAGGGCAAAGTGCGGGAGATTCGAGAGACTTTTCATGAGCGTGACATTGTGGCGTATACCGATGTGATCAAAGGGTTTGAGATCATCGAAGATGGTGCCACCTTTAAAGCCAATGCCCTTATCAAAGCCCGTGCGGTCTACACCGCCCTTGGGGATAAAAATGCCATCGTTATCGCCGATGATAGTGGGATTAGCGTCGATGTATTGGGCGGAGCACCGGGGATTTACAGCGCCCGTTATGGGGGAGACCATGCCAGTGATCGGGATAATCTTCATAAACTCGTCCAAGCCCTCAAAGACCAAGGCTTAGACACCTCTCCTGCCCATTACACCGCCGCCATTGCCATCGTCTCACAGGAGGGGGAAAGTTGCGTGCATGGGTGGATGTACGGTCATGTGACTACCCACCTACGGGGGGAAAACGGGTTTGGCTATGATCCGATGTTTATCCCATTGGGGTTTGATAAAACCCTTGGAGAGCTGGAAAGCAGCATCAAAAAAGAGCTATCCCACCGCTCCAAAGCGTTAGCATTGGCGAAGATTTTGATTGAGCAGATTAAAACGCTACGCACCCATTGCAACCCTTTATAAAGGGTTTTGGCGGTTTATCCCACCTCGTGCAGTTCTTCGGGTGCTTCTTGTACTTGTTTCCCCACACCCCGATCACTGAGCGGAATATCTTTGCGGTAGCTTTTGGCTTTGTAACTAGGAGATTTGAGGATTCCCTCTTTGGTCGTACCCAATTTGTAGAGGGTTTCGTTACAAAAATGGTCGTTAAATTTCGCACTAAAAGGGATATCCCACGTGATGCATCCGATGCTAGGGCAAATAGCAGCGCATTGCGGGTCATCGTAAATACCGACACACTCAACACATTTGTCGGGCTGAACGTAGTACTGTTTTTTTCCTAACGGGTTTGAGAGATCATCCACAATCGCATTCACAGGGCATTGTTGCAAACAGGCATCACAGGTGATGCACGTATCATTGATTATCACAGACATGAGGGGGTTTCCTTATCTTTGGAGGTGTGAACAATGCGCAACAACCACGGTGGCGGATTGCCCAATAACACTTCTTGAAGCTTCGCAATCGCTTCGGCAATGGGTTCGTTTTCAGCAGAGCGGATCGGATGGATTTTGGACGCTAACACCATCTTGGAAGCAGTAGGGCCAATCTGCGCGCAATAAAGAATATCGGCTTCTTTAATCGATCCAATTTTGTAGGCGAGTTTTTCGTGTTCATCAGCAATAGCATCTTCTGAACTGTCCAAGGTTTTGACATAATGGGCATCATCAGCGGTGACACGATAGAGTTCAAAACGTTTGGACCACCCAAAATGTTGATTAACATGGATTCCATCCAAAGAGGCAAATGCGATCAACACCCCAAACCTTTTTAGACCGCTACGGCTTCACGCGCTTGGCGTTGCTCAGTGGAGATGTCATCGCGAAAACTTTGGGGAGAGACTTCAGGAGAGAGCAATCCCCGTTTTTTGCTGGAGCTAATGACATAATCACTGCTGCTGACATAATGGTCGTTAAATTCCGCCGTATAAGGCATATCCCACACAATACACTCTTCGGTAGGACACGCGGCTGCGCATGCAGGAATTTGGGCATGACCGACACATTCGATACATTTTTCAGGTTTTACATAGGTGTATTCCCAACCATCGCGGGGTGAATCACCCTCACTAACAATCGCACTTACGGGACATTCATCCACACACGCATCACAATTAATACACAAATCTGTAATCATTACCGCCATCATTTACTCCTTAGTTGGCTTGATATACTGTGTGCTATGCAAGTTTTGTGCGAGGTTTTTAGTATCAGATCCAGTAAAAATGCAAAAATATGGCAATCGTATCTGGCTTATAGGGAAGCTCCAATAGTAAAAGATACGTAAGGTCAGATATTATTACGATTTTTGTCGAGAATTTTTTTCCGCGATACCGCTTACGCCTGCTCGGCGAGCAAGCTCTTGTTTGATCCGATCGGGAGAGATGTTTTTGCTTCCCAACGCTACCAAGACATGGTATGCCAAATCAGCACACTCATAAATGATCTCTTTTTCATCATTATCTTTGATGGCGAAGGCAAATTCACCTGCCTCTTCCACCACTTTTTTGAGGATCGCATTATCACCACTGTGGAGTAATTTGGCTGTCCATGAGCTGGTGGGATCACTGTTTTTACGGCTAAGGATGGTGTGATACAACTCATCGACAATCCCATAGGTAGCCACCGTATCGATTTGAGGATCACTTACCGTTTCGCCCGATTCAATATCGGTAAAGAAACACGATTTACGCCCCGTGTGGCACGCAACCCCCTCTTGCCTAACCATGATCAGTAAGGTATCGCTATCACAATCCAGCAAAAAACGTTCGATATGTTGGAGATGACCGCTGCTCTCCCCTTTTTTCCACAGACGCTGTTTGGAGCGGGAAAAATAGTGGGCGATTTGGGTCTCAAGGGACAATTGGAGTGCCTCACGGTTCATATACGCCATCATCAGCACCTCTAACGTGCTTGATTCTTGGACGATAACGGGGAGAAGGTCGCTTTTGTGCCAGTCAATTAGATCTACGTTCATTTGCTATTTCCCCGACGCACTGATTTTTTTAGCATCACTTTTCCCATCGAGCCAAAGGTTTGGGGTCATCCCTGCTGGCGTGAGAAACAAGGTAGCATCTTTATTTTCGCGTAATGCGTCGTTAAATTTCCCTTGCATTTTAATCTGCTCCATTTTAAGCAAATTGGGGCTAATGGATTCGGAAATGAGGTGATTGGCATTGGCTTGGGCTTGCGCTTCGGTCTCTTTTTTGATCGCCTCTTGTTTGGCACGCTCGACTTCTTGCTGCGCCCGCTCTACCTCTTGCTTGGCCACTTGTACCCGCTCAATTTGCTCTTTGACCTTTTGGGGGAGGGTGATTTCGCGCAATTGTACCGCTTCAAGGGTAGCAGGGGAGTTTTTACCATGTTCGATGGCTTTGCGTATATCCGTCTCTATTTGGGTCGCAATGGCATTACGCATGGTAGGCAACGATTCGGCTTCGTATTGCCCTACGACATTACGCACCACATCTCTGGCTACGGGGTCGATGACTTTATCTTCCCAATTGAAACCCCAATTTGAGACTGTTTTAGAGGCAACTTGGGCATTCATACGGTATTGAACGGTAATGTCAATGGAGACAGGAAGTCCCCGCTTGTCCAAAATCGTGATAGCGGGTTTAAGCAAAATACCATCTCCTGCGGTGGCGACACTCTCAGCTTTGGCCGTATAGTTGATAATATGAACTTTGGTATCAACGACATAAATTTGTTGCACGAGAGGAACCATAAAATGCAACCCTGGAAGGAGTGATTGCTCTTCGTAGCGACCATTGGTAGAGAGGATTCCCCTCTCCCCCTCGGTGATAATCACAAACGGCTTGGTTAATAAAAGAAGCACGATAAACCCCCCGATACCCCACAAAAGGGCACTTTTTTGGGGATTCATCGAAAAATCCATTTTGGGTGGTTTGGGGAAATTATTATTGCCTCCCCCCGTATTTTTTTGCTCTTCGTTTTTTTTCTTATTGAAATAGTCGTTCATATCACTTGCCATAGAAAATCCTTTATAATTCGTTAGGGGATTGGAGGGACACGCGTCCCTCTCACCAAGACGTTGGTGTATAACACTTAATCAATGTAGGTTAAATAGTGATCATACTCGGGATTACGTCCATACACGATGTCAAAATAGGCACTTTGGATTTGCTCAGTAATAACTCCACGCCCACCAGCACCCAATACACGCGCATCCACTTCCCGAATAGGGGTGATCTCTGCTGCGGTTCCGGTCAAAAAGGCTTCATCGGCAACATAGATCTCTTCGCGGGTAATTTTGCGACGGGTGACGTTGATTCCCATTTTTTCTGCCATTTCGATAACGGTTTTTTGGGTGATTGATACGAGTGAGTTATCATTGGGAGGAGTGATGAGTTCGCCATCTTTGATTAAAAAGAACGACGCACCACTGGCTTCGGCAACATACCCCTCATCATCAAGGAGCAATGCTTCATCGTATCCTGCCTCAACCGCTTCAAATTTCGCCATTTGAGAGTTGAGGTAGTTTCCGACCGCTTTGGCTTTCCCCATATTGGATTTATTATTGGGACGGCTAAAGGAGGAGATTTTCAAACGAATTCCCCGCTTCATCCCCTCTTCACCCAAATACGCGCCCCACTCCCATGCAGCAATGGAAACTTCCACGGGTGCTTCTTTGTGATAAACCCCCATAACACCATAGCCCAAATAGACGATGGGACGTAAATAAACATTTTCACCCGTAAAGTCATTGGACTTAAGGAGTGCAATTTGGGCAGCATTAAGCTCTTCCACCGTATAAGGAACGGTAATAAGGGTCATTTTCGCCGATTCGATAAGACGTTTGGTATGATCGTTAAGACGAAAAATTGCATACCCTTTGGGGGTTTTGTAGGCCTTTGTTCCTTCGATAGCACCATTGCCGTAATGTAAAGTATGGGATAAAACGTGAATTTTTGCATCACTCCAAGGGACTAAATTACCGTTCATCCAAATGTTTTTGGCTTCGTTCATAGGGAAAATCTCCAAAAGAAAAATTGAGGGATTTTAGCGCAGATGCGATTTAACCGTGATTAAAGTGAATGTGAGGGGGTTGTTCTTGAATTGTTGCCACAATTCGCGTACACTTCGATGATTAAATAGCATCTGCACTAGAGTCGCAAAAAAAGGGAGACACAAAGATGATAAAAAGTCTACTGGTATGGGTACTGTTAAGCAGCATGGTGTTAGCCGATACCAATAAGCTTGATATGGTTCGATCAAAAATTTTAACCTCCGTGGTATCGTTGTATTTTAAAGCGCAAGGGTACGGAACGGTTGAAAACGTGACCATTGATACCACCAAAAAAAGCTTGCGTTTCGTACTTTTACCTGAGGGAGAAGTTCAAAAGTTGACGATTACCATCGGGCATTACGAGATTGATACGGAAAATAGTAAATCATTTTTGGTTCTTCAAGAGATTCAAACTAACCGCATTTGGCTCACCCGTTTGCTCGCCGATCATCTTAAAGAGGGGATAAAAATTTCGTTAGGAGATTCGACTACCTCTATTAACGCATGGCTCCTCTCCACCCCATAAAGGGTATTTAGGGATGCGTTGGGGTATTAATCATCCAGATAGAGAAAATATCCGCGTAATCCCAAAAGGATTGAATGTACTCAGGATTAACCCCTTCTGCTTCAAGCGCGGGAAGTAATTGGGCATAAAACTCAAGCCATCGACGGCGGGAAGATTCATCGATGCGAAAGGGTGCGTGTCGTCCTACCATACGCGGTTCTCCCCGAGTTTGGGCAAAATAATCAGGTCCCCCACAAATTTGGATAAAAAAATCGGCCGCGTGTTTTTTAGCCGTATTAAAATCCTCTTCATCATTCACGGGAAACAAAAACGCAATATCACTGTTGCGGATCATTTCATAATGGTCATCCACTAATTTCCGAAAACGTGCTTCTCCCACTTGAAAGAAAAACCCTGGATGAGGCTTGGTAACGGGAGGACGAACCCCTAAAACACCGTCGGTAATGGTCAAATTCATCGCTACTCCTTGCGTAAAATAGTATAGTATTCTAAAGGGTTTCGTACAAAAAACTCCTTAAATGGGGGATAACATCCCCGTAGTTATTTTTTATCCATCGCCTCTTTCGCCCCTTTGATCGCCCCTTCCATGGTCATTTTAGCAATGCCCCATGCCCGTTTTCCCATCGCTTTTGCCTCTTGCGCCGAAGCCGATTGCAAGATTTTATCACTGCGTTGGCGCAATTTGGAAAGTTTGGTTTGGAGCAATTTAACGGTTTCTTTGGACAGTTGTGCCAATTCATCGGTATCAAGGGGGATCTCTTTGCCGATTTGGGTCAATTCTTCGATGATCTCAGGGGGGTTAGTTTTGGCAAGTTCAGCAACAATCTCCCCAAAGAGGGTGTGGATACGTTCTAACTCGGCTTCGATTTGTTGGTACTCTCGATGGTACAACGCTTTGATCTCTTCGGGAAGGTACATCAAATAGTGTTGAAATTTCTCAATAGACTTGTGCAACGCACTGCGCATCCCCAACAACGTACCGCGCAAAATGGGTTGGGACTGATTGGGGGTGGCTTCAACAACGTTCAACGCACTTTGGAGGATGCTGGAGAAAATTTGACGGATACGGATGGCGTTGAGGACGTTGGCATTGAGGGTTTGGAAGGTGATCTCTTTGATGATCTCCTGCAAGGTCTCTTCAATATCGTCCCCTTTTTCGAGGGTGGTGAGAATCGCCGATTCGATCATCTCTTCTAAAATATCCAACAAATCAACCGATTGAATTTTAATAAGATGAAGTTTTTCCAACAGTTCATCATTGCCCTGAAAGCTTTGCTCCAATGTCGCAAAAAAGGTGTATTTGAACTGTTGTAACTCCTCATTTTTACGAAAAATGTGGTGCTCAATTTTCTCTTTTTCTTCCATGAGGGCTTTGAGTTCATCGTGCAATACCAACGACTCTTCTTTGAGTGCCAAGAGGGTTTTTTCTTTGAGTGCCTCAAAAGAGAGGACGTTTGCTTCATCAAGGGTAAGGGTGTTCATAGGGTTCCTTTTTATAATACCATTTTGATATGGGGGTGGGCTTTGAGGGTTTCATAAAAATAGTTACGCTCCTCCTCATTATGCACTAAGAGTTCTAGGTTCATACTTAGATATTTGCCTGTGGTGCTGGCTTTGGAGGGTTTAAGGGAGTAAATTCGTTGCGAAAAAATCTCCATTGCGGCAATCTCAATCCCCGCCCGCTCTAAAGCAACCACTTTGTAACACCATGCGCAAGGGTACTCTAATTGCAGTTGTTGACCATTAATTTCGCACGTAATCGCCACTTTTTCCTCCTGATTTGGTTTCAAGTTGAACTGCACTGATCACCATCGATTTATCAATCGCTTTGAGCATATCGTAGATGGTGAGTAACCCGATACTCGTACCCGTGAGGGCTTCCATCTCCACACCGGTTTGACCACTGAGTTTGGCGGTTACTGTGAGGCGAAATCCCGGTAGGAGGGGGAGTTCGTCGATGTCACAATGAACACCGCTAAGCATAAGGGGGTGGCACATGGGGATAAGGTCGGAGGTCTTTTTGGCTCCCATAATGGCGGCAATCACGGCGGTTTGGAGGACGGGACCTTTTTTGGCGGTTTGGGTGACCACTGCGTTGTACGCTTCGTGGTTCATCGTAATACGTCCGCTGGCTACGGCGATACGCGACGTGGTCATTTTATCGGAGACATCGACCATCTTGGGTCGGTCACGTTCATCTAAATGGGTTAAATTCATAGGTTAGTCACTTATAGAAAGATGGATGAGATTATAGCGTGAAAGGGCATTTTCGTATTCATGCGGATGGTTGAGATTGGCAAAAAGGGTTTCATCTTCAAAGGGTACATAGCGGGTGTGCGACGCGTGCAGAAGTTTGCCCAAACGGTGATCTTTTTCCAAAAGCATCTTCTCAAAGGCGGGTACTAACGAGCGATGGTAAATCCCCACCATGGGATGACTGCCGCTTTGGGTGGTGGCAATGACCGCATCCCGTGAGGGTTCATCCGCATCCAGTAACGCCTGAAAAATAGTAGCATCGATAAAGGGGGTATCAATGCTTATGACCATAATACGTTCTTCGTTTAGATGGTCAAATGCACTCACAAACCCCGCCGTTGGGGCATAATCGACATCAGGAGGATCAAGGATAAAGGGGGCATCAAAGGCAAATTTATCCGCCGTTTTGGTCGAAATAGCGACGTATTGAAAGAGTTGGGAGAGACGATCATACTGAAACTGAGCAAGGGTAGGAGATTCTCCAAACGGGAGAAGTGCTTTGTCTTGACCCATTCGGGAGCTTTTTCCCCCCGCAAAGAGAACACAGGGAAGGGGGAACATTATTTGGCAAAAACCGTCGAGAGGATAGCATCCATACCGGGTTTTGCCCCATCTTGGAGGTATTTCAAAATAAGGGGAGAAAATTTACCCACCATGGAAGAATCCATTCCTAACATCGAAAACTGAGACCCCACTCCCCCAGCATTGCTTAAAACGCCTGAGGGAACCGCAGAGAGGAGGGTATTGACTTGAGGAACTTGTTTGGTCAAGGTTGAAAAATCGGTAGGAGACATTTTTGACTTGGTATCATTAAGAATCGCTGCTGTTCCTGCTGCTGCTTGTAAAGGGGTTACCCCAAGGGCAGAGGTGAGAGTTCCGATCAAGGGATTGGAAGCCGCTTGAGGCGCAACGGGGGTAGTTGGCGCGATCATTTGGGTTGCAAGGGGGGCGACCGCTTGCATCGCTGCACCAAAATCAAACGCGTAAGCGGTGGAGAATGAACCCACTAACAGTAATGAGCCAAGAAGTGAAAAACGCATGGTAACCTCCAAATAATATGTTGGGGGAGTATAGCTAATTGGTTCTGTAAGGGGAATAAAGAGAGGGTAACGCTAAAAGAAATCTCTTAGCGTATAATCGTTGCGGGATCAGCGATATATCCTGTAATGGCAGAAGCAGCCGCCACCGCAGAGTTGGCAAGATAGACTTTGGAGCTACGAGACCCCATACGACCTACGAAGTTACGATTGGTCGTTGCCACCGCCACTTCATTATCCCCCAAGATTCCCATATAACCGCCCAAGCACGCACCGCAGGTTGGGTTAGAGACCACACCACCCGCATCGATAATGATGTCCATGTAGCCCAATTTTGTCGCTTCACGGGCAATACGTTGGGTTCCAGGGGTGACGATAAGACGGACATCGGGATGAACGCGTTTCCCTTTAAGGATTTCAGCGGCGATTTTAAGGTCACTTAATCGACCATTGGTACAGCTTCCGATAAACGCTTGATCGATTTTGATCGCATCACTCACCGCCTGTGTCAGGGTGTGACCATTGGAAGGTAAAAACGGATAGGCAATCACCGGCTCAAGGTTTTCAACATCGATTTCAAGGATTTGCACGTAGGTGGCATCTTCATCGGAAATATGAATTTTGGGTTCACGCGCAAGAGGTTTGTCGCTTAGGAACTCTGCTGTGATCGCATCATACGCGACGATACCGCTTTTGGCTCCCGCTTCGATCGCCATGTTACACATACTGAATCGATCATCCATCGTAAGATGGGGGATGGTACTTCCCACGAACTCAAGGGTACGGTACAATGCCCCATCGACTCCGATCATGCGGATCACTTCGAGGATAATGTCTTTACCGGTGGTGTATTTGCCCGGTTTTCCGCTCAAAACGACCTTAATCGACTCAGGAACCTTAAACCAGTTCCCCCCCGTAATCATCGCAAATGCCAAATCGGTCGATCCCATCCCTGTCGAAAAGGCTCCCAACGCGCCATGGGTACAGGTATGCGAGTCCGCACCGATGATCACATCACCAGGGATAACCAACCCTTTTTCAGGGAGGAGTGCGTGTTCGATTCCCATATCTTTTTCATCAAAAAAATGTTTCATCTGATATTTTTTGGCAAAATCGCGACTGATACGGGCTTGGTTGGCAGAAGCAATGTCCTTAGCGGGGATAAAGTGATCCAGTACGATCGAAAACCCTTCGGGATTGGCAAGAGCCTTTGCCCCTGAATCTTCAAATGCTTTGATCGAAATAGGGGTAGTGATGTCATTTCCAATGACCATATCGATGGAAGAACGGATGATTTCACCCGCATAGACAGGATGTCCGACGTGTTCGGAGAATATTTTTTCAGTAATCGTTTGACCCATAATACTACCTTTAAGAGGAGCTAAATAATAGGGAAAATTATACCATCATGGTCTTTAATGCAAAATTTGATTCTCCAAACGACACGATTGCAACCGTTCCGTATCCAAAAGGGTGATAACCCCTACCATGGTAAGGAGTACCATGACGACAATAGCGATTAAGATCCCCCTATCCCGTCCTCCCGCTCTCAAACGTGAGTGTTGATCATACGAAATCAGCGTCGTAATAGTGGGATTTTTGGCAAAGGTTTTTGCACACGCCACCTCACACAAACCGCATTGAATGCAGCGGATGTCAAAACCTTTTCGTATATCAAGGTCAGGAATTGGGCAGATTTTGACGCATCCTTCACACGCAATACATTGATTTTTACTATCCTCATAGGTATACGTGAGGCGGTCGTCTATGGGCAAAATAGCACACATTGCGCCGTATGGGCAAAGATAAGCGCAATACCACCCCTGTACCATATACACCTCTGCAATCATGAGTAACGAAAGGAAAATTACCAGACATCCTGAAAAGCTGGGATGCGCTATCGCATCCATAAGTTCATCGGTACGGATCCCATACGCAACCACTGAAAAAGCCAACATTGAAGCTAAAACGGTGAGGAGTAAAAAACCTCCGATTTTCGAGAGTATCGATTTTTTTTTTGCTACGCAATAGTGTAAGGAAATGGGCAAAAAAAGTATTGGGGCATAACATACCACAGTAGAAGCGTGATAACGTGAGTGCAACGGTAAGGGTGATACCAAACCCAAGTAGGACGACAATGCCGATGAGCGTATAGGTACCTATTTCGATACCAAATCCTAAAAATTCAAGACGATTATGGGAAAAATTGAAAAGCAAGAGATGAAAATTTCCGATGCGTACCCATGGAATAACCATAAAAGGGATCAACAGTACCAAAAAGAGACGATTATTTCGTAAAAATTTCACTACATCCCCTTTCTATTTTTTTTCCACATATCAATTCGTTGTTCTATGGGAAGCGTACCGTTTTCAAGCCGTCCCTCTTCGAGACGCTGAATCAGTGCATTTAAGCTTGTTGCATCGGGCATTGCTTGGAACCGCTTGATGACCATACCGCTGTGATCGGCAATAAGGATATAGGGGATAGTTTCAGTTAGTCCAAATGTTTTGGCAACTTTGAGTGCATGAGGATTCTCCACATTGATTTTAGTAATATGCAGTTTTGGATGGGCTTTTGCCATCTCTTCCATCAACATGAGTGCGCGTTTGCATGGCGGACACCATGAGGTGTAAAAAATCACGATGTTCGCGGAGGCATCAGGATAAAAATAGGGGGTATTTTTGAGCGATAAAGGGGCAGAAAATGCCGAAATACTCATCAAAATAGCACATAATGCCATTCTCACAGGAGAACCGAATATGGTTTGAATCTTTAAGGAGGTCGATTTGGACATAGTGGGTTCTCCTGTGAAAATAGTTACAGTGTCATTCCCACGAAGGCGGGAATCCAGCTCTTTTTGAAAATGAAACCCCCAAGTCAAGTCCGAGGATGACGAATACGGTCATTCCATGCCACGACACGGAATCTTTTTAGATCCTGAATCGCGTTCAGGATGACGGGATTATTACTTTTGTTTCAACACCCATTCGATGAGCGTTTTTGCCTCTTCATCGGTGAGTGTTTGCGGAGGCATTGGAGTTTCACCCCATTTACCTGTTGAACCATTTTTGACCGAAGCGATAAGTACATTGGCACTTTCCCCTTTGGCCGCGACCTCTTTATACGCAGGTCCTACGAGCTTGGTATCAACACTGTGACATGCCAAACACCCTTTGGAATCTGCTAATGAAACCGCAGGATCAAGAACGACAGCTGGAGCATTTTTCATCTCCTCTTTGTGCGCTTTGTACTCAGTGATAACATTGGTCATGTATTTTTCCGTCGCTTCGGCTTGCAATTGCAATGGTTCCTCGAAACTTACCACGCGGATACCGTGACGTGCGGTTGCCATAAGTGCTACGGCTACCACCATCAACACCATCGCTTTGGTCGCATCCGAAGCGTTCATCTCCACATGGCTAAAGCGTTTGAGGAGGAAGAAAAAGAGTATCAGCAATACGGCTGAGGCTAAAAAGGGTAAAAAGACAAACGGTGTATGGATATACGCTTCGCTGATGCGCGGGGTAAATGCGAAGAATACCAACGGTAAAACAGCGATGTTGACAGGTGCTGCCCACATAAACCATTTTTTACCTTGATCGATCGCCAAACGACCTACTTCAGCCTCTTCTCCCCCTTCTTTAACCCATTTGACCCCAAGATAGATCATAACGATCCCCGTGAACGCAAATGCAGTGAGGAAGAAGTTGATCAGACGGAAGAACGTCAACGGTGTTAACATAATGTCCCAAATATTTTGCACTGACGCAAATAATTCCGGTTGCAAGTAGAGGTTTGACATCGACATAAACACTGGTGGAAGGGTATAAAACGTCAATACCGCAACCAAACCGATAGCGATATGGAACCCCTTGTGGTTATGCAATGAATGCCAGCTAAATTTATACGCATACGAGAGCAAGAACGCGAAGATGTTCCCGTAAATGATGTGCAAAATATGCAGAGAGACTTTGAGAATCGCCGTATAGAAAAATCCGGTATAGAGTACCGAAATCACCAGTAGTGGAGCGACCCCCCATAATGCCCCCATATTTTCACTAATGGTGGTAGGATTGGTCATTTTGTACGCCAACAAATCGTTTGTTTTGGACTTTTTGAATACACCAAAAATATTGTAGAGAACCGATGCGGTTGAAGCACCGATCAGGGTATAGATAAATGCGATATGCACGACAAATACGATTACGCCCAGTGTGTCAAAAAACCAGCCGGGTAGTCCCATCGTCGGTACGACGAGGGGGATGTCAAAAGGGAGTTTCCAGTTCATTATTTGATCTCTCCTCTTTTATTAAGTGATGCGATATAAGCCGCTAACGCGTCTTTTTCCGCTTCGGTTCCGACAAACGGAGCCATATAAGGGGTTCCCCCGCCCGGTAGGTTGTTGATACGGTTACGAATCGCCGCTTCGCTCCATCCCGCTGTGAGACCTTTGAGACCATTGATACCATTGACCGTATGGCATACACGACACTCAATCTGAGCAACGGTGTGACCCACTTCAACGAGATTGGATTTATCCTCTTTAACTACTTTTTTGTCTTCATCGACAAATCGAGCATATTTGAGAATACCGACTTTATTAAGATACGGCACATCGGTCACACGAATGCCATTGGCATACATATAGTTATAGATCAAGAATGGTTTACGGATAAATTCACGAGTACGCTCTTCGTATCCCCAAAAGAGTAAAAATGCCGAAACCATCAATGTAGCTGCGATATAGGGCATCCGTTTAGGAGAGAAGTAAGCGATAATCGTGGTTAAAACAACTGTACCGCCGATACCACTGATAATCATGTGCATCAAATCCATTTTATCCGCAAACGCTCGGGTCATCATCGCCGTAGGGATCATTGCGCGCGCTGCTTCGGGAATTTGGAGTAGATAGTAATACCCAAATGCGGCAGCAACGGGAACCGTAACGATCATAATCGTTGCGAAAAACTTAATCATGCGCTCTTTGGTGGCACGAATTTTTTCATCCGAACTAAAATGGGTAATCAACCACGTCCACAAAATAGCAAGTGCGCCAGCAAAAGCGATAGAACTAAACGTTCTAAAGGCAAGCCCTGGAATCCATGTGGGATTGAAAAGGGCATTGTTGTAGTTGACGTTACCCGGATACACTTCAGGATCGATCCATGGTTGACCATCAAAATTCGGGGTGAGCATAAAGCCTAAAATAGCGGTAATAATCAACATCGTCACCCAAGAAGAGAGGGCATAAAATGTTCCCAGTTTGACCGAGGAAGAACGTCCCTCAGGGGTAAGTGCTTTTTGTTTCCATGTCATGAACCACATAAGGAGGATAATGACTTCAAAATTAAAGACAATCCACTCAATAAACCATTTCCAAAAGAAAACACGGATAAGCCCACCAATGGCGTTGGGACTAATAATATTGGCATGAATCCACATTCCAATACCCGTCAAAGCCCCCACAGAGGTAGTAATGATAAAAAAGACCATTAAAAGACGATAGACGGTTTCATACCCCGCCATATCATTGCGTTTATTGGTCCACCATGCAGCAAGTGCCAGCACCACAGATCCTCCAACGGCACCGCCGTGAGAGACAAAAGTGTGGATGATCGCATTGATTGCCATGAGCATTCTAAGCCCAATTGTGGGCATTTCAAATATGGGAAAATCGAACATACATTTCCTTTAGTTAAAAATAAGGGGTGTATGCACGGCAATGTCGGAGAGATAGGGTAAAAAAACGCTATAATTTTGACGTTGCAATGCAATACGTTTTTCCGTCTGCTTGAGAGGTCCAATTCACAGGGCAGGCGGATCGTTTGGGTAGCTCTTTGTTCTTCTTTTTGCTCGTTTCTCCTCCTTGTTCCCTTACTGATGTAGATTTTTAAAATAGCATTATTGGTTAGTAGTGTTAATTTTGTGTTAAGAGAAGAACCCGATTGTTTAAAAAATCGGGGAATGCCGTGTTATTAGGGGTGATTTTGGACAGTACACGCAGGGGCAAAGAGTTCAGGACGATACTCAAAGTGCATCGTATCGTAGTGATACCATCGTCCTCCCCAAATAAAACCATGCTTTTCAAAAATACGGACGATGGACATGGGCATGGTGTTGTGATATCCGATGTGGGCGGTTTCACTGGGAGATTCACTTTTCCAATACTGGGTTGTGGTGGGGGCTAAATCGATGGCAATCCCAAAACTGTGCATGGAGAGACGATGGGTATCTTTGATCATCCGATAACAATAGGTGGTCGCCCCCTCCGCCCAGATGCGGTCACTTTTGGGCAATTGGGCAATTTCTTGACCGATAGCATAGAGTTGTTTGTCCACACCACCGATACGAGTGACGGGGAGTTTACTAAATCCTTTGAGGGTGGGCCAGCTGATGGTAACAAGATTTTTTTCAATCGCTTTTTTATCATTGCCATACAATGCTTGGAAAAAAGGTTGGTAGCGCAATCGCCCTGGATCAAAAAGGTAGGCAGGCGGGGTTTCAATCCCCCCTTGATCGTAAGATTGCGCCACTTGCATCGCCAAATCGGCGTGGTTCATCTTATCGTCCCATGTTAGGGGTTGCGGTTGGGTAGTATAGGGAAGCGTTAGTCCATTTTTTAAGACAATACTTTTGTCATCCGCATGGGCAATAAGGTCACCGTATCCTTGGGTATAACACAACGGCGAAGCATTGAGAGAGAGGGCTAAAACACTCAAAAAGAGGGATCGAAAAAGCATCTTTTTCCTTTTTTTTGATAGTATAGCACATTGCGTTAACGCTGATTTTTCAAGGGAGTTTTTTGTGAATTTTTTTATCCGTACGATTCTAAGTTGCAGTATCCTAGGTCAATCGCTGTGGGGGGGAACGTCTCATCATGTTGTCAAACCTCCCCGTTTTTACAGTTCCGAGCATCGGATGCAAGCCCCTGCTATTGTCCCCTCTGCGACCGATCGGGTCTATTATAACTCCATGAATGCTGTACGAGTCGATTACAATGCTCCCTCCCCAGTTGCTGCTACGACTCCGACCACCACCAGCAGTGGCACAACCTCCTATCGTACTTCGTATCGGAGAAGTTATACCCCACGATCGTATTATCCTAGAACGACCTATCCCAAAGCAACGGCAATATCCCGTGCGGAAAATATCCCCATGAGTACCACCCCTATGGTCGCCCCTGAAACCAAACCCCCTGAACCCATGGTCGATTCCACCGCCATTCCTAAAGAAAATCGCGCGGTCTCACTCCCCTTGTCCCAACGGTACAAAGATGCCCCTCAAATCGTTTCTCCTCAATTTGAAGCGTATAACATCACCAAAATTTCCCCATTTCGCGACTCAACCGATAAAGTGATGATCGAATCTGCCAGTGGCACTTTTGCCATCCCCATCGCAGTGCTTAAAACGGTCTCAACTTCCCATTTTACCCCTGAGCTGTTGGAGCAATGGAACCGTTTAGTCGTACCATGAAATGCTTTAAGGGTGAAGGACGCGTAGATTTGAGGGAAAAAAGCCCCCTGAAGGGGACTTTTAGAAGAAGAATTATTTGCTTAAACGATCGTAATTTTTGCACGCGATGGGCAATTTAAGATCACACGCTTTTTTGTACAAATCTTTGGCTTTGGCTTTATCCGTTGTAGTACCAACTCCCATCTCATACATACGTGCCAAATTACTGCACGCTCTTGCGCCCCCTTTATCACACGATTTGGTATACAATTGAAGGGATTTAACATCATTGAGGTTTACATTGGAAAGGACTACTGGTGCTGTTGGGGTAACAACTGGGGCAACCACGACAGGCGCGACCACGACAGCTGCAGCGGCTTTTTCCATAGCGGCTAAATTGGTACACGCAACAGCATCTTTATCGGCACACCCTTTTTTAAACAGTTCCATAGCATGCGTTGTGTTTTGGTCTACCCCTTGACCCGTTTTGTACATCAATGCAAGACGTGTGTACGCCGAACCTTGACCTACTGGAGGCAACGTTTGTGCTCCTGCTTGTTTACTTGTATCAACCTGAGGCTCAACGGTACATCCTACCATCAAAGCACCTAATACCAACGCGATTGCGCTTTTCATTACCATACGTTTCATTCTCTCACTCTCCTAGGGCATCTTTTTTATCCCATTATTGTAGTAAGTTTTGGATAAACCCAACGTAAAATGGGGGTAATTTAGCATTTTTAGCTACACTTACGCTATGGCAAAGAAAAAGAAAAAAATGATAAAACTTAACCAAACCATCCGCCATTTTTTCGGCGATGAGGGATTTGATGAGGGGATTGAACGGGTCGATCGCGAGACCCTTATCGCCTTGGCACATACGTTGGGGGTGTTTGATGGCACCACGTCCAAAGAGCTATTGATTAAAGCGTTTCGGCGGTTATGGTCGGAGGGAGAGGGGGATAATCGGCATCTGATTGTCGATTTTTTCACCCACAATGGGAAAATTTATCCCAACCCAAAACCGCGTGAAAAGCCCCATGAACGGGAAGAGAAGATCGATGAATTACTGGAATCTTTTGACCTAACCCGTGAAGAACGCGTAGCATTGCATGGGGCGTTTGCGGATATCCGTACCCGCAAAATTACCCCCGATAAAATTGCCTCCAAGCTGGAGTATCTTCGCTATCTCCACAAACGAGAACAGCTTGAAAACGTATTAGAAGGAAAATTTGACTATCGGGATCAGTTGGAATTTTATGCCCCCATCACGTATGCGATTGGGGAGGAGTCGTTTACGAAAATCCATGTCCTCAAAACCGTTTCAATCGACGAAAAACGGCTCAAAGAGGGGAGTATTGAGGAACTGACCATCGAGATTCTCCCCCTCAAAGAGGATGCTATTGCCCAAAAACAGCACCAAATTACCACCTTTTTAGCGACATTATCGTTGGATCATCATCGCTATCTCACCCGTGAGGAGATTTTACGCGCCCTCAAAAGCGCACCCCCCTCTTCTGCGCATACCTTTTATCCCCTCACGATGGAGACCCTCAAACGGATCCTCCCCTCTGAGGCGATTGAGGTCGAATTTGTGGGGGATGAGTTACTCATTGAGTACCCTCAAGCCATTACGCTCCCCCATCATGATACGCCATTGATGCACACCGCCCATATTCAGCTCTCCCACCCTGAGATTACCCAACTCATTTGGAACCAAGACGATTTGGTTTTCGATGAACAGTTTCACGCACAAGGGGGTGAAATTGAACGGACGTTTTTAAGCGAACTACAGACCCTTATGGATACGTGTCGTGACCGTGCTGCATTGCTCCAATGGGATGATGCTACCCTCTATCCCATCGTTTATGAGTCCCTTTTACCTCAACTGGAAGTGACGCTGCACATCGGTACCAAAACCACCCGTCGGGTGATGTTTGCTTTTGATCGTCGTATTGCGGGGGAGTTGCTCAAAAAACAGCGTCAAGCGTTATTGGCACGTACCGTACGGGATTTTAAAAATCTCTTCCCTTTGGCACGGTCACTGCGTCGTAAACTCATCTTGCACATAGGCCCCACCAACAGCGGAAAAACCTACACTGCCATGGAGAAATTGCGTCAAAACGAGACGGGGTATTATCTGGCACCCTTGCGTCTTTTGGCATTGGAGGGGTACGAAGATTTACGCACGCATGGGATCAATGCGTCGTTGATTACCGGTGAAGAGCAGATCATGGATGAGGATGCGACCCACATTAGCTCCACCATTGAGATGGTGAATTTTGAGACCGAAGTGGATACGTGCGTCATCGATGAAGTGCAGATGATCGGCGATCGTGATCGAGGGTGGGCGTGGGCAAATGCCATCATCGGTGCGCCCTCCAAAGTGGTCATTATGACCGGTTCCCCCAATGCCCGTGAGGCGATTGTCGCCTTGGCAAACTACCTTAATGAACCACTGGAGATTGTTCAGTTTGAGCGTAAAAACCCCCTCCAACTCGTCACACACGCTACCCCCATCACCGCCATCGAACCCCAAACCGCCATCATCGCCTTTAGCCGTGCCAATGTATTGCGTCTCAAACAACAACTCTCCGCACAGTATAAAACCAGTGTCATCTATGGCAATTTAGGGCCTGAAGTGCGCAGAGAAGAGGCACGTCGTTTCCGTGAGGGTGAGACCGAAATTTTGGTTGCGACCGATGCTATCGCCATGGGGCTAAATCTCCCCATCAAAACACTGCTCTTTTCCAAAGCGGATAAGTTCGATGGGCAAGATCAACGCGACCTTACCGCCAGTGAAGTACACCAAATCGCAGGGCGTGCAGGACGCTATGGACTCGAAGAAAAAGGGTTTGTGGGGGCATTAACCCCTGAGGTACTCAAAAAAATCACCCCGTTGTTTTCCCAAGCTGCCGATGTCATTAAGATTCCCTTTAATGTCATGGCAAATTTCGATCACGTCAAACTGGTCTCAACCATCCTTCAAGAACAATCGTTGGGGGCTATTATCCAATTTTTTGTCGATAATATGACCTTTGAGGGACCTTTTCGTGCCATTAACCTCGAATCAATGGGGGAAGCCGCCGCCATCGTTGACCGCTATGAACTGGATATGGCGACCAAATATATCCTCTCCACCGCCCCCCTCTCCACCCGTTCGCCGATTGTGATGGGGTCGTTTGAACGGTACGTTAAAGCCCTCTCCCAAGCCAAACCCATCGCCTACGTCCCTCCGCGTCATGGGGGGATGTTCGCCCAAACCAGCGAAGAGCTTCAAGATGCCGAAGATCAGATCAAAGAGATCAGTTTGTATCTGTGGTTGTCGTATCGGTTGGGGGAATTTTTCGTCGATAGCGAAAAAGCGCGCGCGTATCGAGGGGAGTTAAACCGTTTTATCGAAAATTCGCTCAAACACAGTCACTTCGTCCCACGGTGTAAAACGTGTGGAAAACCCCTTGCGGTAGGGTCGGAGTTTAGCATTTGTCAAAGCTGTTTTTACGCCCTGAACCGCACCAAGCGGACAGACAACAAAGAAGGTGATAAACGTTCTGGCTTTACCAAAACCCCTCCATCTAAACGCCCACGACGGGGGCGGTGATAGGGGTATTAGCCACTTTTCTTGATTGTTATCAATCAAAAAACTCCCCAATAACCCTATAATCTCTTTTTTTTAGGAGCGTAGTGATGAAAACACCCGAATTTTTTAATGATGTTACCCCTATCGTAATGACAGATCCCCTATCTGATATGCTAGGTACGTGCGAAGAGGGTGTCATCCCCTACACCTATGGTGATATTGTCAAACTAACAGGACATTCTTGTCCTACGGTTGCAGGTGCCTATTTGATGGTACAAAAAGGAATTAAAGCGCTGTATGGTGATGAACTCCCCATTCGTGGCAACATTATCCTACGGATAAAGGGTGCTTTTGGTGAGGGGGGCTTGGGGGTCATTGCTAATGTGGCATCCATGATCACGGGAGCTACCGATGAGAGCGGCTTTCATGGATTGGGTGGACAATGTGATCGACGAGGATTGCTTAGCTATCATCAAGACATCGAAGGGGAACTGCAATTAGAACGTACCGATACCGGTACCTACGTGATCATCACCTATGATCCATCGTGTGTTCCCCCCTCTCCTGAAATAGGACGCTTAATGCCCCTTATCCTTTCTCATCGTGCCGATGCATCCGAATGTAGGTTGTTTGGTACGTTATGGCAAGAACGGGTTAAACGATTGCTCATTGATCACCAAGATGATCCTCGATTGATACACTGTTCGTTACCCATACGTAAGGAAAAAGTATGAAAATTCTACTCAGTTTAGGGATGATTTCAAGTCTCCTTTTGGGTGTCGATGGCTATGGTGTCTACCAAAAAAAATGCATGCAGTGTCATGTCGAGATGATGGACAAGCAAACCGTCCTCAAACAGATTAAAACCCTCAAAGCACCCCCTATGGTCGAAGTTTCCCATCGACTCAAAGAGAATATTGTTCTCAAAGAGGAGGATGCTGCGGTCAAACGGCGGGTGGTCATTGCATTTATTAAAGAGTACATTGAAAACCCCAATATCGATTACAGTATGTGCCATTTAGGGGCATTGGATCGATTTGGGGTGATGCCATCACTCAAAGGGCAATTAAGCGAGGATGAACGCGAAGCGGTTGCCCAATGGGTTTATGATCGCTATGAGGGGAAAGTGTTTAAGTAGTCAGCCCTGAAAAACGAAATTTTGGTTCAATTTTTAGCGCGCGTGAGA
>JAVHOQ010000113.1:0-1604 GCA_036170115.1 Sulfuricurvum sp.
GAGATATGCAGCACGGTCGGATGGAGTCATAGAGCGGGCAAATAATGTTCCAAAAAAGTTTTGCGCAGGTGAGCAAGTGGGTGTCAATCACCTGCTTGCTCACGGGGGTTTGGGGGCTACCCCCATGGGGGTCAAGGGGGTTTACCCCTTGCAAGTTTCGCATTTTCGTAGGTGGCCGCTTTCGCCCGATAGGGCGTTAGCGGTCACCGTTAGAACATACGATGGGGGGCGGATACGCCCTAAATCGCTATGTTCGTAACGAAAATGCAAACTTGCCCTTCCTCTACGCACCAAGGTCACTATTCTATTCAAGCGGTGCGATAAATCAACCCAAAAACCTTTGTGATTTGATTTTTCACCCAAGATAGATAAAATACCCATGTCATCTAACAACTTGGGCTATGAAAATGCAAATTGTCACTTCTGGAAAGGTTCAATCGAATTTTGGCGCGATTGCAGAAATCGCGAAATTTGGTGAGCCTGTCACCATTACTCAATATGGTCGCCCTACTCTTTTACTTATCCGCTATCAAGATGGAATGGATGCTTTGCGGGAACTTGCCGCAAAAAACATGACTTCATGGCAGGATGGTCGTGCTCAAACAGCACCAGACGCTGCGCGCCATATTTCAGAAGAAGCGTTAAACGCAATCATCAATAAAGAAATCGAGCAAAAACAAATCGTACTCGCAATGAAATCATTAGAACATTATGATGCAACAGGATTGCATGTGACGCTGGACGAAATGAAGGCTTGGCTAAAAGCAAGAAAGATAGACCGTAATACCCCCGTACCAGCATGTCATATATAAAATTATCCGATACAGCGAAACTCGACATTAAACGATTTCATGAATTTTATGAGCCTATTGATTTCAATGTGGCTGACGACGCTATTGAAACCATTTACGATGCTTTCGATATGCTTGAAGCGTGGCCTTTATCAGGCACGCCCATTCAAAACATCGAAGGACTCAGAAAACTTGTTATCCCTTTTGGAGACACAGGCTACACTGCTTTTTATCGGTATGTGGAATCAAGTGATACCTGTGTGATTGCTCAAATTTTTCATCAAAAAGAGCAGTACACAAACGAGGATTTAGAAGGTCTTTAAGTGTATGAAAGTATGCTTTCACAAAAGAAGCCTTTGGCGAAAGCCAAAGGCTTCTTTTGTATCCACACTTAGTCATTGATAATTTCACTCGAAAGTGTCGGCGCAAAGAACTTGTCAATTTCGATGCGCGGGATGCCTAGCCATTGGAGTTCCATGAGTTCGTCAATGGATACGCTGCCCCATTCGTCAAAGGCGAGTCCTGTGATGTAGCCAAAAGCAATGCGCTCTTCAGGGTCATACTCGGCAATGTACCAAGTGCCGCCTCAGGCAATATCGAAGAGTTTGGCGGGAAAGATCGGATCGCTTTTTTCCGCTTGGGATTGCAGCGGATAGCCTTTGGTGAGCGTGGCGAGCTTCTGTAAAAATTTTGCCTTGGTCATAGAGAGAAAAGTTAAGAAATAGGCGCGACCCAAAAACCGTTCCCATCACGAAAAAAGTATAGTGGACCCCGCTTCCCAGACATTGAATTAAGATAGCCGTCTGCGATAAA
>JAVHOQ010000114.1:0-7803 GCA_036170115.1 Sulfuricurvum sp.
ATTCCCTATATCTTCGTATTTTATTTTAGCGTTTTGGAATTAAAACATAAATTTTTACTGGTCTGATTTTAGGGGGTCATTATAAAGTTTTTCATCTTCACTTGAAATAGTTTCATCAACTTTCACTACAAACTGCCAAACACTCCCTTTTTTTAAGAGCGGTATAACGGTACATTTGCCCCTCTTTACTGGTTCTTTTTTCTTTGTCTCTAGCACTTTTTTGGGAATAGGTATAGTTCACAAACACTTCATCTAACTCTTCTGTGATATAGCCGTTTCTTAGTTGTTTGAGTTGTCCAAGTCCACCTTTATCTTCTGGTTCAAAATCTTTTTCTTCTAATTTATGATAATTGTAAATTTTTTTGGCTTCGATGTCTGATTTTTTATAGACACATGAATAAGGGATTTTGTAGGTTTGCGTTTTGCCATATTTTAAGATATGCCCATCTCCAAATCGTACTTTACCACTATGGAAAACATCAAAACTACTCGCAAATTTATCATAATTCTTTGCTACCATTCCCAAGAAATTTGACCCTGCGATAAAATCCAAAGTATCGACTTTTCCCTCTGTATTTGAACTAGCAGGAAGGACAATATCACTTTTTAACGCTACTTGAAAAACTAACGCTTTCATTTGCACTCCTTCACTATAAACTCACATCGCCCAAGTCCTCGATTACGATTGAGTCCCATTCGTTTTATCATTTTTAAGGCTCTTGTCATTTTTTCTTTATACTCATTATTTGGAATATCTCGTATTTCACCACATAAAGTAAGTGGCACAACCACTTCAATCTCTCGTAAACTTTTAGTTTCAGCTACACCATTTTCTCCAATTTTCGTAGAAGCAATGATGTCATAAAGATTTTCTTGTAAATAATTCGTTTTGATTTGTTTTGCTGTAGTTTCATCCAAAGTGGCATTTGAAAAGTAGCAAATGCCTTGAATATTTTTAGCTTTTTCATCATAGCAAATATCTTTTTGTTCGCCATTTTTCCCATCATTGGTTGAACCACCAAAACAGCTATTTACAAAAGGACAATCACCCACAAGTTCCGCCATTTCTCGAGTGAGTCCTTTGATAATTTTACCTGCCACATAGGGCAATCCATCACTGTCTTTTATCACAGTGCTATCAAGTTTAGCTCCTGCACTAAGCCCACTACTGATATGCCAGTAGTCGTAAAATTGGAGTTCGTATTTTAAAGTCATTATTTTGCCTCCGTTGCGGATAGGATTTGAAGTACATCGTAGATTGGGGTTTTAAGAAGTTCTTTTTCTACCCCATGACAATCTTTTTCTTTGTCTTTTGAAACAATCAAAGTTTTAGTGGAAAGTTCGGAATGTAATTTTTTGAGAGTTTTATCCATGGCTTCATGATCCCATTTGGGGTTTTTCGATGCCATTTCGTCAATCCGTTTGAGCATATTATCCGCACTTTGATGACTTTTGTGCAATTCACTCATCCAACTACGCAATGAGCTAATAGGGCTTCCCTCTTGGGCGTAGGCTTGGAGAGTTGCTATCAAATTTTCTATTGATGCCTGTCCTTCTTGATTCGCATAATACGCTCCAAAATCGCATCGGATGGTTTCTTGGTCATTTTTAATCGTCAATTCATCTTTGATAAATTTCTCCCAACTTTGGAAATTACTGCTTTGGACATTGTGGAACATGAGACTTGATGGAGCAGGTATTGGATTATTTTTGTCATCTTTTTTGTCTTCGACTAATTTTTTGGCGTGTTTTTTGGTCGCACTGCACAAAGCTTCTGCCAAATCCACCGCATAGTGAAAAGGGAATTTTTCATTACAATACGCGATTCCTGCACAGGCGGTGAGTTTTGTAAATCCAACATCGTTTAGCTCTTGAATTTTTTTTGTTTCTTCTTCAAATTGGTAAAGAAAGTTTTTTGTAAATTCGAGTGCATCGTTAGCATTGCACACGACGGTCATATCATCCCCACCAAGGATGATTTTGCGCACTTCCATCGTTTCGGTTTTGGCATTGTTAAACGCGGCAGTGGTTGCGTCATTAAGTTTCGTCGAAAAATGGCTTAACTTATCCCCAAGTTTCGGGACAATGGCACCAAGACCGTTTCCATCAGCGTGAATAATGGCGATTTTGCCTTTGGTGTTTTTCATGTAGTCAAAACTTTTAAACTCTTTGGTTTCTGGATTGTCCTTATAAAATTTTTCACTGGCTTTTATCTTTTGAGTCGTTGATTTATCACCGTTTTGATTGACTTTTGGTCTTGCCGTTTTAGGTGCAAGTTCCATAATATTTATAGTTAAATCCAGTGGAATTGATGGCTTATTTCTTTGTGTTTTGAGTCTTTTTTCTAACTCTTTTATCGCTTCTGATTGCTCACTAAATTTGCCTTCCATCTTCACAACCGCTTGACTTATCGTAATCCCATACGCTTTTTGCATTATCTTTTTTGGAAATTCTCTTACAACCTTTTCAAGCTTCTCTTTATCATCAAAAATTGCTTTGATATTGCCTGCGGCTTGCATTAAAATTTCATGCGGTTCATACGCGTCAATCATTGTATCAATGGATTTGACAATCTCACTTGCCCCCACAATCTCTTGAAGCTGATTGGTTTTAAAAATAAACTCTTGAATCCCTTGTACCGATGCCCCGTATAGATAGTTGCCCATCTTTCCCCCCACTGTTATGAATGGAGTAAAGTGTAGCACACTATCGTGACAAAATAGGTCACGATAGGAGTCTCTTTATCGCTTCGTAAAAAAAAAGGTTTTCTTGACACCCTTTGTCATGATGATTGGTTACACTCTGCTTACTATATCTTAAGGAGAATACCACCATGAACGAACAAGCGATTAAAGGTGAACACGAAAAATATTGCAGTGAGTGCGGGGCATTGATTAATGCCAAAGCCGAAATTTGTCCTCAATGTGGAGTACGACAAATGAATACCCAAACGGTTTCGTCCGAAAAATCACGTATTTCCGCTGCGTTATTCGCGTTTTTTCTCGGGGGGTTTGGTGCGCACAAATTTTATTTGGGTCAAACAGGTCAGGGGATTATTTATCTTCTCTTTTTTTGGACGCTTATCCCTGCACTTGTCGCGTTTGTGGAGTTTATCCTCTTGCTTTCGATGAGTGATGAGAAGTTTAACCAAAAGTATGGCATCCGTTAAGATCAAACGGATCCATTTAGCCTTGATAAAAAAGAGGCTAGGAAAAAGTTTTTGGGGCAAAAGTGAGCTGGATTCCCCTCTTCACGGGAATGACGGAGATTGTCACACCCAACCCCTCACCCCCATTTACGGCTTAGGTTGATAGGGTTCTAGGGGGATGTGTTTGATAATGGCGTATTGAACGCCCCCTTGCAAATCGATCACGTTATATCCCATCTTCTCTCCCAAAAATTTCCCTACCACTTTAGAACGATTTCCACTGTTGCAAATGAGAGCAAAACGCTCTTTGGAAGTGACCACTTGATTGAGTTTTTGGAGAAAGCCCTCCATATCATATCCCCCTTGATCATCGAAAAACATGATAGGGATTGACCCTTTGACCAGTCCCGTCGTATTCCATTCAGTGGGGGTGCGGATGTCAATAATTTTAATTTTTGAATCGACCAATGGTTGATCAATAGGTTGTGCGGTATAATCCGCCATCAAAGAGAGGGTTGTAAACACCCAAATAAGTAACCATTTTTGCATGAAATACCTTTATGTGTATGATGTGAGTATCGGATGATTATAACCAACGAAAATTAATTGAGGCACAATGGCGAACCCCAAAGAAGAGAATGCAAAACGGATCCGTTATGTTCGACTGCTGAGTCGTTTTGTGAGTGGGATACTCTCCTATTTGACCAAAAGCGACCATCCGACCAAAGAACAATTTGACCAAAAAGTGACGATGAATTTCCGTTTTTTGGAGAAAAATGAGGCGGTGAAACTCTACAAAGATGAGTACATTGCCCTTGAGGGGATGGCGCAAAAAATACTCAATTTTCAAAGCAGTGACACCGACATCGCCACCATCAAAGAAGAACTTTTTTACGCCCAAAATCAACTCGAAAAACGGATCAATGCGGTGCGCTACAAAAAATCCAAACACGACAATCACGCCCAAGATGGGTGGTAAGCTTTAGGGCATTCGCTCTAAACGCTCTTTGACATCACTGAGACGAACGAACCTAAACCCTTGGGATAAAAGCTTTGTTACCCCTTCGATAACACCCTCACGTGTCCCACTTTCGGGATGGTTAAAATGGCAAATGACAATGTCCCCCTCATGCGCGTGTTCCAATTGATAGGCTACTTTAGCACTGCTAAACGTCGCCCCCGCATCTCCCAGTATCGAAAATCCCCCAATCTCCATCCCTAACGTATGGGCAATCTCAATGGCTTGCTCATCGTAATACGCAGTACCTGAACGAAAAAAGAGGGGACGCTTACCTATAAGAGATTCAATTTTCCGGTTATTTTCCTCAATCTCAGTGATCACTTCCTCAGGCGAAGCCGTCCCTGTAATCCCATAGATACTTTTACCATTGACCGAGAGGGGTTTATGGCTCATCCCGTGGTTAGCAATCTCAAATAAGGGATTTGAGGCAAGTTCTTTAAAGATAATAGGGTTACTTTCAATCCAACGACCATTGATAAACAACGTCGCGGGGATAGCGTGTTCTTGTAAAAAATCGATGAGTTTCGCATCGTACTGCGACCCCTTAACGCCACCGCCACACGCATCGAAGGTCAGAGCAATCTCTTTGGTCTGACTGCGAAAATGGTTTACCACCCCTGTGACGTTTTCCCCCCATTGCAGGGGAAGCGAAGCCTCCCCAAAAACGGAACAGACTAGAAAAAAAAAGAACCCAATAGCTTTCATTCGCGGGTACCGTTGTGGATTATACGTCGCGTGTTATCGATTTGTTGGTGCGTCCAACGGGCAGCGTTTAGGGTATCGGTTTGCATACCTTTGATCGTTGCACTGCACCCGGTACCCATTATGAGCATTAACGGAATGGTTAGCCATATCGTTTTCATCTTACCTCCTTGGAATCGTATTAGCCTACTTTTTTACTCAATGCTTCTATTTTATTGCTATTGCCTAACACCACCAAGATGTCCCCTTTTTCCAAAATATCATCGTTTTCAAACACGGTATGCCACTCCCCTTGGTGTTTGTAGGCGATGGGTTTGACTTCGTACTCGTTTTCAAATACCGGGGAGAGAATCGAGGTTCCTACCCAAAAGCTGGGGAGAGTCATTTTGGCAATTTTCATCGTAATGGAGAGGTCAATGGTCTCATAGTGCATATTTTTGACGATTTTTTTGACCAATTTTTTGGCGGATTCCATCTCCGGATAGATCACTTTGCTCGCCCCTAATTTGGAGAGAATCTGACCATGAATGGGGGTGATGGCTTTGGCTACGATGGTCTCTATTCCCAACTCTTTGAGCGCCATGACCGTGAGGATACTGGATTCAATATGCACCCCGATACTGACAATCGCCACTTCCGCATCGGCAATGCCCGCTTCTTTTAAGGCACGAATGTCCGTAGAATCCAAACTAATCGCATCTTGGATGTACTCACTCACATCGCGCACTTTATCCTCATCGCTATCAATCCCAATAACGATTTCTCCTTGTTGCGCCAACCCTTTGGCGACATGAAACCCAAATTTCCCTAATCCAATTACTACGTAGGTCATATAATTACCTTTCCTTCTGCATATTTAATTCGACTTTGTAACGCTTTACCCACAATAACGATCGTAAAGGCAAAGACCCCAATACGTCCCATGAGCATTAAAATAATGATATTGATTTTCCCTGCAGGACTAAATAACGCACTGTAACTTAACACCCCCCCATTGCCCGTCGAAACCCCGACCGTACCAAAGGCGGAACACGCTTCAAACAAGAGACGCAAAAAGGGCAATCCCTCATTTTCACTCAAAATCACGGTCGAGACAATGACGTAAAACGACGCGACAAAAATAATCGCATACGCTTTATTGATCTGATACGACGAAATTGCCCGACGAAAGATATGGGGATTATCGTTCCCACGAAGGGTAAACCATACCCCGATAATGGATAAGGCTAAGGCGGTGGTTTTAATTCCCCCCGCTGTTCCTCCCGGACTTCCCCCTACGATCATAAAAATCGTCCCAAAAAAGAGATTGGAATCCGTCAACGTGGAAAGATCAATGGTATTAAATCCCGCCGTACGGTAATTGACCGAGGTAAACCACGCCACCAGAATTTTTTCCCATGTACCCATCTCTCCTAAGGATTTAGGATTGTTCCATTCTAAGGACAAAATAATCGCCATCCCCGCAAGAATCAAGATTCCCGAAGTCCATAAGACCAATTTGCTGTGCATGGACAGACGGGTTAACGCTTTTTGTCGGTAGTTATACACTTCTAACAAAACCATGTACCCCAATCCCCCCAAAATAATCAAAAGAGGGATGGTGAGATTAATCGTTAGATCCCCACGATACCCCATAAGATTGTCACTAAAGAGGGAAAAACCGGCATTGTTAAACGCCGAAATGGCGTGAAAAAATCCATACCAAAGGGCTTTAAGAAAGGGCATATCCACCCAAAAACGTAACGTCAAAATCACGGTTCCCACCACTTCAATAAGGATGATACTGGCAAAAACGATTTTTAAAAACCGAAAAATCCCGCTCATTCCCGGATGACTGAGGGACTCTTTGAGTACCAAACGATCCCGATACCCCAATTTTTTACCCCGCATAATCGCCAAAAAGGTGACTGCGGTCATGTAGCCTAACCCCCCAATTTGGATCAAGGTCAATACAATAACATGGCCAAACGGGGTAAAATCGACGGCGGTATCTTTAACAATCAACCCCGTCACGCACGCAGCTGAGGTGGAGGTAAAGATCGCATCGATGAAACTTAGCTCACCTTTGTGAGCAAACGGAAGCATCAACAATAATGCTCCAACACTAATCAAAATAACAAAGCTCATAAAAATGACTTTTACATCATGCGTTTGCAGTGGCACTTCCTTAGATGAATTTTTTTTGAACATGAGGGCAATATAATAGAGCAGTTAAGATAAAAAAAGGATTATGGCGCTTTTGAATTAGCTGTACGAATAATGAGAAGGGATGGCGAGTTAAAAAAGTTGGTGGAGGCGTCCTCTATCAAACATATCACATTTTAAGTGCTTAAATAGTTAATCTTCAGTGCCAAAAATAAAGCTTTTAAGTGGTTCATAGTTGCCTTGATCCGCTTCTTTTAATGAAGCGATATAAGCGGATCGTGCATCACTCACTTCGGTAATGTTCCCACCCCATGAAAGAGCTTGATACCCCATTTTCAAAAGCCATAAGTCAGTAGCGAGTCGCGCCCATCGACCGTTTCCGTTTGGGAATGGATGAATTTTTACTAACGTATGGTGCAGACGTACCGCAGTATCTTGATAATCCCATGAGCTTTCCCAATATTTGAGATCGTCTTGGAGCTGATATAAATGTTGATGAATCATATTGGCTGTAATGCCGATAGAGGTTTGAGTGGTACGAAAGTCTCCCGCCCAACTCCAAACATCACCGAACATCTCTTTATGGAGTTTACGGAAAAAGCTCAAATCAAAAGTTACTTTTTTGAGAGCCGACGGGTTGAGCGTGTATTTCACATAAGCTTTGAGAATATTTTGCGCTTCGGCATCGTCCAGTTCTGCACGTGTGATAATCTTTTTGAGTTTCAGCCCTGATATCTGACCTTACGCACCCTTCAACTTCTGAAGCTCCAAATAAGCCATCCGATTT
>JAVHOQ010000115.1:0-7731 GCA_036170115.1 Sulfuricurvum sp.
ATCAAATTTATACCACGCTTATCCCGAAAAAATTATTTACTGCGTAAGGTCAGTAATTTACTCCAAAGGCTTTATGTATGGCACTTTTTCAAAAATCTATCCTAAATTCCGTTAAGCAAGATGAATCGCTTATTGCTTCACGGTGGAGTAATTTCCAAAACTACCTCGCCAAAGTCGATGCGATACGTGATTTCAAAGAAGAGATCTATCAAGACGGCTTCTTTAAAGACATCTTCGAGTCGTGTTTGGGCTACACCCTCAATACGACCAATCCCCATGGGTATACGCTTGAACGGGAAAACAAAAATGAAACCGACGGCAAAAAAGCCGATGGGGTGATCGTGATTAATGGTGAAATTATCGGAGTGGTCGAACTCAAAGACCAAAAAACCAAAAATCTTGATGCGGTCGAAACCCAAGCCTTTAACTATCACGCCTCTCATTCCCGCTCCCAATACATCATTATTTCCAATTTTGATGAACTCCGTTTTTACATCGACAAAAAAACCGCATACGAAAAATTTAACCTTTTTACCCTCACGTATGCGGAGTTCAAAACGCTCCATTTGCTCCTAAGTTTTGAAAGTATCAAAGAGGGGATTCCGCTCACACTCAAAGAAAAATCGGCAACGTTTGAAGCGACCATCTCCAAACAGCTGTACAAAGATTTTAGTGCGTTTCGTACCCATCTTTTTGAGAATATCGTTAAAAATAACTACAAGTGTCACCTTGAATCTTCTCGTCACCCTGAACTTGATTCAGGGTCTAAGATTGCGGATCAAGCCCGCAATGACGAAGGTGGCGACTCTCCCGTCATTCCGTGCCACGACACGGAATCCATCACCAAACAAACCCTCCTGCGTCTCACCCAAAAGCTCTGTGACCGTATTATCTTTATCCTTTTTGCCGAAGATCGGGGACTGCTCCACCCCAACACGATCAAAGAGATACGCACCCGCCACGCACAAGACGTTTTTGGTCATCCCATCTATGCGTATTACAAAATTTATTTTAATGCGATCAACACAGGACATGAAAAACTGGGAATTCCCAAATACAATGGGGGACTCTTCGCCCCCGATGCGCTCTTGGATAGTCTTATCATCGAAGATGCTTATCTCGACATGGAGGCGCAAAAACTTTCTGATTACGATTTTGAAAGTGACATTAGCGTCAATATTTTGGGACATATTTTCGAGCAGTCGCTTACCGACCTCGAAGAAATGGAAAAAACTTTCACGCAACCCTCTCATCACCCTGAACCCTCTCGTCACCCTGAACTTGATTCAGGGTCTACAAAAAAAGAGCTGGATTCCCGCCTTCGCGGGAATGACAAAAGTGTTTCCAAACGGAAAAAAGACGGTATCTTTTACACCCCCGAATACATCACCCGCTACATCGTCGAAAATACTTTGGGTAAACTTTGTGCGGATAAAAGAGACGAACTTGCCATCGGAAATGAGACGTTAGTCCCGCACAATCTCAAAAAACTCACCAAAGAGGAAATCAAAGCAAAAGAGAATCTTCTTGCCTATCGTGAATGGCTTACGCATCTTAAAATTCTTGATCCTGCGTGCGGAAGTGGGGCGTTTCTCAACCAAGCGTTGGAGTTTCTGATCCGTGAACATACCCTCATACGGGATTTACTCTTGCCGTTTCAAGATTTGATGATCGGGTATGAGATCGAAAAAAGTATCCTCGAACACAATCTTTATGGCGTAGACATCAATGAAGATGCGGTGGAAATCGCCAAACTCAGTCTCTGGTTACGGACAGCGCATAAGGGGCGAGAGCTTATCAATCTAGGAGCTAAAATCAAATGCGGAAATAGCTTAATCTCAGATCGTAGCGTTGCTGAAAATGCGTTTGTATGGGAAGAGGAATTTCCCGAAGTTTTTAACCCTCGTCACCCTGAACTCGATTCAGGGTCTAAGATTGCGGATCAAGTCCGCAATGACGAAAAAAGAGGCTTCGATGTCGTGATCGGCAATCCGCCGTATGTCGCTCTTAACAAAATAAAAGACGTTGATTATAGCCGTGCAGGGTTTGAAGTCTTTGAAAAAACGGGTGACTTGTTGGCACTATTTATCGAAAAAGGGTTACGGCTCACGGCAGATATCAAATATTTTTCGTTTATCGTTTCCAATAGTTGGCTCAAAACCAAGTATGGTGAACCGTTAAAGCGGTTTTTAGAAAAAAATGGACAAACCGAAGTTCTAAATTTTGTCGGAACGCAACTTTTTGAGGATGCAACGGTAGAGAGTTGTATTGTGAATTCACGTCGCTATGCTTCCGTAGCCACGCATTCTCTCGTCATACCCGCGCAGGCGGGTATCCAGCTAGACTCCCGCCTACGCGGGAGTGACGAAAGTATCACCATTACCAACATCCGAAATTTCACGACTCAAAACGCTAGTATTGAAACCCTCACCCAAGCAATCGAAAACAGTGCAGGAGATGATGGTGAGTCACTTTTGATGAGGAAGATTGAAAGTATTGGCAAGCCGCTTAAAGAGTGGGACGTGACAATCAACTACGGTATCAAAACAGGTTTCAACGAAGCGTTTATCATCGACACAGCAAAAAGAGATGAGCTAGTTGCAAGTGATCCAAAGTCAGCCGAGATTATCAAGCCTATATTACGTGGTCGAGATGTACAAAAATATGAGACAAATTGGGCTAATATTTGGTTGATTAATCCACATAACAATCCCCCTATAGATATTAATAACTATCTTGTAGTTAAAGAACATTTAGACAGTTATTATGAGAAATTAGAAAAGCGAACAGATAAAGGAAAAACTCCCTATAACTTGCGAAATTGTGCTTATTTGGAAGATTTTGAAAAGCCAAAAATTATTTGGGGTGAAATGTCAGATGAGCCAAAATTTACTTTTGACGACAAGAGTTATTTTATAAACAATACTATTTTTATGATGACAGGTGAAAGTCTTAAATATCTTTTGGCATTTCTAAATTCCAAATTATCCAAATGGTATTTTGAGAGAATATCAACAACTACAGGGGTAGGAACAACACGCTGGTTAATTTACAAAGTGGAACTTTTACCCATAGCCATAGCAGACAATGAAACACCGTTTATCAATTTTGTGGATGAAATCCTAGAAACCAAACCAAAAATCAAAGAGTATAAAACGCTTCTCACGGAAGCCATCAAAAATGACCAATTCGACCGTGAAATCAAGCTCAAAAAAGCAATCGAAACGATGGAAAATCGGGTGATAGAGTGTGAAAAAGAGATCGATGCGATGGTCTATAAACTGTATGGATTGAGTGCGGATGAGATTGGGATTGTGGAGGGGATTGGGTGAGTAAACGATTTGATGAGTGGAATGAGATCAAAAAGACAGCAGAAATTAACGAAAAAATCGCCAATTTTCGGCAAAAAGAGATTTTTGTCACCAATATCGGTGAAAATGTCGGATTTGAGCAAAATGGCAAAGGTGAGCAATTTTTGCGTCCTGTTCTTATATATAAAAAATTCAGTTCACGGCTTTTTTTAGGTATTCCTTTGACCAAGACGGTGCGAGAGGGTATTTTCTATCACAGTTTTGAGTTTAAAGAAGGTATCAACAGCACCGCGTTATTAAGCCAAATTAGATTGTTCGATGCGAAAAGATTACACTATCGTGTGGGGATGATAAATAAAGAGGATTTTGAACTGGTAAAAGGGAAGTTAAAAATATTATTAGAAGTTACCCCTTAAAAACAAGGGGAGCGCATAAAGCGATTTATGAACGCATTATAGCACATATTTAAGCTAATTAAATCTATTTTACGTTCCCCCCTAAAATTCCCGCACCCGCGATCCTCGTGGAGCGTTCAGCGGCATAGAGGCGTTGACCGTTTTTGAGATCGTATTTCCAAATGGGGGCAGAAGCTTTAAAATCCTCCACAAACGTTTCGATTAGCTCCAGTGCAACCCGACGTTTGGGGGAGAAGACCGCTGCGATGTAGGAGCTTTCATGCACCCAAACATCCCCACGAGAGTGTGCCATGGTAAGTTTCGCCCCCAATGCAGCCGCTTTGGTTTGCCATGTCTCAAACCACGTGGTCAAAATAGGCGCGTAAATATCAAAACTCAACCCCTCAATCCCCTCTTCCTCCCGTACCGTTCCGATAAAAGGGATATACGCACCGTAGTTATACGCAGTTTCTTGGCGGTACCATCGGGTGATAATTTCGGGAACATTTAATCCCCCATCGTACAATTCCACCATACTCATCCCCCACATACCGGAGGCAAAAGGGCAATTTTATCCCCATCCTTAAGTACCGTATCCAACGACGCGACAAGGGTGTCATTCACCGCAACCGCACAATTTTCGAGCCATTCTTTGAGCTGACTATCACGTTGTAAGACTTCAGCAACCTCTCGTAAAGAGGTCGCCTCCAGCGTCAATGGAGCCTTGGGAATTGGCCCTAAAAATTCGATTGTTACCATAATAGTGTCCCTTGTTTGGGTAGTTGTAGTGGGATAAATTATAACCAAAGAGAACTAACAGAGCCTTTGCGTACTAAAAGAGACTGCACGGTCATAACGATAGATCGTGCAATTCTCGAAACAAATAGGCTTCGACAATATCCTCAATGGTGCGTTGCGTGGGGGCGATTAAGACCATCATTTGGTTATCGATAAACTCCATGACAGGCTCATAATTATGGGTCACGACCACCGCATCCAAGCATCCCTCAATGCGTGTACGGTCAGTGTAAAAATGGGTGTCGATCAAACGCCCCTCTTCAATCTCAAGGGTCGCCCAATGGGTGGCGGAGAGGATACCCACCAAATGACTCTCCTCCCAATCCTCACCGTTCATGGGTAATAACAACACCATATTATTGCCCCAATTTGGAAAGATCGAGTTTTAATGCCTCATTGTCCATTACCCCGATGGTATGGCTAAGAATATCTTTCGCAATGGCTTTGGCATCCGCTAAGGAGTGCATCGCGCAGGTACCGCATTGGTAAAGATTGAGTTCTGGAATATCATTTTGGGTTTCCACTGCCAAAATATCCCGCATCGAATCACTCCACGCTTGGGCGACTTGGGTTTCAGGTGGTGTTCCAATCACCGACATATAAAACCCCGTACGGCACCCCATCGGAGAGATGTCGATGATTTCGGTTGCAGTCGAGTTAAGATGATCCCGCATAAATCCCGCAAAGAGATGCTCCAACGTGTGAATCCCCTCTTGGGACAAAATCGCCTCATTGGGGCGACAAAAACGGAGATCATATACGGTAATATCATCCCCTTTGGGAGTTTTCATCCCTTTGGCACGACGAACAGCGGGAGCAGGCATAATGGTGTGATCGACAGTAAAGCTATCCAGTAGTGGCATGAATATCCTTGAAAATTTGATTTTAGGTGGGGCAATGGTACCATATTTCATCCTTGCGTCGCTAGTGGTTGGGATTTGCCGTAGTTAAAAGTGGAGATTCACTCACAGGGGTGTACATCGGACGAAATCGGGTGGTGATGTATGGGTGAAATTTACCCCTGCCAACACGGTTTTTCGTCCCACTGCCCATACCATTCTACCAATGTTTCGCCGTTCATAGGTCGTGCGATACCATATCCTTGCGCCAAATCGCATCCCAATTCCAACAATTTTCTCCCATGTGCGTGGGTTTCAACCCCCTCTGCGATCACGCGACGATTAAACGCTTTGGCCAACCCAATAATCCCTGCTAATATCGCCAAATCATCTTGGTTATCGAGCATATCACGGACAAAACTTTGGTCGATTTTCAACGTGGCAATGGGGAGACGTTTGAGATAGGTCAACGACGAATAACCCGTCCCAAAATCGTCCAAAGCAAAATGGATACCAAGGGTTTTACACGATTGGATAATATGCGAAGCAAGAAGCATATCTTCCAACGCGCTGGTCTCAAGGATTTCGATTTCCAGTAGTGTCGGGTCAAAATCGGGATTTTGGGCAAGGATGGATCGGATTGTGTCCACAAAATTCCCTTGCAAGAGCTGTTTTTCCCCCACATTGACACTCACGGGAATTCGCAATCCTAACGCTTTCCACCGTTGAATTTGGGCAATGGCCTCTTGGATAACCCATTCACCCACATCAATTGCCAAGGGGTGAATCTCAATAATGGGAAGAAAATCCGCCGGAGGAACCAACCCTCGTTGGGGATGCTGCCAACGTATGAGTGCTTCTGCTCCAATAATGGCATGGGTGCGCATATTGATTTTGGGTTGATAGTGCAACACAAACTCATGATTATTCAGTGCTTGTTGGATGCGCTCTACATTTTTGTGTTTGGTACGTACGGTACGGTCGTAGTCGGGATCAAAAACATGATAACGGTTTTTGCCCGATTGTTTTGCCTCATACATCGCTTGATCGGCTTGACGGATAAGTTGATCCGCATCCACACTCTCGTATTGGGGATAAAAGGTGACCCCTAAACTGGCTGAAACGCGTACCTGAGACGCATCCAATAGCACCTCTTGAGAGACCACTTCTAAGAGTTTTTGGATAATCGGGTATGCCATGGAACGATCAGCCAACCCCACAATAATGACAACAAATTCATCACCCCCCAAGCGTGCAAGGGTATCTTCAGGTTGCAGCGTTTGTTGCATGATGAGGGAGAGTGTTGTGAGCAGTTTATCCCCCATGGCGTGACCGTAACGATCATTGACCTCCTTAAATCCGTCCAAATCCAAATACGCAATGGCGATGTATTCCCCTTGGCGTTGGGCATGTACCATCGCTTGGCGTAAGCGATCGAAATTGAGCAATCGGTTGGGTAATCCCGTGAGGGGATCGTAATGGGCAATGTGTTCGAGTTGCTGTTCGTACGCTTTGGACTGGGTAATGTCTTTGGCACTCACCAAAATCCGTTGTTTATCGGGCATATGGGTCAAGGTCATATTCACCACAATCCGTTTCCCCTCATTGACCACACACGTCTTTTCAAACCCTTTGACAAACCCATATTTTGCCACCGAGTACATCACATTTTTTGCCCGCTCTTGATCCTCGACACTGCTTAGTCCCACACACGATTTGGTCAAAAGCTCCTCGCGCGTAAATCCCGTCATCTCCAAATAGGCGTTATTAAAATCCAAAAAATTTGATGCCGCGTCCAACACGGCAATCCCATCTTTGGAAATATTAAAGATGGTCTCAAACTCCTCTTTTTGACGTTGCAACTCCTGCTTATGAAACTCTTTGTCGGTGATGTCGTAAAACCACCCCAAAACACTCTTTTCCCCTTCAAAATTCATGGGCATATAAGAGGCCAATACCCATTTTATGTCCCCTTGAATCGAGAGTTCTATGAGTCTATTGTAAATCGATTCATCGTTATCAATCGCGTGAACAATCGCATCATAATCTTCGTGATGGACATAATAGTTTTGGGGATTTTGCCCAATAACATCGTGTCGATTGAGTTGGATAAGCGATGCGTAGGCGGTATTGGCAAAGACCACTTTTTTTCCCTCTTTTTGGGCAATACGAACCGCAATGGGGCTAAATTCAAGCAATTCCAAAAGGGTTTCTCGATAGGTTTTTTGTTCCGATATGTCCCTAAACGTGACCACCTCTCCAATGACATTTCCCTGATGAATTAAGGCTTTGGCCGCCACTTCCACAAAAATTTTCTTTCGCGCTTGGTTAAAAAATATTATAATGCTCCCTTTTTTCAAGACCAGTAAAACAAGATTTTTAATTCCA
>JAVHOQ010000116.1:0-29087 GCA_036170115.1 Sulfuricurvum sp.
GGCGCAACCGGGGGAATTTAGTAAGCGAGCTTTTTTAAACGGTCGATTGGATCTTACCCAAGCTGAAGCAATTGCGTCGTTGATTGAGGCCAAAAGTGATGATGCCGCCCGTATTTTAGCCCGTCAAATGCGGGGTGAATTACGCGGATATGTCGAAAACATTCGGGACGCGTTGGTCGAAATTTTAGCGTATTCCGAAGTGGTAATCGATTATGCCGAAGAGGATTTACCCCGTGATGTGGTGGATCAAATTACCCATAAATTGGAGGTTATTCACGATAAATTGTCCAAAACCGTTGCCTCCAGTCACCGTCGCAGTGGCTTGATGCAAGGGTACCGTGTGGCGATTATTGGTAAGCCTAATGTCGGGAAAAGCTCGTTGCTCAATGCGTTGCTTGAGTACGAGCGTGCGATTGTCAGTGACATTGCAGGAACCACGCGTGATACCATCGAAGAGTCGGTTCGTATTGGTACCCATTTGATCCGTTTGGTCGATACCGCAGGGATTCGACACGCCCATGATGAGATTGAACGTATCGGGATTGAACGCTCGATTGGTGCGATTGAACAAGCCGATAGGGTGATTGCTTTGTTTGATTCTAGCCACGCTATGGAGAGCGAGGATGATGCGATTATTGCCTTGATTGAAGAGTACGCTCCTACCAAACCGTTTATGTGTGTTCTTAACAAAAGTGACTTACCTGCGGTGTTTCCCATCGAAAAGGTGGCAAAGTATGACCCCCTTCTTCTGAATTGCAAAGGGGATCTTAATGGTTTAATTGAGGCACTGAGTCGTAGTATGGATGGTGATAACGATTCACAGGAGATGATGCTCATCTCTCAACGGCAAATCGGATCCGCTTCGGAGGCATTGAATGCTATTGATGAGGCATACCAACCGCTTCAAAGTGGTGAATTGGAACTTTTTTCGTTTCATATTAATCAGGCGATCCGTTCCATCAGCGCCATTACCCGCCCCTATCAACTCGATGAGATGTTTGATAAGATGTTTGGGCAATTTTGTTTGGGGAAATGATGGGTGCTATCATTGCCATTGATTTGGGACTCAAACGGATTGGTTTAGCGTTAAGTTATGGTCAGGGGATTGTCACCCCCTTACGTGCCATTGAGCGTAAAAACCGTCATCAAGCTGCTGCTGAGGTGAAAAAAGTACTCGATGAGTATCAAGCCCTTAAAGTGGTGATTGGAATCCCTATGGGAAGTACGACTGAAGCAGAGATGCGCCGTCGCGTGGAGCATTTTATGAATTTGGTCGATTTTCAGGGGGAAATTGCGTATCAAGATGAATCCTACAGTTCCCAAGAGGCAGAATCGCTGATGAAAGGGGAAATTTCCTACAAACGAGATGGTCGAATTGATTCTCTCTCATCCAAAATTATTTTAGAACGGTACCTAAAAATTATCGGATTTTAATCGCGAATCGTTTACAATACGCCCCAAAATTAACCATAAAGATCACCGCTTATGAGCCAAGAAAAAATCTATCGTCCCAATGTTGCTGCGATTATCGTCTCTAGCAACTATCCTGATCAAAAAGAGATCTTTATCGCTGAACGTAATGACATGAAAGGGGTTTGGCAATTCCCTCAAGGGGGCATTGATGCGGGGGAAACTCCCCAAGAAGCCCTTTTTCGTGAGTTAAAAGAGGAGATAGGAACCAAAAAGGTGGAAATTATTGCCCAATATCCTCAATGGATTTCGTATGATTTTCCGGTGAGTGTTTCGGACAAAATGGCACCCTTTTCTGGGCAAAAGCAACGCTATTATTTGGTTCGACTGAAAAAAAGTGCCGTGATTGATTTGGCGACCAAACATCCAGAGTTTGTCGCGCACCGTTTTGTCGGTATTGATAGGTTGTTGGGGGAGATTGCCCATTTTAAAAAACCCGTGTATGAAACGGTCATTGAGTATTTTAAAACGGAGGGATATTTGTAATGCTAATTGTGCAAAAATTTGGGGGGACGAGTGTAGGGGATTTGGAGCGAATCCAAAATGTCGCCAATCGTGTCTCTCAAACGCTAAAGCAGGGGCATCAGGTGGTCGTAGTAGTCTCGGCGATGAGTGGGGAGACCAATAAACTGTTAAGTTTTGCGGAACACTATACCCAAACCCCCGAACGTAGCGAAGTGGATATGCTCTTAAGTTCAGGCGAACGGGTAACGGCGGCGTTGTTATCGATAGCCCTTAATGCCATGGGACATCCCGCCGCATCGATGAGTGGTCGACGTGCAGGGATTGTGACCGATAGTGTCCATACCAAAGCCCGTATTGAAAGTATCGATCCCCAACCGATGCGTGCAGAATTGGCACAGGGAAAAGTCATTGTTATCGCAGGGTTTCAAGGGGTGAGCGACAAGGGTCAGGTGACCACCTTGGGGCGTGGCGGTTCGGATCTCTCTGCGGTGGCGATTGCGGGAGCATTGGAAGCGGACTTATGTGAAATCTATACCGATGTGGATGGGATCTATACTACCGATCCCCGTATCGAGCCAAAAGCGCGTAAAATGGAGAAAATCAGCTACGATGAGATGCTGGAATTGGCCTCTCTTGGGGCAAAAGTGCTTCAAAATCGTTCGGTCGAATTGGCCAAAAAACTTAACGTCAATCTGGTCACCCGCTCCAGTTTTACCAATGCTGAGGGGACACTTATTACAAAAGAGGAGAATATTATGGAACAACCATTGGTCAGTGGTATCGCATTGGATAAAAATCAAGCACGAGTCTCTTTAGGTGGGGTGATCGATCGTCCGGGGATCGCTTCGGATATTTTTACCCGTTTGGCAGATAACAGCGTCAATATCGATATGATCGTCCAAACCTTGGGTCATGATGGAAAAACCAATATGGACTTTACCGTCCCTAAAACGGAATTGCTTGATGCCCAAAAAATCGTCGATCAATTTGTCGCTGAGGGGGAGATTAGTGAGTGCAGCTACGATGAAAACATCTGTAAAGTCTCCATTGTCGGTGTTGGGATGAAGTCGCATACGGGTGTGGCGGCTAAAGCATTTCAAACCATGGCATTAGAGAATATCAATATTATGATGATCTCCACTTCTGAAATTAAAATTTCGATGATTGTTGCCGAAAAATACGCAGAACTTTCCGTCCGTTCCTTACACAGCGCCTATTCGTTGGATCGCTAATGCACTTATTTGACCAGTGGACGCTCAGTGCCATTCGCGCTGAGGGGGCATCCATGAGCTGGTTTGAAGAGCAACGGTATGAATGGATCCCCCAAATGAGCAGTGTTATGGATCGTATCATGCAAGGGTATACCCTTGTGGTGGTGAGTGACCATGAACGACGATGGTTTGTACGCTACAGCATCGATTCCCTCAATAAACGGATCAAAGATCGCCCTATGATCCCCATTGTCTCCCTTGAAGCCCTCTATCCCCATCTTGATGCCCTACGTGATGATACGACCATGGATATGTTGATCGATATGCTAGAGCTTTCCTACGAGGGTAAGTATCTTTTTTGGTACATCGGTAAGGGGGGAGATGAACGGCGTGCGGATATTGTCAAACGCTCTGATGGAGCATTGCTGTGGATGATGGATGAGAGTTATCCTAATGCGTTGAGTTTACGTTCGTATGATTCCCATATTGATATTAAGTTGTTGCAACTTTACCGTCTGTTTGATCGAACGTTGGCCGCGGTTTTGTTTGGGGAGATTGATGTTCACGCTTGAGCGAGGGGGGATCATCATTACGCACCATTTTGAAGCCAAAGCGCACGAATTAGCCAACGCACTGCTCCCTTTGCGCAGTTGTCCATTTGTGTGTGAGGATTTCAAAATCGAAGATGCCAAAGCGGTGATTGCCGAAGCCTATAAAGCCGAATCAACCACCAAAACCCTTATTTTAGGGGCGAAAAGCTTTACGATTCCTGCCCAAAATGCCCTCCTAAAAATTCTCGAAGAACCTCCGCCCCATATTGTTTTTATTTTGCTTTCCCCCACAAAAAGCACCTTTTTGCCCACCATTTTATCGCGCATGGCATTGCACATTGAACTCAACACACGCCTCTATGAACCGTTGGAACTCTCACTGCGTCACCTTGATCTAGCACACCTCTTTGGCTTTGTCAAAGCGCATGATAAGCTCAAAAAACACGAAGCCAAAGCATTGGTGGAACAGCTCTTTCACCACACGGTGTATCACGAAAAATACCCCCTCTCGACCCGACAACTGGAGGGGTTTGACAAAGCTTTTCGATTGATTGAACTCAATGCCCGTACCCAAACCCTTTTGGTGATGCTGTTGATGAATTTTCTTAAGGAGTCTCTACGTGATCGTTGAGCATCTCTCCACGGCGATGGCACTTAAACCGTTTCTCCAATCACTGGGGGTCGATGGGGGCGGTGTTGCTATTTTGAGCGATAAGGGGGAGTGTCATCGCATTTTAATTCGTGATTTACCCGTAGGGGGAGCTAATATTCTTAAACAAGATGCGCTAAGTATCGGAGCTGATGTAGCCGTACCCAAAGGGACGGTGATTGCCGCAACGCCCAAAGTAGATGTATTGCTCATGGCTACGACCCGACAACTTAAACAATTGATCGAAAAAGAGAAAAAACAACCCTTTGGGTTGGGACAATTATCCCACGAATTGGGACGCTTCACCCATCTTCCGCTCCCTAAAGTAGTTGAGGTGATGGGGGTTATTAATGCGAATGAAGACAGTTTTTACCCCCAAAGCCGCTTTCATGGTGATGCTGCCATGGCAAAAATTGAGACGATGATTGAGGATGGGGCAAGTATCATTGATCTTGGTGGGGTCTCTAGCCGGCCAGGGAGTGTGGGGGTGAGTGAAGAAGAGGAATTAGCACGGGTTAAACCCATCGTGGATCTTGTGTACCATGCCAAAAGTTATGACAAAGTGCGTTTGAGTTTGGATAGCTACTCCCCCACGGTGATTGCGTACGCGTTGGAGCGGGGCTTTTCGATGGTGAATGACATTACAGGGCTTGCGGACGATCGGGTAGCATCGTTATGTGCGTCGTACCACGCAACGGCGGTTATTATGCACGCACAAGGGGATCCCAAAACGATGCAGCATAACCCTATGTACGAGTCCGTGGTACACGAAGTAGAATGCTTTTTTCACGAACGGTTGGAAAAAGCGGATCGTTTTGGGATTCGCGAGGTTATTTTGGATACGGGGATTGGTTTTGGCAAACGGCTTGAAGACAATGTGGCACTCATCCGTCATCAAAAACACTTTCTTGCCTTGGGTAAACCCCTCTTGGTGGGTGCCAGCCGTAAATCGATGATTGATCATCTCTCCCCCTCTCAAAGTCATGATCGTTTAGGGGGAACCTTAGCCATTCATCTCAAAGCGATTGAGGAGGGTGTATCCATCGTTCGGGTGCATGATGTCAAAGAACACGTTCAAGCCATTGCCGTGTGGAAAGCACTAAGGGGTTAGTATGAGTAACAGTATCGTCATTATTACGTTGTCCTTATTGGTGATGTTTTCTCCCTTTTTATCCCGCGTGACCAAAATACCGGTGGTGGTGGTGGAGATATTATTGGGGAGTGTCGCAGCCTATTTTGGATTGTTGATCGAAAATGAACTCTTTAAGATTATCGCTAAAGTGGGGTTTTTATACCTCATGTTTTTAGCAGGGATGGAGGTAAATCTCAAAGAATTTGGTTTTGCCAAATCCTCCCTTTTACGCCGAACGGTGATCTATTTTGCGATGCTGTATGGCTCATCCCTTGCCCTTTTCTTCTATTTTCATCTAAGCCCTGTCTATTTGGTCACGTTCCCTATTTTTTCGTTGGGAATGTTGATGGCATTGGTCAAAGAATACGGTAAACAGCAACCGTGGTTGGCACTGGCACTGAATATTGGTATTATCGGGGAGTTGGTGAGTATTATGTCGTTGACCATCCTCAGCGGAGGATTGGAGTATGGATACAATCGCGAATTTGCCTTTATCCTTGGGGGATTGTTTGCTTTTATGATCGCTTTTATTTTGGTTTTTAAAGGGATTCGTATCCTCTTTTGGTGGTATCCCAGCCTAAAAACCTTGATTATGCCCCACGAAGATGGAAAAGATCAAGACGTTCGCTTCTCTATGGCGTTGATGTTTATGATGATTGCGGTAGTGTTGTATCTCAAAATTGATGTGGTCTTGGGGGCATTTTTAGCGGGAGTCTTTATTGCTACCTATTTTAAACATAAAACCGAATTGCCTCATAAACTCTCTTCGTTTGGTTTTGGCTTTTTGGTTCCTATTTTCTTTATTCATGTGGGATCAACCTTAGCGTTGGATGCGTTTGGGGATACCAAGATTTTAACCTTAGCATTTTTGATTGCCAGTGGCATTATAGGGATCCGTTTGGTCAGTTCTTTTGTCGCGTACAGTGGCTATTTAGGGGTAAAAAATACCATTCTTTTTTCGTTAAGTGACTCTATGCCTTTGACATTTATGGTTGCGATTGCAACATTAGGCTATGCCGCCAAAGCGATTTCACACGATGAATACAACGCGTTTATTGTCGCAAGTATGGGGAGTGGGATTTTTTTAATGATTTTAATCAAAGTGATCTATGGACTTTTTTATCCGGATAAAGAGAAACCGCTCATTAAGCGTTTCTCTTCAGAAAAAAAAGATTAAGGAAGAAGCGTCGCTTTAAGAATTTTTTGGGTTTGAAGTGGTTTATCGCCACTTTGTTGCCCATTGGTTTGAACGTTATTAAGCTTGCTTAACGTATCGCCCCCTTTGATCACTTTACCAAAAATGGTGTGGTACCCATTAAGCCATGGTGTTGGGGCAGTAGTGATAAAAAACTGACTTCCATTGGTGCGTGGTCCGGCATTTGCCATTGCCAAAATTCCCCCTCGATCAAAAACGACCCCTGATTTAAACTCATCTTTAAATGGTTTGCGCCAAATAGACTCTCCCCCGGCACCCGTACCGGTGGGGTCGCCCCCTTGAATCATAAAATTTTTGATGATACGGTGAAACGTCAGACCATTGTAGTACCCATTTTTTACGTGAGTGGTGAAATTCTCAACCGCTAAGGGGGCAACATTCTCATACAGTTCAAGGGTTAAATCCCCTTGAGTTGTTTGGAGCAATACCGTGGGGTGTGCCGCAAGGGCAAAGCTATACGAAAGCAATAAGGCAACGAAAAAACGCATGATAAGGTTCCTTGAGATTAATTTTCTTCAGAAATTATAGTGACGCTCTCTGATGCTCGGCTTAACGCGAGGGGATAGAGATCATCGTTGGGGTCAAGATTGATTAAATAGGCGTGTGAAACGCTCAGCGCACTAATAAACTCAGGAGTTGAGAGGGTGATAGAATCCAAATTTTTGTATTGTAAACTAAACGCATTATCCACAATGCGACACTCCAAATGAAAATATTCATCCAACGCATTTTTATAGGTTTGAAGGGTGGTGCTATTGGGGACAATAATCAAAATAGGCGTTGAGGAGAGATGTGCCAAATGGTCTCTAAGTCGAAACATCAGGATATAAAGGGTTTTGGTGGTATCGGAGGGGGGTTCTGTTTGAATCTCCGGATCACGATAAGGGTGTTTTAAGATATAAGGCGTGGTATTTTCACTCAGAATCGAACCGCTTAACACAGCAATAACCCCTTTAGACTGGATCATTTTATGGATAAAATCGGTGATGTCAAGCAGTTGTATATCATCACAAACGATATGGGTGAGATTAGTAGGAACCTCATTGGGATCAATGGCACCATACAAGCTATTGGGGTGAACAAAATGGATTCGGCTAAAATCGAATGTGACACTGGCAAACTCCCCTAAGGCAACCAAGTTTTGACGGAGAATTTCCCCATTGAGACGGGTAGGGGTGATAATCATCATGGTGGCGGTTTTGTTTTCCAACAATGTTTGGGCAATTTTACGCAGCAAGACCGTACTTTTTCCCCCTGCGTACACTCCTCCTAAAATTAAAGGAGACCCCTTTTGGGGTGTCGCGTGTAAAAAATCGCTCTGAGCCACGTTTAAAAAGGCTCCGAAAGGTTCTGCGGTAGTGGGAAGCAAAAGGGTATGCGCTTGGAGTGAACCGACCACTTTGAGTTTGGAGTAGGGATGGTCGTGATAGGTTCCTAATGCGATGAGTTTATCTTGGATATTTTGGACGGTATCGTCGCTAAAAAGGAGCCTTCGCTTGGGTAGAAGCTTATGAAACGACGAATCAAGAAGATCAAACTCCTCTTCTGTGAGATTTTCCAACCAGAAAAAGCGTTCAATGGGGGTGGAATCGAACGATAAAACATCTTCAAGTTTTTGGTGAAGTAATTTTTGGGTCGATTCAAGTTGAGTGGTAGGCGATTTTTTACTGTTTTGAGTGGGTTGTTCAACCGTTGCCCCTTTGAGATCCGATTTTTTCCACGTAAGGTGTTCCCCCAAATAAAGGCCATAATGGGGTAAAAAAATAAGCAGATCAATGGGTCGCGCTGTCGCGTTGTGAAAAAGGGTAAATTTTTGAAGTAAAGTCCCTTGTATCTCAGTAATAGCGTGTTCTAACGTCTCTTGAGGAGGTAAATGGTTGGCTTTTTTCGATGAACTATTAGCAGCTTTAGATTTAAAAGGGGAGAAGCTGGATAACAGTGACGATAACATAATCGCGATCCTTCGTGACAGTGAATGGTAAAAAGAGAATTATAGCCCATCTTACGTGAAGAAACAAAGGAAGAGAGCGCAATAGATTTTGGGGAACTCCCCAAATCTAGGAATCTTTAGCGTACGGTGGAAACGCTGTCTTTAAGATTTTTGCCCGGTTTAAATTTAGGAACCATTTTATCTTCAGTAGTATACTCTTTATCGGTTCCGGGTACTTTCCCTTTTTTCCCTTTTTGGAGGGAGACGCCAAAGCTACCAAAACCCACCAAAGAGACCTCTTTGTTATCAAAAAGAGCTGCTGTAATGGCTTCGGTGAACGCTTTAATTGCGGTTTCAGCCTCTACTTTGGTTTTATAACCACCGCTTTTTTGTACCAATTCGACAAATTGTGCTTTGTTCATTTAGAATCCCTTTGTGGATAAAAATCGATAGAAACTCACTAAAACTTTCCGATGTTAGACAAAAAAGAGAGAGCAGGGCGTTTCTGACGGGAGTACTTTAATATCTCTTGCCTTAATTTTTTCTTCTACTCCCCATTTTTAGGGAGTTTTAGGGAAAAAATTGGTTTTTTTAGCCCCGTTTTTCTATTTTTTGGGTAAGGAATGGGACGACCCACGTCAAGGTGTGGAAGAAAAAAAAGGTATAATCTCACGAATGTGTCGACCAAGGGGGAGAAAATGAGAGTACGTTTTGGGATAATTGGGTTAGCGATGGTGGGGCAATTGGGGGCGTTTGATCTTGTATTGGATGTGGGTCATACCCCAAAGCAATCGGGTGCAATGAGTGCGACGTGTACCCAAGAGTACCGTTATAACCGTAATCTGGCCACTCATGTTGCCAACTACTTAGGACAACATAGTACTATGAATGCCGTTTTGGGTTCCTCCGAAGAACAACCTGAAATCAGTTTTCATGATCGGTACGTTTCCAGTGTGGGTAAGGATCTTTTTGTCTCCCTTCATCACGATTCGGTGCAAAAACAGTACCTCCATTTCGATGCGTCTCATTGCCCCAATTCTGAGTATGCTTCGGGTTTTTCGCTGTTTGTCTCCCGTAAAAATCCGTACTTCAACGCATCGGTTGCGTACGCCAAAAAAATTGGTGCCAAACTCATCGAACAAGGACTTCACCCCTCCACCCATCACGGTGAAGCCATTGCAGGGGAAAATCGAGAACTCCTCGATGGTGCGTTGGGGATTTATCTTTTTGATGATCTAAAAGTTTTAAAATTTGCCAAATCGCCTGCGGTGTTAGTCGAATCGGGGGTGATTGTGAACCCGATTGAAGAACAAGAGGTTCGTACCATGGAGTACCAAGATAAAATTGCCAAGGCGATTGCTGCAGTCGATACTCCTTAACTGGGGTGCTTTTGGGTAATCCATTGCACCACTTTGTGATCGGCACGGCTAAGAGAGAGCTGTTTAATCTCCTCCGCACTAAACCACTCAAACCCCTCTTGGGGGTCGTTGAGGGTGTCATGATAACAATCGGCTTCCAGCGTAAAATGGGAGTAGTGTTGGGTGATATGCCCTAAATAGTTACTTTTATGTTCCCAACTTCCCTGTTCGTACTGCGCAAATCCCCATAATCCGGATAAAAATCGTTCCCTCCGTTGTGCCAGTGCAAATTTCCCCTCCCGTTCAAAGAGGATAATGTCCCGTACCCGAATGGGTTTTGGTTTTGTGACTTTTGCCATGGGATACAGGAGGGGATCTAATCGTCCCTTGCAGTGCTTACCAAAAGGGCATTCGTCGCATTTGGGTTGTTTGCCTACGCACACCAGTGACCCTAAGTCCATCATCGCTTGATTGTACTCAAACGGGTGTTGTTTATCAAAAAGATCATACGCATAGCCCCATAATTGTTTTTCGTCGCGCTCGCCAAGGGCGTAGTAGCGGTGTAAAATTCGTTTTACGTTGGCATCGAGTATCGGGAGAGCTTCACGATAGGCAAACGCGGCAATCGCATGGGCAGTAGAGCGTCCAATCCCCGGTAAATTCATCAATGCCTGTGCCGTATCGGGCAAAATTCCCTGACAGGTACGCGCTGCGGCGTGGAGATTGCGCGCGCGGGTGTAGTAGCCTAACCCCTCCCACATTTTCAAAACATCATCCACCTCCGCACACGCGACCTCCGTAAAGGTGGGAAATTTCTCCAAAAAAGAGAAATAAAACCGTTCCAAAACAGTCTTGACTTGGGTCTGTTGGAGCATGATTTCACTGAGATAAATACGATACGGGTCATCGGTAGTACGCCATGGAAGATCGTGCCTTCCGTGGGTGTGATACCATTGTAATAAGAGCTGTTGCGGGGTTGTTTTCATGGCGGTATTATATCCTTTGGGGGTTATAATGCGATTCGAAATTGTCAAAAATGGATACGCGAGATGGGCGAAGAGCAAAAAAAACTATTAGAACAACAATTATGGAACATCGCTAATACCTTACGGGGGAAAATGGATGCGGATGAGTTTCGTGATTACATCCTTGGATTTATCTTTTACAAATACCTTTCCGAAAAAATAGAAAATTATGCGGATGCGATTCTCAAAGAGGATGAAATTACCTATCTCCAATTGGATGAAAATACGCACGCAGAGCTTTTAAGGGCTATTCGTGAAGAAGCGATCGAAAAACTGGGCTATTTTCTCAAACCCTCTGAGCTTTTTAGTCAAGTAGCCATTCGAGGGAATGGGGATACAAACAACTTCATCCTCGAAGATCTCACAAAAATCCTCCGTAGTATTGAGTCATCGACCATGGGGCATGAGAGTGAGGACGATTTTGTCCATCTTTTTGAAGACCTTGATTTGACCTCGACCAAGCTTGGCAAAACCGAAGAAGCAAAAAACACTCTTATCGCCAAAGTCCTTTTCCATCTCGACCAAATCAATTTTGAGCTCAAAAACCACGACCGTGATGTGCTTGGGGATGCGTATGAGTATCTGATTTCTCAATTCGCCGCAGGGGCAGGAAAAAAAGCGGGGGAGTTTTATACCCCTCAACAAGTATCCAAAGTCCTTGCTAAAATCGTCACAAACGGTAAAACCAAACTTCGCTCAGTCTATGACCCGACGTGCGGTTCGGGGTCGTTGCTCCTTCGTGTTGCCAAAGAGGTGCAGGACGTGAGCAACTTCTACGGTCAGGAACTTAACCGTACCACCTACAATCTTGCCCGAATGAACATGATTATGCACGATGTCCATTATCGTAAGTTTGACATCAAGCAAGAAGACACCCTCGAACACCCGCAACACATTGACCACCGTTTTGAAGCGATTGTCGCTAATCCTCCCTTCTCCGCTAACTGGTCGGCTTCACCTTTGCATACGAGTGATGACCGTTTTAGTCAATACGGTGTTTTAGCTCCTAAAACCAAAGCCGATTTCGCCTTTGTCCAACACATGATTTACCATCTTGATGAGAATGGGACGATGGCGATTGTCTTGCCTCATGGGGTATTGTTCCGTGGTTTCTCGGAGGGAATCATCCGTAAATACCTTATTGAGAACAAAAACTTCCTTGACTGCGTTATCGGTCTGCCTGCCAATATCTTTTATGGTACCTCGATCCCGACGTGTATTTTGGTGTTCAAAAAATGTCGTGAGGACAGTGAACACGTCCTCTTTATCGATGCGTCCAACGATTTTGAGAAAGTTAAAAATCAAAATATTCTAACAGAGGAAAATGTCGAGAAGATTATCGATACGTACGAAAAGAGAGACGTAATCGAAAAATACTCCCACCTCGCCCCATTGAGCGAAATAGCCGAAAATGATTACAACCTCAATATCCCCCGTTATGTGGATACGTTTACGGAAGAGGAATCCATCGACTTGGAGGCGGTATCCCATGCGCTTCGTGACATCGATATTCAGATGCGCGACACCGATGCGACCATAGCGGCATTTTGCGCTGAACTTGGTATTTCGGCACCGTTTTAGGGGAAAGGTATCACAATGAAAAATTTTGATCAGTGGAATGAAATTAAAAAACAAACCAGCGTACAAAAGAAAAAAGTCTATTTTAAAGAAAGAGATATATTTTTTATAAAAATAGGTGAAAATATCGGCTATGAGCAAAGTGGTAAGGGTGAAGATTTTGTAAGACCTGTAATTGTGTTCAAGAAGTTTAATAATGATTTTTTTATGGGTGTGCCACTCACATCTACGAGTAAAAGTGGAAAATATTATTTTGAATTTGAGTTTTTAGATGATACAAAAAGTTATGCAATTCTTTCGCAAATGAGGGCGTTTGATAGCAAGCGAATTAAACACAAAGTAGGGATGATACATCACGATGATTTTGAAAAATTACAAGAAAAAATCGGAAAGCTTTATGCAGATATGTTAGCTCCGTCAAAAGACGGAGACGATCCCGAAGGAATTTGTAAGGGAAGTGTAACACACAAATGATAAATAATCAAAACCATTCTCGTCATCCTGAAAAGAAGATGCTGAATCAAGTTCAGCATGACGATGGTTGTCATCCCTCTCTCCTATCTCGTCATTCCGTGCTTGACACGGAATCTAAAACTCCGAAACTACGCTTTAAAGAGTTTAGTGGGGAGTGGGAAGAGAAGAAATTGGGGGAAAGGTATCACGATGAAAAATTTTGATAAATGGAATGAAGTCAAAAAAAGAACCGAACAAAAAGAAGAGACGGCAATATTTAAAGAGCGTGAAATTTATTGGGCGAATATTGGTGAAAATATCGGATATGAGCAAAACGGCAAGGGTGAAGACTTTATGAGACCTCTTTTAATTTTTCGTAAATATTCCAATAAACTTTTCTGCGGTATACCGCTCTCCACGACTATACGAGAGGGTAGTTTCTTTTTCAACTTTAAATTCTCAAGTGATAAAGAGAGTAGTGCTTTACTCGTGCAGGCAAAAACATTTGATGGCAAAAGATTAGATAGAAAAATCGGTATGATAGATAGAGATGATTTTAAACGTCTTGAAGAAAAAATGAAAGAGTTAATGAAATTATGAGAAGTAAATTTTCCTCTCCTGCCCAAAAGCAAGAGAGTAGTCCCGAAGGTAATTAGACGTGAAGTATAACACACACATGATAAATAATCAAAACCATTCTCGTCATCCCGAACTTGATTCTCGTCATTCCGTGCTTGACACGGAATCTAAAACCCCAAAACTGCGCTTTAAAGAGTTTAGTGGGGAGTGGGAAGAGAAGAAATTGGGGGATGTAGCAAAAATTTCAGCGGGAGGAACCCCGAGCAGGACAAACCAAAATTATTGGAATGGACATATTCCATGGGTTTCAACAACTTTAATTGATTTTAATACAATAAATGAAACTGATGAATTGATTACAGAAGAAGGTCTTAAAAATTCATCAGCAAAATTATTCCCAATAGGGACTATATTAATGGCAATGTATGGTCAAGGAAAAACAAGAGGAAAAGTGGGTTTATTGGGAATAGAAGCATCTACTAATCAAGCTTGTGGGGCAATAATTGCAGATAACACAAAGTTAAATCCTCTCTTTTTGTTTCAAAATTTAGCAAAAAGATATGATGAAATAAGAGATTTAAGCAATCAAGGTGGGCAAGAAAATTTAAGCGGTGGAATTATTAAGGCGATCCCTATATCCTTCCCATCAAAATCCGAACAACAAAAAATCGCCTCTTTTCTCTCCGCTGTCGATACCAAAATCGACCAACTCACTAAAAAACAAACCCTTTTGAAGCACTACAAAAAAGGGGTGATGCAAAAGATTTTTAGTCAAGAACTGCGCTTTAAAGCCGATGATGGGAGGGGTCATCCCGAACTTGATTCGGGATCTCAGATGCTGAATCAAGTTCAGCATGACGGAGCCAAGCGTGAGTTTCCGCAGTGGGAAGAGAAAACCATAGCTGATTGTATAACTGAAAGTAAAATCAAGGGAGATACTGGAGATAAGGCAAAAAAATTAACAGTCAAACTTTGGAATAAAGGTGTTTTTGCTAAAAATGAAATTATGAACGGAAGCGAAAATACCCAGTATTATATTAGAAAAGCAGGACAGTTTATATATAGTAAATTAGATTTTTTAAATTGTGCATTTGGCATTATTCCTGAGTATTTAGATGGTTATCAATCAACAATAGATTTACCTTGTTTTGATTTTATTAACGGTATCAATCCCTTGTTTTTCTTATTGCGTGTTAGTCGTGAGGATTTTTATCTTCGATTTGGTGAACAAGCAGACGGAAGTAGAAAAGCTAGGCGTATAAATCAAAATATTTTTTTAGAAATGCCAATTTTATTACCATCAATTGAAGAACAAACCAAAATCGCCAACTTTCTCTCCGCCATTGACACCAAAATCGACCTTGTGACTAAACAGCTTGAAGAGGTCAAACAATTTAAAAAGGGTCTGCTTCAGCAGATGTTTGTGTAAATAGTAAAATTTAGTGTATAATTTACATAAAATAATACATTAAATAATGAGGGAAACAAGATGGTAACCTATGCTTCCAACGAACTGATCGCCTCCTCTGAATTGGTCAAAAAGTTCGGTTCGTACCTCTCGCAGCTCAAAGAGAGTTCGACCTCCAAACTGGCGATTTTGCGAAACAACAAAGTCGAAGCGGTGCTTATCTCCAAAGATGAGTACGAAAAAATGGTCGAAGCGTTGAAAAAAGTCCAAGGTGCTGAAATTCTCCTCTCGATCACGCAGGGACTTGAAGATGTAAAACAAGGCAAAGTCTCCCCTATCGAATCGTTGTGGGACGAGCTGGATGATTGAGTATGGCGATACGTTTCTAAAAGAAGCCAAACAGCTCAGCAAAAAATTCAAACTTCTCAAAGCCGATCTTAAACACGCCATCGAAGAGATCGAGACCAAAAACGATGTTGGCATCTCTCTGGGCTACAATCTGTTTAAAAAGAGAGTCAAAAACTCCTCCATCCCGACGGGTAAAAGCGGAGGCTTCAGAATTATCATCTACCAACAGCTCCAAAATACAACGGTTCTGATCGCTATCTATTCCAAAACCGAAAAAGAGAGCCTCAGCGATCAGGAACTCATCGACATCCTCAAAGCGTATATGGATAAAAAATGAGTATTCAATCCGAAGCCGTTTTAGAGAGTGAACTTTTTAATCAACTGGGTGCATTGGGGTATGAAAACGTATTCATTGGTTATAAAACAGTTCAAAAAAACACTACTTCAGCAGATATTTGTGTAAAGGGAAAATATGAGCGAAATACTTCTCTATAAAACAGCCAATCAAGAGATTAAACTCGAAGTTTTAATCCAAAATGAAACATTATGGCTCACGCAAAAACAACTATGTGAACTTTTCGGCAGAGACAAATCGGTTATCTCTCGACACATCAGAAATATTTTTAACGAGGGCGAGCTTGCTGATCTTTCAGTTGTTGCAAAAAATGCAACAACTGCCAATGATGGTAAAACGTATGATGTCGATTACTACAATCTCGATATGATTATCTCCGTAGGTTACAGAGTCAACAGCGCACAAGCGACACAGTTTCGTATATGGGCGACAAAGATTTTGAAAGAATACATTATCAAAGGCTTTGCTATGGATGATGAGCGGTTGAAGAACCCCGTTCAACCTTTTGGCAAAGATTATTTTGATGAACAGTTAGAACGTATACGAGACATACGAAGCAGTGAGCGACGATTTTATCAAAAGATTACCGATATTTATGCACAGTGCAGTGCCGATTATGACCCAAATTCGCAAGTGACGCAAGACTTTTATGCAACCGTTCAAAACAAACTGCACTTCGCAATGGTAGGACAAACGGCTGCCGAAATAATTCACGACAGAGCCGATAGCCAAAAGCCCAATATGGGTTTGACCTCTTGGAAAAATGCCCCAGATGGAAAAATACGAAAAACGGATATTACCATTGCAAAAAATTATCTCGAACTGGATGAACTGGATTTGTATAACAGAATCGTAGCTATGTATTTGGATTATGCAGAGCTACAAGCCAAAACGAACACAATTATGGTTCAAAAAGATTGGATAGAGAAGCTTCATAAGTTTTTGATGTTCAATGATAGAGAGATATTAAAAGACAATGGGAAAATTACCGCACTCCTAGCCAAAGAAGTAGCCACCCTAGAATATGAAAAATATCAAGAGATGCAGGATGAAAAGTATCTTTCTGATTTTGATAGCTTACTTCTAAAATTGGAAAAAAAATGAGTATCCAATCCGAAGCCGTCTTAGAGAGCGAACTTCTCAAACAACTCGTCTCTTTGGGGTATGAAAAAGTCTTCATACGTGACGAAGCCGAACTTTTAGCGAACCTCAAAAAGCAACTTGAAACACATAACAAGACCATCCTTGATGAGGTCGAGTTTGCCCGAATACTCAACCACCTGAACAAGGGCAATGTGTTTGAAAAAGCCAAAATCCTCCGTGATAAATATGCCCTGATATGCACCGATGGCACGACGAAGTACATCGAATTTATCGACTCCGAACACTGGTGTCAAAACCTCTTTCAAGTCACGCACCAAGTCACCATCGAGGGGAGCTATACAAACCGATACGACGTTACGATATTAATCAACGGTCTGCCACTGGTACAGGTCGAACTCAAACGCCGAGGTCTGGAACTCAAAGAGGCGTTTAATCAAATCAACCGTTATCATCGTCATTCGTATGGTGCCAACAATGCGTTGTTTCACTACGTCCAAATCTTCGTCATCAGTAACGGGGTCAATACCAAATACTACGCCAACAATCGCACACAGTCGTTTAAACAGACCTTCTTTTGGGCGGACAAAGAGAACAGCAATATCACCAATCTCAATGCCTTTACTGAGGTGTTTTTGGAGCCGTGTCAACTCTCTAAGATGATCTGTAAATACGTGGTCTTAGCAGAGGTGACCAAATCGCTGATGATTCTGCGACCGTATCAATACCATGCCACCGAAGCGATCATTGAACGAGTCGTCAATACCAATAAAAACGGCTATATCTGGCACACGACGGGAAGCGGTAAAACCCTCACGTCATTCAAGACCGCTCAAATCTTGATGAAACTTCCTAATGTTCATAAAGTGGTGTTCGTAGTAGACCGAAAAGACCTCGATTATCAAACAATCAAAGAGTTCAACAGTTTCAGTGCGGGAAGTGTAGACGGAACCGATAGCACCCATGCACTGGTCAAACAGTTCAACGATGATACCCGTCTCATTGTCACTACCATCCAAAAACTCAACACTGCTATTAATAAGCAACGCTATCTCTCGGCTATGGAAAATCTCAAAGACAAACACATCGTCTTTATTTTCGATGAATGTCACCGTAGCCAGTTCGGGGAAACCCATCACAGCATTACGAAGTTCTTCACTAATCATCAGATGATTGGTTTTACGGGAACACCGATTTTTGCCGACAATGCTACGGGAAATAAATTCGGCAAACGAACGACCAAAGAGCTGTTCGATGAATGTCTGCACAAATACGTCATCACCGATGCTATTAGTGATGATAATGTTCTCAAATTTTCCGTTGAATATGTAGGGCGATATAAAGAGAAAGCTAACAGTCATAATAACCTCGATATCGAAGTTGAAGACATCGACACCAAAGAGCTTCTCGAATCGCCTGAACGGTTGGAGAAGATTACTGACTACATTATTGACAATCACAGCCGTAAAACCCATTCCAAAGAGTTCACAGCTATGATGTGTGTCGGTAGTGTTGATATTCTCACAAGGTACTATGACCTTTTTAAATCCAAGCAACACGGATTGAAAATTGCCACGATATTTTCATACAGTGCCAATGAGGACGATAAGGATGCCAACGGTTTAGATGCACTCGATGAGAGTGATGGCGCACACATCGACGAAGAACACATCAATAAACACAGCAGAGATAAACTCGAAGAATATATCGGTCATTACAACACGATGTTCGGCACCAATTTTACGACCAAAGATACTCAAAGCTATTACAACTATTACAATGATATTTCCAAACGGGTGAAACTCAAAGAGATTGATATTCTCCTTGTCGTCAATATGTTTTTAACGGGCTTCGATAGTAAAACGCTCAATACGCTTTATGTTGATAAAAACCTCAAATACCACGGTCTTATTCAAGCGTTTTCACGAACCAATCGAATCCTCAACGAACAAAAATCCCAAGGGAACATCGTCTGCTTCCGTAACTTCAAAAAAGCGACCGATGAAGCGATAGGCCTGTTCTCAAACAAAAATGCCAAAGAGATCATTTTGATGCAATCGTATGAAGAGTATGTCGAGAAGTTTATCGATGCACTTAAAAATCTCAAATCAATTGTTCCTGATGTAGAGAGTGTTAATGATTTAGAGGGTGAAGAAGCGAAACTCGCCTTTGTTAAAGCATTTCGGGAACTGATGCGTGTTAAAAATATCCTCGGAAGTTTTGCGGATTTTAGTTTCGATGATTTGGGGATTGCCTCTCAAGAGTTTGAAGACTATAAGAGCAAATATCTCGATATTCACGACACAATTAAAGGGGAGGGGAAAGAAAAAGTCTCTATCCTCGAAGATGTAGATTTTGAACTTGAACTTATCCACAAAGATGAAATCAACGTCACCTATATTGTGAAGCTATTGGTACAGTTTAAAGACAGCAGTGAACAAGAGCAACAAACGCAACGGCAAAATATCGTCAATATTATCAATGGAAACGCCCAACTTCGTAGCAAACGAGAACTCATTGAGCGGTTTATTGATGGACACTTGATGAGCATAGCAGATGTGGACTCTGTCGATGAGGCTTTCGAGACGTTTTGGGAAAAAGAGAGAACCAAAGCCTTTGATGCCCTGTGTGAAGAGGAAAACCTAAACAAAGAAGCTATCAAAAAGGTCGTGGACACCTATCTCTATGACTCCCGTCCGCCTCTGGGTGATGACATTGCCAATACCCTCAATGTCAAACCAAAATTGCTTGAACGCCGTAAAGTGGTGCCGAGAGTTTTAGAGAAGATTATGACGTTTGTGGAACGATTTTATGGTTAGTGTCAACGCTATTGTTACCGACACTATCGAGATAAAGGGGTCAAAATTCATCGCTTTTTTGATGCCGATTGCTTTGTATGAGGAGCAAATGACCCATTTGCGCGCGCTTCATCCCAAAGCGGTTCATTGGGTGAGTGCGTATCGTCGGATCAATGAATACGATCAGATCGAAGAACACAGCAGTGATGATGGGGAACCCAAGGGAACCTCAGGAAAACCGACCTTAGCGGTGTTGCAAGGGCATGATCTTATCAATGTCGCCCTTATCACGGTGCGCTATTTTGGGGGGACGAAGTTGGGACCAGGGGGATTGGTGCGGGCGTATGCACAAGCGGCGAATGCGGCGTACGCGCAAGCCGTTCTTTTACCCTACGAAAAACGGTTGACCCATACCGTACAGTGTGGCTATGGGGATGTTGCGCGCTTAGAGTATGAGGTTTTACACCACGCGATTGGTGTTGTCTCTAAAACCTTTGATGGTGAGGGGGCAACGTTTATTCTTGAGGGGACGCAAGAGTCTCTTCATGCCCTGTATGAGGCACTGGGACGACGTGTGCGCCGAGGTTAAGTTTTGCTCCACAGTTTTTCGTTAAGTTTTAATTCTTCAATCAATCCGATGGTATGGTGTAACATACTGATGTAGTCCATCACTTGTTGATACTCTAGCAATGAGGTAAAAATAGAGGGTTCAAACAGCTCTTTATTGCTCTTAATGGCGACATAAATACGATTATCGATAAAGGAAAAATAGAGGGGATAGCGCATCTTTTTTTGGAAAGTGACCATCCGTTGCATCATCGTGTGGGTGAGGAGATAATGGGCTTCGATGGGGTCTTTGCCATACACGACAAACATTTTTTCAAATTCAGGATCATCCATACGGATGAGGTCATCGCGTGAGGTATTATGGGATTGCAACCATCCCCCGATGAGACTCCCAAAAAGTTTTTCTGCCTGATCGGGGAGAATGATCGTCCTACTGTGGAACAATTTCGGGAAAGCGGTGACCAAAAAAATCCCATGAAAGAGGGTATGCCATTGCGTATTGCCCTTGGAATCTTTGGTGCGGTATTGGGCATGAACGGTCGAAAAATCCAATGGTATCTCTTCAATGGTGCCTTGGACATAGTCACTCCCACTGTAACGGTCAATGGAATGGGGAAACAGGTGTGAATGGTCAAAACAAGCTTGCATAATATGAGCATCAGGGGTATAGGAGAGATGGGGATCAATCGCCTCAATAAGGGGAGAAATGATAGTGGTTTTAAACGCATGGGTGTAGGTTTTGGTCATTGCTTTATAGAGTGCAAGCGATAGGATAAACACGAGCGTACCGGTGATAATAAAAGCGGGATGAAGCCACCCAAAATGGCGACCTAACCAAAGGATAAGGGGAATAAAAAAAAGTCCCCCAAGGGTAGCATACCAACGAATACGGGAGAGAATCGCAAGACGCTTTTTTTCCAGTATTTGGAGGTCAGGAAACAGTGCCTTATAATAAAAATCGGTGAGTTGGCTAATCGATTTCATGATCGGTGGAACAGTGCATGAACATCCACGTTTTGACGTTCTGCGGTGGTTATTTCAAAAACGGCACGATGTCTAAGGCTCATCCATCCCGCCATAATATTGCTAGGGAACATCTCAATGGCGTTATTAAAATCGGTTACCGATTGATTGTACGCACGACGGGCAGCGGAAATTTGCTCTTCCACTTCGTTTAATGCCCGTTGCAGTTGCATCACACTCTCATTGGCTTGGAGTTGAGGATAGGCTTCCATCGCGATATTCAAAGAACCTAACGCAGCAGAGAGCTGACCATCCAAGGCGATCTTTTGATCTTCACTGATATGGGGACGCATCGCTTGGGCGCGTAGGGCGGTGACGTTTTCAAAAATGGACTTTTCATGCTCCATATACCGCTCCAAGGATGCGACCAAATTGGGGATGAGGTCAAACCGCTTTTTAAGCACCGCATCCACCCCCGCGAAGATATTATCTACTTGATTTTTTTTGGCAATCAAGGCGTTGTACATCACCACCCCAATAAGAACCAACACGACGATAATGAGAAGAAAAATTTGCATAGTAACCCTCCTTAGGTTATAAATCTTTTATGGTCTAATGAAATAGTCTAAAAAGCTACTATCTTCATAAGAATTTTTACACTTGCCAACGTCCGTCAAAGCAAAAGAATCTGGCGCAGTAATGGGCAAAAGACCAAGGACACATAATCCCGTATTCAAGTCAGAAGGGGGAGATCTAAACTCAAGATCTTTAACAAATGGTTCCACCTCTTTAAGTGTTAATGGGACATCCTTGCTTATATCCATCCAACGGCTATTATCAAGTTGGTTGCGTCTTAAACTATTCACACTAGTCCATTTAGAAAAAAGTCCAGATTTGGGTTCAAAAAGACGAATTTGATAGGCCATGTAAGGACTAACTGAGTGAAGTCCAAGAAGATTTGTGAAATGGATGCCAAAACCATGTAGGAGTAGATTTCTTCCATCTATTGGGTAGCTCGAAGCAGCCCACTCATTCATGACAAGAATAAAATCCAATTTATTTTCTTCGGATAATTTTTTCATATCAGCAATCAATAGTGATTCTTGTGTACTCGTCTCATTGGTATCTTGATAAGAAAAAGCACCATCATAGTAGGCAACATGATAAAGTGGTGGTAGATAGTCTCGTTTTAGGGTATTAGGAACATAGTCAAAATGAGGACGTTTATTTAATTCTTTGATAAGCGCTGTTTTCATGTTATTCAATATTTGGTTAGGAGCAGTAACCCGTTGTCGTGCATTACTAAAGACAGTTAACCCTGATTGCATCATCGTAATTTTGTTGGTATCGCGCGCAATAATCGTATAACGACCACTCTGTGGTACTTTTTCCCGAGACAATTCAGGAGTCATCGTGTTACATCCCACAAAGCCCATACTAACAAATCCAAGTAATGCTATAAATGATACTATTTTGAAGCAATTTCGTAAATGACTACGCATGATCACACCCCTACTATAAGATAGTTCAATTGTAGACGAAGCTATCTAAAGAAAGAATTAAGGTGTGGTTAGTATTGGGTTAAAAAATGTTTTTCATAGCTGTGATACACTTCTTGAAAATTTTCACGAGGAGTATCCGTATGAAAGCAGCAACAATAGTGTGTGTGGCGTTATTACTCTTAAATCCCATGGCATTTGGGCATGACCATCACTCAGGCATAGAGAAGCAAACGGCGATTATTCATGCCAGTGGGACGATCAAAGCCATTGCCGAAAATGGGGAGAGTGTTCGGATATTTCATGATCCCATTACGCTTTTGGGGTGGGGTGCGATGAATATGCCCTTTGAGGTTAAAAATCACGATTTGCTCAAGGGATTTTCGCTAGGGGATAAAGTGGAGTTTGATTTTGTCCACGAATCCAGTGGCGATACCCTTGTGGGGATTACGAAACGATGAAACATAGTGTTGTGGGGACTATAGTGGTAAGTGGCGTATTGTATGCTGCTTCACCCCTCTCTCCTGCGGTACCACAGGGGAAAAATCTCTATATACCTTTACCCAAATCCCTTGATCTTGCCCACGAAAAAACACTCCAACGCAACGATCAAAATGGTTCGCGTGTCGGGGGGAAAGAGTGAGATCGTGGTATCTTTTTCCCCTGCTGGGAGGGGTGTTTTTGGGATGTTCGACCCTCTCACAACCCCAAGCCTTTGAACCCGTGCAAACGATGACCAAAGCAGAGGGTATTAAACGGGCGCACTGGATTCATACCCCCCAAGAAGCACAAGACGTGACCCGCGAAGTTGAGTTGATTCTTGCGCATCCTCTGACCCAAAACGATGCGGTAAAAATTGCCCTTATCAACAACCGTGCGTTACAAAAAACCTATGAGCAAATCGGCATTTCGCACAGTGAATTGGTTCAAGCGGGGTTGATGAGTAATCCATTATTAGGCTATTCCTTGGGTCGGGGAGGGGGGGTGAGTCTCTCTACGTGGGGAATTGAAATCCCTTTTTTGGAGCTGTTATGGATCCCTTTACGGCAAAAAATGGGGGGATTGGCACTCGAAGAGACCCAATATCGGGTAGGGGATGAGGTGCTTAAAACAGTGCGTGAGGTGAAAAAACGTTTTAGTGACCTCTCCATCGCGCAGGCCCAAGTGAAACTTTTCGATGATCAGCTCATCTCGTATGAGAGCGCGCTTCAATTGGCCACCCGTCAATACACCGCAGGCAATCTCTCCCAACGGGATAAACTCAAAATTCACGATGCGTATGCTCATGCACGGCTAGAATCGATCCAATTGCACCGTGAAGCTGCTATCGCCCGTGAGAATCTCAACCGATGGATGGGACTTTATGGCACGCAAACCCAATATACTCTTGCCCCCGTTTCACTGACCCTTCCTGATACATTACCTGAGAGCGAACTTCTCGAAACCGTGGCGATTGAACACCGATTGGATCTTAAAGCTGCCCTCAAAGGGGTGGAATACGCGGCCACCGAGGGGGGATATGTCCGTGATCGTCGCTTTATAAGCGATGCGGATCTTTTGGGACAGATTGAAAAAGCAACGGCGCAATCACGAATGACGACCGTAGGGTTACGCATCCCTCTTCCCCTTTTTGATAGGGGTGAGGGGAAAATGGAGCGTGCCTCTTCGCTTTATCATCAACGTCTCGATGAGGTGTATGATAAGGCAATTTCGATTCGTTCGGAGGTGCGTGAAACGTATGCGACCTTGCACTACAACTACGATCAAGCGCACGAAATTCAAACGGTGATTCTCCCTCTTAATCGCCAAATTTTAGAACAGACCCAACGTTTTTATAACGGTATGCTAGAGAGTATCTATGATCTTTTGGGGGATCAACGGCGTTATGTTCAAGCACAACAAGAGTGGCTTCATGCTTGGAACGAATATCAAAAAAGCCAAGCCGATTTAGACTATGTACTGGGAGGAGAGTCAAATGCAACCCACCAATAGACGCACTTTTTTGAGCTTAGGGGCGAGCTTTTTAGCCTCAGTAACCTTGGCGCAGGCAGCCAAAAAGGAAACAGACCATTGCGATACTCCCCCACCTTCGCGTCAACTCACACGGGTAGCTGATCCCAAGCGGGTCTTATCCCCCTCCACGATCATCACCTCGCCTAAGGGTAAATCGTACACGCCTGTGGTCACCCTCAATGGGTGGACATTGCCCTACGTGATGAAAGAGGGGGTCAAAGAGTTCCATCTTATTGCGCAGCCGGTGGTACGTGAATTTGCCTCAGGGATGGTGGTCAATTGTTGGGGATACAATGGCACCAGCCCAGGCCCTACGATTGAGGCGGTGGAGGGGGATCGTATCCGAATTTTGGTCACCAATCATCTCCCAGAACACACCACCATCCACTGGCATGGCTTGATATTGCCCAATGGGATGGATGGGGTAGGGGGATTGACCCAACCTCAAATTGGGATCGGGGAGACTTACGCCTACGAATTTACCCTCCAGCAAAGCGGAACGTTTATGTACCACCCTCACGCCGATGAGATGGTGCAAATGGCGATGGGGAGTATGGGGATGTTTATTATCCATCCCAAAAATCCCCAAGAGCATAAGGTCGATCGTGATTTTTGTTTTTTACTTGCCAGTTACGATGTTGCCCCCGGTACGTATACCCCCAACCCCTCGACCATGACCGAGTTTAATCTCTGGACGTTTAATTCCCGTACCTTTCCGGGGATTGATCCCATGGTGGTACGACAGGGGGATCGTGTCCGTATTCGGGTGGGAAATTTAACGATGACCAACCACCCCATCCATATGCACGGACACCCCTTTGAAGTGACCTGTACCGATGGGGGATGGGTTCCTCACTCGGCTCGATGGCCAGAAGTGACCGTTGATGTGGCAGTTGGTCAGATGCGCGCTATCGAATTTGTCGCAACGCACGAGGGGGATTGGTCGTTTCATTGCCATAAATCACACCACACCATGGGGGCTATGGGGCATGGGATTGCCAATATGATCGGGGTAAAACAAGAGGATATAACCGAAAAAATCAGCGATCTGATGCCCGATTATATGTATATGCCCATGGGGAAAAATGGGATGGCAGAGATGCAAGGGATGAGTGAAATGGGGATGAGCTTACCCGAAAACACCCTACCCATGATGAGCGGCAAAGGTCCTTTTGGTGCCATTGAGATGGGGGGGATGTTTACGGTGGTCAAAGTACGCAAACATCAGCCCCAAGGGGACTATCGTGATTATGGATGGTATGTACAGCCCAAAGGGACAGGTGTACGTAAAGTTGTGTTACAATAGTAAAAAAGGAGATACCATGAAAAAACTTACGCTGGCTCTTATCAGCAGTATCGTACTATTAGGCAGCGGGTGCGTTCCCGCAGGAACCCCCACCATTGATGCAGCAGGGGCAAAATACGAATTGGTCGCCCAAACAGGGGTCATTACCGATGCGCGCGCCGTTGCGATCAAAGATGAGGGGAACGGAAGCTTTTTGGGGGCGATTGTCGGAGCCGTGGTTGGTTCAACGATGGGTCGCGGTAATGGAGCCGTTCTTATGACCTTGGGCAGTGGATTGTTAGGGTCGTATGTGGGCAATGAGGTTGGAAAATCCAACGCACAAGAGTTAAGTGTCAATTTGGATGAGGGGCAATCGGTCGTGGTCATCTCCAAAGGAACCCAATACCAAATCGGTCAACGGGTTAAAATCGTGAAGCGTGATGGGCGCGTCTTTAACGTCGAATTGGCACGATAATTTTTTTCTCTTAATCGTCTTCGTGTCTTGTCATCCCGAACGTGATTCGGGAACTCTTTTTTTAGACCCTGAAGCGAGTTCAGGGTGACAACCCCTGTCATTCCCGCGAAGGCGGGAATCCAGTCTTTTCCTTCATCCGTGTTTGATCCGCAATCTTAGACCCTGAATCACGCTTAGGGTGAAGGGGGGATAACATTAATAAATAATTTTTTTTGCTTCTGTCAAATAATCCTTCAAATCACTTACATTTTTTTTCGTGTCAGCGTGTTTAGAATCTCTTTGATGGGCAATATCGTTTCGTGTCCCTACAATTTTTGGATAAGAGCTAAAACTACCATTCCATAAACTTTTTTTCGCTCTTTCTCGATTGTCTTTTAGTTTGGAATCAATACCATCTTTTTCACACTGCTTAGTGACTAATGCCTCAACTAAAACCGTATAAGTCAATGCATAATTTTTATTTTCACAAAACCAAGAAGCCAATTCAAATTGAAATTTAGATTGTGGTTGAATATCCATCCGTTCTACAAACGTAACAATATCGGGTGAGATGAGTTTGATAATTGGGTTATTGTGCTTTTGCAATTTGGGTAAAATCCGTTTTGCATTCTCAATAAATTTTTGCAAAGCCGACATATTTGCTAGAGAAAGATTTAAATCAAACATATTGAAAATTTCTTTTTCTTGATGATCCAAATTCGTTTCGTTTTCAAAAAGCTTAACCAATAAATCTGCATGACCATAATTTTTGAACGCATCAATTGCTTTAATCCACTCCATCAAATCATAAAAGATTTTTAAATCGACGATAGGAGTAATACCCTCTTTTGCCGCTTCAAGCATACCATAATAGATACCACCGATAGTAAACTTTTTATTTTTGACCCCAAAACCAAATTGCACCATCAAAAATGACATCAAGGCAAGTGAACGAAAGGCATGGCTAATATCGACATAGACAATATCACCATCTTGAATATGGTCAAGAATAGAGAGATATTTGGCAAAATTCTCCCATAACTCATTTTCATTCAAGCCATAGTCAATCAAGAAACATTTGGAATTATTACCCATTTGCTGATTGACTATCATTAAATCATGTTCTGTAATTATTTTTTTGTCAATTTTATTCAATAACTCTAATTCAATATCTTCATCTTTTCCGCCAAATTCACGATAACAACTATCCCAAATTGAGCCATTGGTACCAACTAAAAAAATATCATCAATAGCCAAAAATTCTTTTAATGCTTTGGATATAAATGTTGTCTCGATCTCGATCTCTTTGTCTTTGTCTTTATCACTAAAACTATACTTTGCTTTTTGGTAACCACCATCTCGCTTCTGACCTGTCCCCAATGATGAAATCAAAATTTTTCTCATCTTTTTTACCCCTTTATTACCTTTATTTTTTTACCCTTAAAACATTACCGTCATTCCCGCGAAGGCGGGAATCCAGCTGTGTTTATCGCCCAATTGGGAGTGCCATTTATGTCAATGTAATGTGTTTGATTGATGTAAAAAATTAAAACCATGCTAAAAAATTAGCAAAAAAAAAGGGGAACAACCCGAAAGTTGTCACCCCATTCCACCTATCGGGTAGTTAATCCGAAAGGAATCTTTGCTTCCAAAACAAAAGAAGTATAGCAAAGTTTTAAACAGAGTCATATTAATTTTTCTACCCCTAAAACGTCATCGTCACCCTTGGCGTGACTCAAACGTTTAGGATGACCATCTTACCCAAAAACCCGAAATCGCACGTGCTTAAAAATCGAGGTTTTAACAATCACCCCATTTTCTGCTTTTTCGACCACATCCCGTACGGTCGTGGCATAAACACCGATTCCTCCCAGTTCACGGACAAAATGGGCAAGGTGACACGTCGCCCCAAAATCGCCCTGAATGAGGGCGACATCTCCCGCGCGAAACGCTTCGCGTAAAAATTTCTTGATCGGCTCAAGTATCTCGTGCAACTCGATCGCATCGGCGGGGATATTGCTCCAGATACTTTGCAACTCTGCGCTTAAAGGGATGAATTGATCAATGCCAAATTCGCTCCTAGCGTTGTTTTGCTGATCTTCAGTAAGCGTGTGACTAAACAGTAAAAACATTTTTTTCATCGGTCATTCCTTGTATTACTTGTATTACTTGTATTACTTGTATTAGTAGATCGCTATTATAAAGCTTCATCGTGACATATCGTGTCATGACGGGCAAGTGTTTCGCGCAAATCCGCACAATACGCTTCTGCCAAACTTCTAGGTTGAAGGATAATCAGCTCCGGAAGCCACCGTCGAATCAGGATAAAAATCTCCAAAGGTTGGGTATACTCGAGGGTGAAGATGACGCTTCCATCGGCTTCTTGGGAGATGAACGTTTGGGAGCGGAGAAATTTTTTCATCCCGTCATCAAAATATTTTGCCACCGCAGGCGTTGCACGGATCGTGGCGGTCTGGATTGGTACATCATAGAGACTAAGCCCATTTTGTGCCGTGTCCAAAAATATTTCGTAGGCGTGCATATCCTTGACATGAAAGGTATTGCGCTTCTTGTCGGTGGTGATAAAATCCCATTGGTCGATAAACGAAAATCGGCAAAAACGGAATATAATGACCCCCTAAAATCAGACCAGTAAAATTTATGTTTTAATTCCAAAAC
>JAVHOQ010000117.1:0-28824 GCA_036170115.1 Sulfuricurvum sp.
CTGTGGTCAAAGTGGGACGTTTGGGGGGGCAATTTGCCAAACCACGTTCTGCGGATATGGAGACCATTGAGGGGATCAGTCTTCCCAGTTATCGGGGAGACATTATTAATGGGGTCGATTTTAACGAAGCTGCGCGTATCCCTGATCCGTATCGTATGGTGCAAGCGTATAACCAATCCGCTGCCACGTTGAACCTTTTGCGGGCGTTTGCTTCGGGGGGATTAGCCGATTTGCATCAAGTCCATGCGTGGAATTTAGGCTTCGTGGGTCAAAATGCGTTGACCAAAAAATACGAAGAGCTTTCAGGTCAAATTGATAGCTCATTGCGCTTTATGGCAGCGTGTGGTATCACATCCGATAACTACCGTACGTTACGAGAGACCGATTTTTATACGTCTCATGAAGCGTTATTGCTCAATTATGAAGAAGCATTTACCCGCCAAGATTCCCTTACTGGGGGATGGTATGATGTCTCTTCCCATATGTTATGGATTGGAGATCGTACTCGTCAGCTTGATGGAGCGCACGTTGAATTTATGCGCGGTATTCAAAATCCTATCGGGGTTAAAGCAGGTCCTTCGATGGATCCTGAAGATTTGATCCGATTGTGTGATATTCTTAATCCTGCCAATGAATCAGGACGACTTAATGTCATCGTTCGTATGGGTGCAGATAAAGTTGCCGATGGGATGCCAGCACTCATTCGTGCGGTGGAACGAGAAGGGAAAAAAGTGTTATGGAGCTGTGACCCGATGCACGGTAATACCATCACCAGTGGGGGATACAAAACCCGTCCTGTCGATGCAGTACTCAAAGAGATGAAACAATTTTTCCAAGTTCATAAATCCGAAGGAACTTACGCAGGGGGCGTTCATTTGGAGATGACGGGTAAAGATGTGACCGAGTGTTTGGGGGGAGCGTTTGAAATTACCTCTGAAAATCTCAAAAGCCGTTATCATACCCATTGTGACCCGCGTCTCAATGCGGATCAATCACTTGAATTGGCATTTCTCATCGCCGACACGCTCAAAGAGGCTCATCCCTAAGCGTGTATAAATTTCTTTAGTCACCCTGAGCGTGACTCAGGGTCTAAAAAAATGCGGCATTACATCATCGCAATGATTTTAGCCAATTCATCGGGTTTGTTGGAATATTGCAGTGCGGTTTCTTTGGTAATGAGTTTTTTGCGTAGATACTCGACAATCTCTTGGGTTTGAGTTGTCATCCCTGTAGAGGTTTGATTGAGTTGCATTTGAGAATACAATTGATGCACTTTATCTTCCCGAATTAAGTTACCAATCGCAGGATTATTAATCATGATCTCTTGCGCAGCAACCCGCCCCCCTCCGATCTTGGGTAAAAGCATTTGGGAGATAGCAGCAATCAAGGTTCCTGCTAATTGGGCGCGCACTTGGGGACGCTCATCCCCTCCAAAAACGTCAATAATACGGTTGATGGTTCCAGGGGCTGAGTTGGTGTGGAGGGTTCCAAAGACCAAGTGACCCGTCTCTGCCGCACTTAATCCTGCCGAAATGGTTTCACGATCCCGCATCTCCCCAATCAAAATAACATCGGGATCTTGTCGAAGAGCATATTTGAGTGCGTGGGCAAAACTTTTGGTATCGCTTCCGACGTTACGATGGGAAAAGAGCGATTTTTTGTTTTGGTGTACAAACTCTACGGGATCCTCTACGGTGATAATATGGCGTGATTCGGTGAGATTAATCTCATTGATCATCGCTGAGAGGGTGGTGGATTTACCACTTCCTGTAGGACCTGTGACCAAAATAAGCCCTTTTTCCCGTTTAATCAACTCTTTAAAGATTTTTTTGGCATTCAAATCATCCAATGAAGGGATGGTCGTGGGAATGATACGAAACGCACACGCTACATCATCCATGGTTTTATAGTAGTTTCCCCGAAACCGACCGACATCAGGGATGACCATCGAAAAGTCCAGCTCATTATGCTCTTCAAAGGCTTTTTTTTGTTTTTCCGTCAAGAGGGTATACGCCATCTCTTGAATTTGCTTCCCATCCAATACGGGGAGGTTTAGGGCGACAAGCCGTCCATCAATACGAATTTGAGGTTCAGAACGGCTAACAAGGTGCAAATCCGAAGATTTGTAGGCAATAACGCTTTTGAGTAGTTTTTGAATATCGAGGACTTCACTCATAGTAAAAAGGCTCCTTCATAAGTAGAGAGATTAAAACCGACAATTAGCTGGTCGTTGTATTCTATCACAGGACGCTTAATCAGACGATTCTCTTTGGTCATCCAGACAATTTTTTCATTATCGCTGAGGGTGAGTGATTTAAGATCAAGGGTTCGATAGGTCGTCCCTTTGGTGTTGAGCAAAAGGGGGATGCCCACTGTTTTAACCCACTGGGTAATTTTTGGGGTATCGACAGGGGAAGTTTTGAAATCGACAAAGGTATATTCAAGGGCGTGATCGGTAAAAAACTGCATCGCTTTTTTTACTGAGCCACAGTTTTTGATGCCATAAAGGGTAATCATCGTCTTACTCAATAATCTTAGGTACGATAAAAAAATGGTCTTGGGCATGAGGAGCATGTTCCAAAATGTCATCATTAATCGTTTTATCGACGATGCCACTGTCTTCACGTAACAGGGTAGATGCACCTTCCATGGAAAAGGTGGGTTCAATCGCATCCGTGTTCAAAGCAGAGAGGTTATCGACAAAGGAGACAATTTCGCTGAGTTGGTCAATCATCTCTTGGCGATCTTCTGGGGGAATTTGGAGAAAAGAGAGTTTTTCTAACCGTTGTAAAAGGGTTTCATCAACGTGCATGGGTAAAGACCTTAGGGAGAAATTATAGACTCTTATTGTAGCGAAAAATAATACGCTTTACGGAATTTTAACCACAATTGAGTTATTATTGTGGCAAAACACACACGTACTACGCAATAGGAGTCCTTTTGAACCTGAAAGAGAATATGCAAGCCCTCAAAGAGGAGCTAAATTCGGAAGAAAAATTTTTCGAAAGTGCCGTTAGAACGGAGCGTTTTGTTAAGAAATACCAAAAACCGATGATCGCGTCGTTGGTGGTAGTCCTTTTAGGCATTGGAGGAAGTGTTGCGTATCAGATGGTGCGTGATGCCAAAAAAGAGCGGGCGAATGATGCATTAAATACCCTTTTGATGCACCCAAGTGACCCAAAAGCACTGCAAGAACTCGCATCAAATGATGAAGCTTTGTATGAACTTTATAGCCTCTCTCATGCGTTGCATACCAAGGATGTGAAGATTCTTGAAACGCTTACGCATGCTAACTCTGCTGAAATTTCGGATATTGCGTCGTATGAGCGTGCGGTGATGACCAAAGATACCAAAACCTTGGATGCTTACAGTAAGCGACAAGGGGGATTGTATCAAGAATTCGCCTTGGTTGATTTAGCTGTGTTAGCCATTCAAAAAGGGGATGTGAAAACCGCTCATGCCTCTTTGACTGGGATCAAAGAAGATTCTGCTGTCTATCCTTTAGCACGAATGTTAAACCATTATGGAGTGAAATAATGAAATTTTTATGGATGAGTGTAAGCGTTGTAGGTCTCCTTTTGTTGAGTGGTTGTTCGTCAAAACAATATTACAAACCTGATCATGTTAAGGGCGAATGGCGCAGTGCAGGTCATTTAAGTGCCTCTATTACCCACGTCACTGCCAATGGTGCTGTGCTGGAAAATGGTCATCTTTTGACCAAAAGTGGAGAGAAAAAAGAGACTATTGCCAAAGATCTTCGTTTGTTGAACCTAAGTGATGGATGGATTATCACCCAAAACAGTGCCAATAATTTGGAGCTTATTCCGCAAGAGGGGATCACGCCTCATGTGCTTATTGATGTGAATAAAACGGTCGCTTCTGCCAGTGTTCAAGGAGATACCCTAGCCGTGCTATTTGGTAGTAATGAGATGGCATTGTACTCATTGGCAGGGAAGCAAATGACGTTCAAGGAGAGTGGTAGCGCAGCCGTTGCGGTAGATGCACGGATCCAAAGCCCTTATTTTTTGAAAAATTTGGTAATCTTTCCTACCTTGGATGGAAAATTGGTCATTGTTGATGGCACTGAAAAAAAACTTTTGCGTTCTTTGATTGTCGGATCGGATGAGTATTTTAACAATACCATCTACGTTAATATGGTGGATAATACGATGGTTGCATCAACCGGAAGCTCCATCTTAGCCCTTTCTCAAAAAGAGGGTCGTGAAAAATACGACATTCGTGATGCTGTTTATACGGATGAGGGGATTTGGTTGACGACCAAGCAAGGGGAAGTGATTGCCCTCACCCCAACATTGCAATACAAAGCCAAAAAGAAATTCCCTTTTGCTCACTTTGTGGGACTCAGCGTTACGCATGACCGTGTGTATGTTTTGGAACAGGGGGGCTACTTGATCGCTTTGAGCAAAAATTTACTTTCCTCGGATGTTTATAAGATCGATATGGATAATGATACGATTTTTATGGGAGAGGGAAAAGCCTATTTTGATGATCGTTATATTGAAATCAAGTAATGTCCTCAGAAATTGAGGCTTTTTTAGAATACGCCCTCATTATCAAAGCGCTTAACCCCAAAACGGTTGAGGCGTACCGTACCGATTTAACCCAAATTGAGGCGATGTTGTCTCAAAAACTTATTAGTGCAGAGAGTGGTTTGATCGTGGAGGCACTCTCGAAAATCCAGAACAAACGCACCCTCAATCGAAAACTCTCAGCGATTAACTCTTTTCTTGATTTTTGTCACTCTCACCATTTTCAGTCCCAAGCTGCTAAATTTTCGTTGGCAAAACTCCCCCAAAAACTTCCCCAATACCTCCCTTTTGAGACCATTATGGCGCGATTAAACGGCATTGTATGTCAGGATTGGATACGCCAACGTGATTATGCGTTGATCCTTTTTTTGTACGCTACAGGGATGCGCATTAGCGAGTGTCTTGCGCTCAAAGAGGGGGATATAGAGGGAGAATGGGTGCGTGTACGTCATGGAAAAGGGGAAAAAGAGCGGTACGTCCCCCTTGCACGTGAAGCGTTAGATGCATTACGTACCTACCAGCGACGTTGTGAAAAATCATCCTCATCCTTATGGCTCAATTATCGCTACGAACCACTAAGCCGCATCTCTGCGTTTAAAATTACGCAAAAATATTTGGGGGTCTCTCCCCATGCGTTGCGTCATTCGTATGCGACAGGATTGATTTTAGGGGGGGCAGATGTGCGGGTCGTCCAAGAGCTTTTGGGTCATGTCTCCTTAACAACGACCCAAATTTATACCCATGTCCAAAAACACCATTTGCACGCTACGGTATTAGCGTGTCATCCTATGGCAATATCGTCTCTTGTAGCACCTCAAACCCAATCCCCCGTTGGGTTAAATCCTCCACAAACAGATTAAAGCTCTCCTGACACAGTCGCTCATCCATCGAGGCGACCGAAATATCGACATAAGGATGACCATCGTTAAGCATCGGAAGGGAGGAAAAATCGACGCGAGAATCCAAGCGTGTCATGATGTGCATCAAATCATTTTCACTCTCATGCGCCCGTAAGGTCATTCGATAGGTTTGGGGTGCTACAGGGTAAAAATGCTCCAACGCATAGGTGACCATCGGGTGCGCCATCTCAGGAAATCCTGGCATAAAAAAGTAACGATTTTCCAGATAAAATCCCGACATATTATTGACCACATTGGGAAGCAAGTGCGCTTTTTTAGGGAGATGGGACATGAAAATACGGTGGGGAAACGCTTTTTCTGCGTAACGCGCAATAATATCGTCGTAAAATTGGGGATGGGCAATGAGGTGACCATCATCAAAAACTTCACTGGCAAGGGCGCGGGTAAGATCATCGGGGGTGGAACCAATCCCCCCAAAACTAAACAAAACCGCTGCAGGATCATTTTTGATCAGGGTAAAAACAGCGCGGATAAGATTAGGGTCATCTTTGATAATAAACGTCGAAAAGAGGGTGTGACCACGCGCTAAAAGGGCATCACGAATAAAGTCGAAATGTTTATCATGACGACGACCATTGAGGATTTCAGAGCCGATAATAATGGCGTAAAAGTGAGGTATTTTCATCCCAAGAGTATAGCATAACAGCGATTTTTAACCAAGATAGCGGTAAAATTGACCCCTATAAAATAATGGCACATGGGATAAAAATAATGGTTGAACCTCTTTTAATTGAAATCGGTGTTGAAGAACTTCCTGCGGTTCCGTTGCTCAAAGAATTGCCTGAAATAGAGAAAAAATGGGCGAGCATTCTGGAAAAAAATGGTCTTTTGTGTGAGTTTGAATTTTATTACACCCCTCGTCGGTTGGTTGTGTGGCATCGGGAGTTTAAAACATCTCAAGAAGACAGCGTCGAAGAATTTTTTGGCGCGCCTGTGGAAATGGCGATCAAAGAGGGGCTTCCCACTCCTGCAGCGTTGGGGTTTGCAAAAAAATGTGGCGTACCGTTTGAAGAACTCTCCCGTGGTACCAAAGGGGGAAAAGAGGTGTTGTATTACGCCAAAAATCTCCAAGGAAAACCAAGTGCGCAACTGTTGCATGGGATGATTGAACAGTGGATTAAATCGCTCAATTTCGGTAAATCGATGCGTTGGGGGAGCAATACGGAGAGCTTCATCCGCCCCATCCGTTGGCTTAATGTGATGTTGGGGGAGAAGTGTGTGGAGGCGACCCTCTTTGGCGTAGCTTCCCATCCTTCCACCTACGTTCATCGTATTAGCCATTTTTACGCCAAACCTATTGAGTCGATTCACCACTATTTTGAGGTACTTAAACAAGGTTCAGTGACGCTGTTCCCCCAAGAACGACGTGACATGATCTTGAAAGCCTTTGCGACCTTGGAAGAGAATCATGGAATTACCATCGAAGTGGATGAGGATTTATTAGCCGAAGTGGTCGCCATTACCGAACATCCCACCCCGCTGTTGGGGAATTTTGATGACCATTTCTTGGAATTGCCCCCTGAAGTGATTATCACCTCAATGAAAGAGCATCAACGCTATTTTCCTGTGTTTAAAGAGGGAAAATTGACCAACGCTTTTGTGGTGGTCTCCAATGCGCTGAGTGAGGATTTTAGCCACGTTATTGAGGGGAACGAGCGGGTATTGCGCCCCCGTTTGAGCGATGCACTGTTTTTCTATCGCAACGACCTTACAAAAGGGCTATCTACGGCAGGATTGGAAAAAGTGGTCTTTATGAACGGATTGGGAACCGTTGCAGAGAAAATTCAACGGGAAAAAATCGTTGCCCAAAAACTTTTAGCGCAGAGCAAAGCGTGTGGTCTTTTTGCCGATGATGAGACGATTGAGGGGGATTTAGAGCGTGCGATGGGGTTAGCCAAAGCCGATTTGATGTCCGAAATGGTCTACGAATTCACCGAGCTTCAGGGGATTATGGGGTATTACTACGCCCTTGCATTGGGGGAAAACGATCGTGTTGCCCAAGCGATCAAAGAGCAATACCATTTTACCGGTGAGTCTATCTCTTCTCCTTTGAGTGCGATTGTTAACATGGCGATGAAACTGGATACCTTGATCGGGATGTTTAGCATCGGGGAAATTCCGACGGGATCACGTGATCCTTTTGCGTTACGGCGTGCGGTCAATGGGATTATGAGCATTGCCCTCAAGCACGCCATACCGTTGAATTTTTCTACCTTTATCCCCTCGGTCAAAGGACTTTATGGGACGGATCGTGACTACCTCTCCACCCTTGAGACCTTTATCACCGAGCGTTTAGCAGGGGTGTATCCTGAGGTGAATCCTTCCATTATCCAAGCGGTAGTCAATCGGGAAAGCCCCTTTTTGGACGTGCTAGCGTTGGACAGTAAGATTCAAAAAGTGGATGAAATGGCAAAAAGTGATGATGCCAAAGCGTCGTTTTCCCTCATCAAACGTCTTGCCAATATCCTCAAAGATGAGTATGTTGACGGAGATCCCGATGCGGAAAGGTTCAATGACCATGAACGCGCGCTGTACGCTAAATTTTCCCTCATTATTGATCAGTTTGGGGATAATTTGGAGACATTATTTGATAGTAAAACGGCACTTGATGCTTTCTTTGTCAATGTCATGGTCAATGATGAAGATATGGATATTCGTGCCAATCGTAAAAAACTGCTCAATATGATTTATCAAAAATTCGCTCTCTACGCCGATTTTAAACAAATTACCCTCTATCAACATACGTATCACCACCCCGTCTAACCGTCACCCCGAACTCGATTCGGGGTCTAAGATTGCGGATTGAGTCCGCAATGACAGTGTACGTACGTCATCCCGTACGTGATACGGGGTTTACGTTTTTACGTTTTAAAAACACGTTCACCCTTTGTCCAACGTTAACTAACTCCCAAACCCACTTTTAAAACTCTCTTTCGCAACCACAATTTGTTTTTGCTTCTCTTTGCGCGCCGTATCTTTTTCGACGAAGATTTTTTTGCGTGTTACGGGATCCATTTGAGTGTAATACATCACCGCTGAGTAGGTTCCCGGTGTGGGGGTAAAGACCTGCGCTTGTTCAGGGTTCATTTTGAGTTCGTCGCTCGTAAAGCGTTTGAGATCGTGCATATCTTTCTCGGTACACCCTGGATGGGCGGCGATGAGATAATAGGTCAAAAATTGCTTTTTCCCCTCTTCGCGGTTGAGACGGTCATAAAGCTTTTTGAAATCCACCAATGTTTGTTTCCCCGGTTTATTCATCAGGTGGAGGACATGGTCGGAAGTGTGTTCGGGGGCGACTTTCATCTGTCCTGAGATATGGTGACGCACCATCTCTTTGAGATACTCGTACCCTTGCGTTTTATCCTCGTTGATGAGATCATAGCGTACCCCTGAAGCGACAAACGCTTTTTTAATGCCGCGTACTTCACGAAGCCTTCTAAGGAGATTGATGACACGGGTATGATCCACTTTCATCTTTTTGCACAAATGGGTATCGTTCACACATCGCTGATGGTCGCAGGTGCCGTGTTTGAGTTTTTTACTGCACTCATACCCGTACATATTTGCCGTTGGCCCCCCGACATCACTGATAATCCCTTTGAAATCTTTGTACTGGGTAAACTGGGTCGCTTCGGCTAAAATCGATGTTTCACTGCGGGTGCGGATGGTACGCCCCTGATGCACCCCAATGGCACAAAAATTACACTCTCCCCAACACCCTTGATGGGTCATGATCGAAAATTTAATCGTTTCCAGACATTTGACCGCCCCTTTAGGACGGTGATACGGGTGAAGCTCACGGGTAAAGGGTAAGGCACTCACCGCATCCATCTCGTTTTCATCCAGATAATCAGCGGGAGGATTTTGGATCGCGTAACGACCATCAACCGCTTGGCACAACCCTTTGGCAGAAATAGGGTCATTGTTATCGTAAAACGCATCAAAAAGGTCGATATAACGCTCTTTGTTCTCCAAACACTCCGCATGAGAGGGTAAGGTCAGATACCCCTCACGCGGTGTTTTGGCAATATAACACACTCCGCGAATATCTTCTACCGATTCGCCACGCTCTAAGGCTTTGGGCAAAGCGATAATCGCCCCTTCCCCCATCCCATAGATCACATAATCGGCTTTGGCATCGAACAAAATGGGTTTGCGTAGCTTATCCGTCCAATAGTCATAATGGGTTACACGGCGTAAACTCGCCTCAATTCCCCCCAATACAATCGGAACCGTATTCTTAAAATGTTTACGGATAAGATTGGTATAGACCAATACCGCACGATCAGGTCGCGCGTTATTGACACCACCGGGGGTATAGTCATCGCTGTTGCGGAATTTTTTGGTGGCGGTGTAGTTGGAGACCATCGAATCGACGCTTCCGCCGCTCACTCCCCAAAAAAGGCGCGGTTCCCCAAGACGCATCACATCATCCGTCGTAATGTCAGGCTGTCCGATAATCCCGACTCGATACCCCTCACGCTCCAAAATGCGCCCAACGACCGCCACCCCGATAAAGGGGGAATCAATATAGGCATCGCCAGAGATGAGGATCACATCGCAGTACTCCCATCCCCGTGCGTCCATTTCGACACGGGTAGTGGGTAAATAGTTTAAAAATTCGGGGGTTAGGGTTTTCATAAGTGCGATTGTACCACAAGCTCTTCCTTCTCGGAGGCAATCCAGCTCATTCAAGTTTAAAATACGAGAAAATACAGAAGATACAAAGAGATTTTTTTGAAGTATTTTTAGATTAATTTAACTGTAGGGGGTGGTACCAGTGGGCGGACTCGAACCGCCACGACTCGCGCCACCGGATTTTGAATCCGGCGTGTCTACCATTTCACCACACTGGCTTACTTTTGAAGAGGTGAAATTATAGTCATGCTTTGCTTAAAATTTTGTAAAACGTAAAAAAATTGTATTGAAAATAGGTTATACTCCTTTTTATGAAAAATGAGGTTAGTAAAATGATGATTATTGATACCCATGTCCATTTGGATGATAAACGTTATGATGAGGATTTGGAGGAGGTACTAGCACGTGCGTTGAATGCGGGTGTTCACTCCTTTATTATTCCAGGAGCTGATCCTTTAAGCCTGCCTCGAGCCGTTGAATTGGCGGCAAAATACCCTTCAATCTATTTTGCCGTAGGGGTTCACCCGTATGATTTGGCGGGGATGGATGCTCTTGATTTTATCCACTATGCGAATCATCCTAAATGTGTGGCGATTGGGGAGTGTGGATTGGATTATTACCGTCTTGAGGGGAGTGACGCGGAAAAGCACGCCGAAAAAAAATCTCAAGAAGTGGCATTTCGTTTTCAAATTCGCGTAGCTAAAACCGTTAAAAAACCTCTTATCGTCCATATTCGGGATGCCAGTCATGATGCCAAAAGAATTTTAGTGGAAGAAAATGCCCATGAAATTGGAGGGGTGCTTCATTGCTACAATGCGGATGAAGAACTCTTAAGCTTAGCCGATAAAAATTTTTATTTTGGTATTGGGGGGGTGGTGACCTTTAGCAATGCCAAAAAGTTGGTGGCGGTACTGCCTAAAATCCCACGGGATAAACTCTTAATCGAAACTGATGCTCCTTATTTGACCCCCCATCCCCATCGAGGAGAGCGCAATGAACCTGCGTATACGGCATTGGTTGTCCAAAAAATAGCGCAGATTTTAGGGACTTCGGAAGAAGAAATCGCTGACGTAACAACCCATAATAGTCAATGTCTTTTTAAAGAATTAATAATACATTAATTACATAGTGTTATACTTATCCCCTTTAGGTAATTTTTAGGGGGTGGGATGCGTTGGTTTTTTTGGGTTATGACTCTGTATACTTTAAATCTTTTTGCCATTTCATTGGATCTCAATGATACCAAAAAACTTGAGGTATTAAAAGATTTTGACATCCCTGAATCTTTTTTAAATGATCCCTATTTACAAGATATGTATGATGAACGAAAGCGGTATTGCGTTATGAATGGTTTTGCCAATTCCATCGATAATGCCGATGTTTTTATCCCTATGCTCTCTTCTTTGCTTGCTCAATCCGATTTACCCCCAGAGTTTTTGTTTATTGTCCTTGCTGAATCGGGTCTGGATACCATGAGTACTTCCTCACGCGGAGCAGGGGGGTTGTGGCAGTTGATGCCACGAACGGGGCGAACCCATGGACTTATTATTGATCAATACGTGGATGAACGGCGTGATCATATTAAATCCACACGAGCTGCTATTAACTATCTTTCTCAATTGCACCGTAAATTTGGTAAATGGTATCTTGCCATTATTGCCTATAACTGTGGGGAAAGTAAACTCTCCAGTGCCGTGCGTAAAGCAGGGAGTGATGACTTAAGTATTCTTGCTAATCCCAATCAGCGGTATCTCTCAGGTGAGACGAAGAAGTATATTCGCCGTATTGTTGCTCTTGCATTATTGGCAAGCGAAAAAGTTTTTCTGGAACAAATTCAATACGATCATCTCATCGGGGTGGCCTCCCAAAACCCAATCACCACGGTTTATCTCCCTGAAGGTGAGGATATACAGGATATTGCAGCTGTTTTAGAGATGCCCAAAAAGAAATTAACCATGCTCAATACCCATCTTCGTAGTGGCATTACCCCTCCCAATCAAAGTTTTTATCCGGTTTATATCCCTGAATCCAAATTAGACCTTTTTGAAGAAAAATATCAACCGCGTGGAGTCCAAAAATATTTCGTGATGCGTAAAATTAAGATAGGGGAAACGTTTTCTACCTTGACCAAACGGTATAACACCGATCGTTCGGCTATTTTGGATGAAAATATGATGGGAGACCATGATGAATTAAAGGTCAATCGTATTCTAAAAATTCCCATAAGTAGCTCATTTATAAAAGCCAAACTATTTTTAAACGATAAAATACCCACTTCAGCCCCAAAAGTGTATAATTTTGAGATGGATCAATTCAAAATAAAAAATCCATTCAATCCCGTAAAAACAGATGAAAAAAGGGGGAAATAAAGGTGTACATGAGAGTTTTTTTAGCGATGCTTATTGTTGTGATGAGTGGTTGTACCGCGTTTAATGGGGGGACGTATCTCAATAGCGATACCAAAGATTCCAATCTTTATCCAGCAGGGGATGCTCGTAATAATCAAGCGTCTGCTACAGGTGTGGGGACGACGATGGCTCCGTATATGATGATGGGTAAAGATTATTTTCCTGTCCCTGCTAAGATGGGAGATATTTCCGATGGTAGTGCAACATGGTATGATTCAAAGAATAATGGTAATTTTACTTTTAGTCAAGAAAAATACAATATGTATGCCATGACCGCTGCCCATAAAACGCTCCCTTTAAATACCTTAGTTAAGGTAACCAATTTAAAAAACAGTCATTCTACGGTAGTTCGTATTAATGATCGGGGTCCTTTTGTTGATGGTAAAATTATTAGTTTATCTTACGCAGCCGCTAAAGAGATCGGAGTTTTTGGGAACAATGATAACGATGTGAGTTTGGAAGTAGTAGGACTTAACAGTCCTGTTAATCCTGTCGTTAAAGGTGCTGTTAACTCAACGACAACTGCCGTTACGACAAATGGGAAACTCTCAGACACTTTTTCCGTCCAAGTAGGGGCATTTTCGATCAAAAATGGAGCAACACTTACCCAACAAAAATACGCTGCGTTTCATGGTTATACGGCAGTCATTAAAGAGACGCAGTCTAAGGGGCAACCGTTATTTCGTGTCCTATTACGTGGATTCAAAAGTGAAAGTGAAGCGCGCAACTTTGTAAAACAAGGGTATGTTGTTGGATCCTTTATTACCAAGGAATGAGATGATTCATACCGAGCGTAAAACCAAAGAGACCGATATCTCTCTCTCCTTAACCATAGAAGGGGAGGGGAAGAGTACGATTAGTACGGGGGTTGGCTTTTTAGACCATATGTTGGAAAGTTTTGCCAAGCATGCATGGATCGATTTAACCCTTCATTGTAGTGGTGATACCCATATTGATGACCATCATAGTGTTGAAGATGTGGGGATTGTTTTGGGACAAGCATTGCGAAAAGCGATTTATCCCATTGGTTCGGTAGAACGGTTTGGGAACAGTTCAGTAGTGATGGATGAGGCGTGTGTTTCGTGTGATTTGGATCTTAGTAATCGCCCTTTTTTGGTCTACACTTTAGAGCTTGAGGGAAAAGTTGGGACTTTTGATGTGGAATTGGTAGAGGAATTTTTCCGTGCTGTTGTACTCAATGCGGGATTAACCCTTCATCTCATTCAACAACGGGGACGCAATAAGCATCATATTATTGAAGCAGCATTTAAAGCGTTTGCGGTTGCTTTACGCCGTTCTTTGGTCTATAATGGACGCGCAGGGATTCCCAGTACTAAGGGTGTTTTATGATTCGCTTGGTCATTTTAGATGTCGATGGATGTCTAAGTGATGGAAAAATATCGTACACCGAATCGGGCGTTGAATCAAAAAATTTCAATGTCAGAGATGGCTTTGGGATTAAGATGATTGCCAAAATGGGGTACACGGTGGCGATTATTACAGGACGCAACTCCCCCATTGTTACCCATCGTGCCAAAGAATTGGATATTTCCTACGTCTATCAAGGGGTCAAAGATAAATTAGCCGTAGCGCAAGCCTTGTGCGCTGAATTGAATCTTTTACCTCATGAAGTGGCTGCCATTGGGGATGATTTGAATGATTATCGTTTATTACAGTGGGTTGGTAGGGCCTTTACCCCCGCTAATGGATCACGTTACACCAAATCGGTGGCACAGGTTCTGACCCTGTGTGGCGGGGATGGATGCGTCCGTGAAATGATTGAAATTCTTATTGATGAAAACGGTGATCAAGGGCGTTTCCTTGAGGGTTGGATGTAGTTACGATGTCCATTAACGTTTTTTTTGCGTTGCTATTGGCTCTTTTGCTGGGGATGTTTGGGTATTTTAAACCTTTGAATGCGGAGGCTACTTCTACCAAAGAACTTCCCCAGTTTGAATTGGATACCTTCGTTATCTATGAAATTTCTCCCCATAAAGTGGATCATTTTTTTGAAGGGGAACATGGAAAACGATTTTCCGATCGGTATGAAGTCCATTTGGCTAAATTTACCAATAACGAAAAAATGTTGCTAGAATCGATCAGTGCGGAGAATGCATTGTATAAAAATGATATTATTACCCTTAAAGGTAATGTCCATTATAGTCGGGAAGATGGATTGGAATTTCGTTCCAACGAAGGGTCGTATGACCAAAATCGCTCTGTGATTACTACCCAAGGGGGATTTTTGATTACCAAAGAGAATAACAAGATTGAGGGGACGCAACTCAATTATAATTTAACCCTCGATACGGTTTCAGCCAACCGTATCCGAGGTAGTTATCAACTTAAATGAGGAATTTAAACGATGAATAAATATTTATTACTATTGACTACTTTTTTAGTTACGATGGTTGGCGCACAAGAACTCAATGTCCTTTCGGATAATTTTAAAGGGGATCAGAGCAAAGGGGTCTCTGTCTTTACGGGAAAAGTGAGAATGACCAAAGGAAGCGATGAACTCAATGCGACCAAAGTGACCATTTATACCGACAAAGCGCGTAAACCCCTCAAGTACATCGCAGAGGGAAATGTCTCTTTTTATATTGTGACGGAGATGGGTGAAAAATACAAAGGGGTTTCGCAAAGAGCGATCTATCTGCCCAATGAATCTGAATATCAGTTTTATACGAAAGTTGATTTGATCCGTATTGATGATTTCCGCCGTGTTAAAGGGGATAAAGTGGTGGTCAATGAGAATCAAGGATTCGCTAATGCCGATAGTAGTGGTGGCGAACCTGTCTTTATGACCTTTACGTTAGAAGATAAAAACACGACCAAAAAAAGTACCAAAAAATGATAGAGATTGTTGAATCGGTTTTTTTAACCTCAGCACCGACAATCCGTTTGGCTCCTGACAATGAGTACCAAAATGAGATAGCGTTTATGGCGCGTTCCAATACGGGGAAAAGCTCTTTACTTAATACGTTGTCTCAGCGTAAATCGTTGGCAAAAGTTTCCTCAACCCCAGGGAAAACGCGGTTAATTAACTATTTTGATGTCCTTTTTTTGGATCGTGAATCGGGGAATAAAAAAAGTGCTGTGTTGGTCGATTTACCAGGATTTGGGTATGCCAAAGTGGCAAAAAGTTTAAAAAGCGATTGGGAGAGCAATCTCACCAATTTTATCTCTCAGCGTAAACAAATACGGGTTTTTGTCCATTTGGTCGATTGTCGTCACCCTGATTTGGAGATTGATGCGTCAGTAAAGCATTATTTGGAGGAGATTTGTGCTGAGAATCAACATATTGTCCGTGTGTATACCAAGATTGACAAATTGAACCAAAAAGAGCTATCAGTCTTAAAAAAACGGTTCCCTGAAGCCTTGATGATCTCGAACCTAAACCGTCGCGGGGTGGATAAAATTGTGGCTCACTTGTATGCTCTTTTGGACGAGGATATGGTGTGAGGGAGATAACCTATCAAAAAGGGTCATTACGAAATATTGAGGCGATGCACGCATTAGTGGAGCCAGAAATTCAAAGCGGCGTGATCTTACCCCGCAGTAATGATGAAATTGCGACCAATATCCGCTCATATACCTTAGCGATGGAGGGGGAAGAACTGGTAGGATTTTGCGCTTTGCATATCCACTCTCCCCAATTGGCGGAGATACGCTCCATGGTGGTGCGAAGTGACTGTCGTGGTGCCCATATCGGGAGTCATTTGGTCGAAAAAGCGTGTGATGAGGGACGCGTACTTGGGGTAAAACAGGTCTTAACGTTAACCTATCAACAACGTTTTTTTGAACGGCTTGGATTTATAGAGATCCCAAAAGAGAGTTTGCCTGAACATAAAATTTGGGCAGATTGCATTAAATGCAAACATTTTCCGATATGCAACGAAGTATCCCTTATCAAAACACTTTAAGCAATTTTCTGTGGATTATTGCTTTTTGTTTCTACAGTCCTTTAACGAGTATTTACCTTTTCTTGCCTCCGATGTTGGCGGTGATGGGATACCTCTTTTACCGTGCTTTTTTGCGCAATGACCTGTATGGTGTCGTTGTTTTTTCGATCATGTTGCTGATGATTGAAGCCGAAAAAGGGTATTGGTTTGGAAGTTCTATTGTTTTTTTTACGTTTGTTAGTCGTTATGTGATGCCCTATTTGGAGCAAACCTTTCGCTGTAAACTGTGCATCAAAGGGATTTTTGTTCTTTTAAGTTATCTTCTTTTTTGGGTTGTATTGATGTTGTTTAATGGCGTTTTTTTAGTAGCACTCCCCGTATTTGATTGGCACGCATTTTTGTATATGACCATTGAATTTTTTCTGATGATTGTGTTGTAATGAAAGTTAAAATTCTACTTATTTTTCTGAGTCTAACGTGGATCTCCTTGATTGTTCGGGTATTTGATCTTTCTGTTAAATCGAATGAACATTACGAAATGCTCTCCAAAAACAACAGCATTAAAGCCGAACTCACCCCTCCTGTCCGAGGAGAGATATTGGATCGTCAATTGGATCCCATAGCGATCAATGAATTGGGGTTTAAGATTTCGTTTGCACCCCATTTGATCAAAGGGGATGATACCCATTTATTGGATGCTGAAATTGCGTATGTGATGTCGATGATCCCAAGCTTAGATCCCAAAGCAATCAAAAAAGCGTACAAACAAGAGGACTCTTATTATAACCATACGTTTATTGATGTGGTCGATTTTATCCCTCACGATGTTATGATTCCCCTCTATGCACGGATGAATTTGCGCGAAACGATTAAAATTTCCCCCTCGCCCAAACGGCTTTATCCCTATGGAAATATGGCTTCTCATATCCTTGGATACGTTGCTAAAGCGAACCAAAAAGAGGTCGAGGGGAATCAACTCTTACAGCTTTTAGGTCATACGGGGAAGACGGGGATCGAAAAACAGTACAACATCTATTTGCAAGGGGAAGCGGGAGAACGACGGATTAAAGTCAATGCCCACAATCTTGAAGTGGAAGAGTTGGGGCGAAGTGCTACCAAAGAGAATCGAAATTTGGTGGTGAATATCGATATGCGTCTCCAAAAATATATGGGTGAACTTTTTGCAGGTAATGTTGGGGCGATTGTGGTCATGGATACCAAAGGGGCGATTTACGCAGCAGGAAGTTATCCCGAATACGATCTCAATGAGTTTGTGAATGGTGTTACCAAAGAGCAATGGGACTACTTGATGAACAGCGTCAATGCCCCTTTTACCAATAAGCTCATTAATGGATTGTATCCCCCCGGTTCCACCATCAAAACAGGATTGGGACTCTTGTACATTAGCTCTGGGATACTGAATGAAGGTTCGAGTGTTCATTGTACAGGGACGTTTCGATTGGGGAATCGATCCTTTCGATGTTGGAATAAAAATGGACATGGAGATGTCTCTATCCATCGAGCCATTGCCGAGAGTTGTGATGACTATTTTTATAAAGGGAGTCTCAACGTAGGGATTGAACGGATCAGTGCGGGATTGATACGGATGGGATTGGGAGCTAAAACCTCTATCGATCTTCCCAATGAATTTTTGGGGACTATCCCCAGTCGAGAATGGAAACGAAAAAAGTTCAAACAACCGTGGTACCGTGGAGAGACGCTAAATACCTCGATTGGGCAAGGGGATGTATTGGTCACTCCGATTCAAATGGCTCGTTACACGGCGTTGATGGCGACGGGGAAATTACCCATTCCCCATATTGCCCATAAAATGGGGAATATTCTTGTCGATCCCCAACCTCAAGATGTTCTGACCCCTTTGGAAAAACGGCAGCTTCCTCTTGTCCAATCGGCAATGCGCTCGGTGTGTAATGATCCCAAAGGGACGGCAAAAGCCCATATGTCCAGCCGTTTTCCCATTGCAGGAAAAACAGGAACGGCCCAAACGACAGGAATCGGACAAAACGTTAGAAATCGTCTCAACGAAAATGAGATGGCGTATCTTCAACGGTCTCATGCGTGGTTTACGACCTATGGACCAGCCGATAATCCTCAATTTATTGTGACCGTTTTGATCGAACATGGGGGGCATGGGGGAGAAGTGGCAGGTCCCATTGTCTCAGGAATTTACAATAAACTGCTTGAATTGGGGTATATCAAATTGGGACAACCCAAAGTTTCTACCCCTCCACCCGAACAATTAAACTTAGGGGTAAATTAAACATCTCAACCAGTTCTCCCTCACGGGTGCGCATTTCCCCCTGATCCACTTCGTGATCGTACCCTAAGAGATGAAGCATTCCGTGGATAAATAACAAAGCAAGCTCTTGATCAGGGGTATGCCCCAAGGTGTGGGCAACGCTTTGGACATAATCAACACTGATAAGGATGCTGCCCAAAGGGGCATTGGGGAAAGGGTCACTGGGAAAACTCAACACATCGGTTGCTTTATCGATATGACGAAATTGATGGTTAATCGCGCGTATTGCTTCATCATGCAGAAGAATAAGTTCAATGTCCTGAGTCGTTAAAACGTCACAAATGCGTTCCAAGAGGGTGAAGTCATAGTCGTAATGGGTTTGGTTATCTAATTCTATCATGGTCGTATTGTACCATAAGGGGGAAGTGACTACTATTTTAAGTAAAGGAAAAACGATGACAAAAAAAGCCTTATGTATTATGAGTGGCGGGATGGATTCAACGTTGGTTGCGTACATTATGCGTTCTCGTGGGTATGCGATTGTGCCACTCCATTTTAATTATGGTCAACGTACGGTGACCAAAGAACTTCACGCCTATCGGGCGATTTGTGAGGAATTAGGAGTCCGTGACCCGTATGAAATTGATCTGCCTTTTTTTACCACAATTGGGGCATCTGCCCTCACCGATCTTACCTTAGAAGTCCCTACTGGGGGAATTGAAGAAGGGGTTCCCATCACCTACGTTCCGTTTAGAAATGGGATTTTTTTGAGCATTGCCACAGCGATTGCCGAAAAAGAGGGGTGCAGTTGTATCGCCATTGGGGTAGTGGAAGAGGACAGCAGTGGGTATCCCGATTGTCGCGATACGTTTATCCAAAGTTTTGAACGCAGTGCCAATCTTGGCACCAAAGAGACCACCCATCTGACCATCGAAATGCCTCTGGTGCATTTGCACAAATCGGACATTGTGACCGAAGCGGTTAAACTTCACGTTCCCCTTCATCTGACGTGGAGCTGTTACCAAAATGAACAGCGTGCGTGCGGGGTTTGTGATAGCTGTCGCTTACGGCTTCGGGGATTTACCCTTGCGGGTGTGTGTGATCCGATTGCGTATGTTGTTTGATGCTGCTACCTCAGAGATAACGATTGAACATCGACCGCGTAATCGCCATACTTATATTGTCATCGATAAAACAGGGGAGGTTCTGGTACGAACTCCCCTTACCGATGTCCAAAAAATTCGTCGCCTACTCACGGCAAAAGAGGGATGGATCACTACCAAAAGGGATCAGATACGCTCTCAAGCCTCTAACCACGCCATTATCGGAGAGACGATTTGGTTCCAAGGGATTTTAGTGCCTTTGGACCATTTTCCTTTTTTTAAGGGGATTGAGCTCATTGATGCACACCATTATGATAGCTTTTACACCGCTGAAGCGTTAGACTATCTCCCCCAGCGTATGGCGTACTACGCTGTACGTATGAACCTCTCTCCTGCGAATATTGTCTACAAACGGCTCAAACGACGGTGGGGAAGTTGCAACAGCTTGGGGGTGATTACCCTTAACGTTTTGATGATGCAACTCTCGATTGAGGAGATCGATTACATTATTGTCCATGAATTAGCCCATTTGGTGCATTTGAACCATTCCCAAGCGTTTCATGCGTTGGTACGGAAATTTTTACCATACGAACGACAGTTGCGACGGGGCTTAAAACATAAATTCTAATTGTTCCAAAGACGAAGCATGCGACGTTGTGGCGCATAAGAGTTCTTTGCTCACCCCAGCGACAAGGGCAAAATGAAACGGATGGGCTTTGAGGAGGGGGAAAATTTCTTCAACACAGTCGTAATAAACGCAATGATCCAGCGGAAGGCTATGGGAGGAGGGGAGGATATAAAGTTTTTGTGACCATTTGGCGTATTCTTCTAAAAAAGCACCCTCTTGGTCGATTAATTCAAGTGATGGCTCAAAAATGACCACATGGTCACTGGCACCAAACTCTTTGATTTCCAACGACTGATTGGTAAAAACAGGGGTAAAATGGTTGATTTTAGCAAAATTTTTGAGTTGAAACGGGATTTCCATTTGGTGATAAAAGTTTAGGAGCGGTTCCAAATAGGGGAGAAAAAAAGGGGAGAGGATTTGACGCTCATAGAACAGGTCTTGATGAACAAACGACGTTTCAAAAAGGGTTTTTTCAATGATCGTGATGGTTTTTTCATCGAAAAGACTTAAAGGGGTGGTCTCAATAAAGAGATCACTCTCACTGAGGGCAGGGGAGAAAAGGACAATCGAATTTTTTTCTAATGCCCACAGTTTATCCCACACTTTTGGGATAGTTCCCTCTAAGGAATAACAGCTTTTTGGGGTGCTAATGTACTGAGAAAGGTGAAGGGTCAGCGGATCACACGTATAAACACGCAACGCTTTTGGCAAGAGATAAAAGCGAAGAATCCGCTTAAGGGCAGTTTCTAACTCTTCTACTTTAATCCATGCTACCTCAGGATCCCCAATTTGGGTAGGTTTGTCAAACACAATCCCATACGCACCATTTTTGAGTGCTTCGGGAATTTCTGATGGGGTATAGGCGATAAAAAGAGACCCTCGCTTGACTTTGGAAACGTCAAAAATAACCCCCTCAAAAACATGAACGGTGGGGGTACTGTAGAGTATCCCTTGTGTTAAGGCGAGGATATTCTCCAGTCTCATCCAATAGAACTTCCCGCACGACGCGATGTTGAGGGGCGAATAAGGCACAGTCCCTCACTATCTTTAGCAGCAAGGAGCATCCCCTCTGAGAGCATCCCCATCAATTTAGCGGGTTTTAGGTTGGCAACAACACACACTTGCGTCCCAATGAGCGATTGGGCAGTGTAATATTCACGGATACCCGCGATAATTTGACGTGGAGTCTCTTCCCCAAGATCAACATGAAGCTTGAGCAGTTTGGTACTTTTGGGAACCTCTTGGGCGTTAAGAACCGTTCCGATTTTAAGGGAGGTTTGAAAAAACTGATCGATGGTGATAAGCCCCTCAGGTGAAACGGTGGTGGTTTTTTTATCGTCCATTTTGGGAATTTCGATAACGCTAGGTTGCTCCTCAGCCATCGCTTTGGGGGCTTCTTGCATAAGAGGTTCCTCGACGCGGGGGAAAAGAGGGGGGATTTTTGTGATAGTAAAGGTTGCCAAAAGCCCTTTCGTGAGGATAAGATGGGTATAGCTTTGGGTGGTTATCTCAAACCCAAGGGCATCGGCAATGATCGCAGTCGTTTTGGGCATAACCGCATGGAGCATAACGGAAGCTTTTGCCAAAAGATTAGCAACCAAGGCAACCGTAGCAAGGGCTTCATCGTTGCGCCCCTCTTTCATTTTTACCCATGGAGCGTGTTCTTCAATCGCTTTATTACCGATGGTAAAAATTTTCCAAAGCTCTTCGAGATAACGGTGGAGTTGAAGTTCATGAAGATAGTGGGGGAGAGAATCTAAAATGGTATGGGCATCTTCTAGCTCTCGTGTATGGTATTGGGTGACATTAGAACTGTCGATGACAAAAGCAGAATATTTTTCACTCATTCCGATAATACGATTCAAAAGATTCCCCAAATCATTGGAGAGATCCGAATTCATGCGGTCAATCAAGGCACGTTGTGAAAAATCACCATCTTGACCAAAAGGGACTTCTCGCATCATGAAATAACGGAAATTTTCTACGCCATAATGGTGAGCAACTTCTCTGGGATCCACGACATTCCCTTTGGATTTGGACATTTTTTCCCCATCACGTGTCCACCATCCATGGGCAGCAATGTGTTGGGGGAGGGGGAGATTCAAACTCATCAAAAATGCCGGCCAATAAATAGCATGAAATCGAAGAATATCTTTACCTACGAGTTGGGTATTAGCCGGCCAAAATTGCATACGTGCTTCATCGCCACCATAGCCCAATGCAGTGATGTAATTCAAAAGGGCATCGAGCCAAACGTACATGACGTGTTTTGGCTCGTTGAGTGATTCGGGTAAATGAACGCCCCAGCTAAAGCTCGTACGGGTGACCGATAGATCGTTTAATCCCCCTTTGACAAAACTAATCACTTCATTACGGCGTGATTTTGGGAGGATAAAATCGGGATGCGCTTCGTAATAGTCTAAAAGGGTTTTTTCATAGTTGGAAAGACGGAAAAAATAACTCTCTTCTTTGACGATACTGGTTGCACGTCCGCAATCAGGACAACATCCGCCCTCCATCAATTGAGACTCAGGGAAGAACGTTTCGCAACTAACGCAATAATTACCTTCATAAAAATCTTTATAAATGTCCCCATTGGTGACCATTTTTTCAAAAGCGACACGTACGCCATTTTTGTGATCCTCATCAGTTGTACGGATAAAGTGGTCATAACTAATATCAAACTCATCCCATAGATTTTTAAAGGTTGCACTGATCTCATCGGCAAATTCTTGGGTTGGTTTGTTGAGTTTTTTGGCAGCCTCTTCAATTTTTTGACCGTGTTCATCGGTACCTGTGAGAAAGTAGGTCTCTTTTCCCATCAGACGTGAGTGGCGTGCAAGGGTATCGGCGATAAATGTGGTGTAGGCATGACCGATATGGGCTTCACCGTTGACATAATAAATAGGGGTAGTAATGTAATTTTTCACGTGAAAATTCCTTTATAGCTTAGTACACTTTTTTTTAAAAATCAAATCCGCCAACTTCGCCCTTGGACATACTTTCGTAAACAGAGCGAACGTATTGTACTCGTGTGGGACATCCAATGAGCAAAGGACATACAAAACAACTTTCCACTTCTTTGGTGCGTTGACAGTTTTCTAATTGCTCTTTAGCATGGTCAAGTTTGGCTTCATGCACGAGAGTATCAGTTGGCTCCATACACACTCAAAACAACAGAGATCTCATACTGAGAACCAAAAAAGCACGGGGAAGTATCATGGACATGGGCAGTTACTTTGGTCAAAACCCGTGTGGTTCCATCCACAGCTCCTCCCCCTGCAGTTTCGAAAATGAAGGCAAAAGGGAATACTTCAAAAAGCTGACGCAATTTTCCCTCAGGTTTATCACTTGCTCCTGGATAACTAAACAATCCTCCCCCTTTGAGAAGAATTTGGTGTAAATCAGGAACCATCCCCCCTGAATAACGCAATCGGTACCCTTGCGCAAAAAAAGAATCGATCATGGCTTTGTGATAAGGTGCCCAAAATTGTTGTGTCCCACCAGGGGCATTGATTTTCCCTGTTTCATTGAGGTGAATCTCTTTGACAAATTCAAATTTCCCCTCTTGAAGCAAATACAGTTTGACTTTACCATTGTACGCAAAGACCAATTCTACGCGAGGACCATACACAACATAACACGACGCTACTAAGGCACTACCGACAAATTCACCCTCATAAATCCCAAAAATTGACCCCACACTGAGATTAACATCGACCAAAGAGGAACCATCCAACGGATCAAAGGCGATGAAGTAGTGTCCCGCTTCGTTTAACAGCATCGGAAGCTCTTTTTCTTCACTGGCAATGGTGTGGACAGAGGAAATGCGACTGAGTTCCTCTTCGATAATGAGATCACTTTGGATATCCAATTGGAGTTGTGTCTCACCTGAACTGTTTTGTTCTTGCGAATACCCGATGTCTTTCACATCAATTGCCTTTTTAATCCGGATAGCACTGCGTTCTATGGCTTCTAATATGTCGTTCATTTCATTACCTTTGCGTTATTTAATATCCATTGAATGACATTTTCTGGATCATTAAGATCCAATATGTCGACATTATTGGGGAAATTATACTCACTTAAAACAATAGAATCATCAATCGCCAATGCGTTCATGTACGGAAAATAATCGGTATCAATGGTCGTTCTAAAAATACTAATGCGAGGAAGGGGGAGGTTTTTAAGACCCTCCACCAACAAAACATCAAAATCACTGAGCATACTGACAATATCTTCTAAGTCTTTGTGCCGGTGTGAAAAATAGGTGGTGCGCGTAGGGGAGGTGACAACCACCTCTGCTCCTGTATCACTAAATTTGTAACTATCTTTTCCCGCCACGTCAAACTGTGCTTTATCTTTGGGATCATTTTTGATAATAGCCACATCCAATCCATATTCATGAATCAATTTACGTGCTACTTTTAAAATCAAGGTCGTTTTCCCACTGTTTGAAGGACCGGTAAAAGCAACGGCTAAACGTTTTTTCAAAAATATTCCTCATCGTTAAGTAGGCATATTATAGTCAACTATCATTGAATTTTTGTTAAGATGGCATCTGAGAATAGGTTAAAAGGGATAATATGAAATTTTTAAGTAGTGCAATGATGGTCGTAATAGGTTTAAGTGGCTGTGCCCAAAAAGGGACGTTTGATCTTTTCAAAATGGACAAGGCGCATGAACGTTCGGTTGAACAGTTACGAACGGGAACGATTATGAATTCTATGGAGACCAATGCGTTGGTGTCGTTGATGTATCTTAACCCTATTTATCCAGAAACCTATAATGAGGGTGAATATTTTGTGGGGGCATTTTATTTTAAACGCTCCGATCGTGATAATAAAAAATGGAATTTAGCCGATCGTGGATATACCTTAAAACTCAATGGAAAAGATTCCACGAGTATGGAAGAACTCAAAGAGAGTGATCCACGACGTATGCTAATCCCTATCCAAAACAATTGGAATCAGTATTATCTTATTCGGTTTGACCCATCGCCTGTGAAGACGTTAACGCTGTTGCTCGAAAATAATCAGACTGGTTCGGTTGCACTAAGTTATCAAAAAGAGAAGTGATTTTAATCGCTTCTCCCAGTATTGTTTTATAGATGACATAATTAGCGAGGATCCTTTTACCATACTCCCGATTTTCATTATTTGCCATAAGCTCCATACTCAAAAAAGGTTCATAATAGGCAGGTAGAAATCGCTTATCTTCGAGTAAGAGGCGTTTGGTTGCCCCAATACCCGCATTATAGGCATACGCGACCAACAAAGGATTGTACAGTTTGTCGGTCAAATGTTTCAAATGCGCTACGGAATAGGTGATACTGTAGTTGGGTTGAAGCATATCAAAATAGGTTGTAATTTTTAGCGAATTGGTTTTGGTAATGGCATCAACATTAAACGGCATAATTTGCATCAAGCCAAGGGCAAACGCGTGGGAAATTAATCCGGGGATAAAGCGGGTCTCTTGACGCATAAGGGCATAGATAAGGGCTTTTTGGTCATTGCTCAAAGTCGTCATATACTCATTGTAGGGCATCGTAAAATTATGAATATAGGGCTTGTACATCTTCTCCAATGCATACCCTTGAACTCCTACCGAATTATTTCCATCACAACGGTCAATTAAAGAACCAGCAGTTTGGGGGGTTGCATTGGCAAGATCTTGCGCAAAGGCTTTCCACTCAAAAGGGTCAACTCCTGTAATACTTGTAGGATTTTCACGCGTAGGAAGTGTCGTAAAATAATTTTCAGTGGGGAGATTACGCAGTTCTCGTCCATACAAAACATACATATTAATGTCTAAACTTTGAACCAGTTTGTCTAAATAAAGGGGTTCTTGCGTGATTTTGTAGAGCCAAAAAAGGGCTTTGTCTTTATCAATGCCTACGGGATAATGGTTCTCTGCTGCTTGTAAATGTTCAATAGCATTGGACATATTGCCATATTTTAGGGCATTTAACGCCAAAAAGAAATTGGTTTGAGGGATATCATGTTTATTGACCGTAAGGGTTGAGAGAGATTGTTGCAGTTGATCCATTTTAGGGTCAGTGACTGTTAGGTAAACAATATCGGCAAAGTGAGGGTTTTTGCTCAATTCAGTCAGTATCTCCGGCGTCACAAGATGATTAAAATGATCCCATCGATAATGCGCCCCTGCAAGGCGAAATAAAAGGGTTTCATCGGTAAGATTTTGGGTTGATGTGTAAAAACTCTCTTGATTAAGGGTGTACAACCAATCGGTATAACCAAAACGGTTGTGTAAACGTTGAGCAATGGTCTCTTTCTCTTCTTTGGTCAAAACGACCGCTTTAGCAGGGGTGAGTCCCAGCATTAAACAATCATCTTGTGGTACTGAAAGAAGGTCAGTCGCTTTGGTGTTCAGACAATTAACGGTGTATTTAATCTCAGGTTCATCCGTTTTAGCGGCATAATCGGTTAAAAAACGCTGATTTACCCCTTCAAGTTGATAAAAGGCTTCACTCGCCTCCGAAGCATTAATCTCTTGATGTAAAAACTGCCAAATTAAAAAATTTTTGGGTAAAGAGGAAGGCTTATCATTAATATCGTTAAGGGTTATTCCCCAACTACTACTGGCTACAAGAAAAAAAATCAGGGTAATAAAATATTTCATCCGGCAAGAAGTCCGTTAATAATACTTACTAAAATGACATCCATCACTTGAAGGGTAATCACCAAGATTAGTGGGGCAAGATCCAGTCCATTAAACACCGTAGGGATATGACGACGGATAAAACTGTAAGCCGGTTCCGTTAAACGGTAGATGATTTGAACAAGGGGATTATACGGATCAGGGCGTACCCATGAGAGTAAGGCACCAATAATGACCACCCAAATGTACATTGTGATAAGGGAGTGGACAATCCCCCCAAGACCTGAAAGCATACTGCCTATCATTGGATCACCTCGTGAAGATAATTTTTGAGATAGTTATAAAAATCACTTAACTCAGGACCATGTTCAGAACCACTAAGCAATAGGCGTAAAGGCTTGAAGAGGGCTTTACCCTTGAGTCCCGAATGGCTCAGCAAATGGTTTTTAAAAGAGGTGTAATCATCAAAATGGGGAGCATTTTGAATCAAGGTTCGTAAAAGTTCGATCCCCTCTTTGTGTTCCTCCGGAACATTTTTAGGGGAAAAAATAGGTTTGATTTTTTCCCGTAACTCTTTTAGAGTGCTCACTTCCTCTAAAAAAAGTTTAGCCAGTCGTCCAATCTCTTCATCCGTAAAGCCTACGTAACGGGAGAGTTCTTTGGGATCAAGACCTTTGAGATGCTCTCGATTGATAAATTTGAGTTTATCAAGATCAAAATAGGCAGGAGATTTGGAAATGGTTTGTAGATCAAACCATTTTAATGCCTCTTCGAGGGTAAAAATTTCGTGAGGCGTTTTATTTCCCATAAGAATAAGATAGTTGGTGATAGCTTCAGGTAAAAACCCCTCTTCAAGGAGCCATTTAACACTGGACGCATCATCCCGCTTGGACATCTTTTTCCCTTCAGCACCTAAGATAATAGGGAGATGGGCGTATTCAATAGTTCGATCATAACCCAATGCTTTTTGAATAGCAATTTGTTTGGGAGTATTACTAAGGTGATCCTCCCCTCGAATAATGAGAGAAACATCCGAAAGCATATCATCTACGGCACACGCAAAATTATACGTAGGGTACTTATCGGCACGCATAAGGATGAAACTGTCGATGTCATCGGGAGCAAAGGTAGAATCCCCTTTAATAATGTCATGAACGACAATAGAACCAGTAGGTTTTTTGATACGGACGGTAAACGGAAGCGGATTGTCAATGACAGCTTCTGGTGGTAAGTATTCACACGTGCCATCATAACGATAAGCAATTTTGTTCGCTTTGGACGCTTCGCGTTTTTCTTCAAGTGTTTCTGGGGTACAAAAACAATTAAAGGCTTTTTTATCATGCAAAAGTTGTAATGCCATGGCACGATGAAAGCGTAAATGATTACTTTGAAGTTGATGTTCTTGGTATTCAATCTTGAAGAGGGAGAGAATTGCCAAAATTTCATCTTCTTTACCGACAACGTTACGCTCTTTATCGGTATCTTCAATGCGAATCAATAGAGGTTCATTCCGTTTTTTAGACATAATGTAGTTAAATAGAGCAACACGAAGGTTACCAATATGCATATCTCCTGTTGGACTTGGGGCAAAACGAAGCATTTATATTCCTGAATTTTTTCGTATTTTACCCAAAACTGTTTTAAGAGTCACTCGGAATTGATAGCTTAGATGTGAAAATCCTTATAATTAATGTATGTAAGTTAAAAAAGTGAACAATATGGGAAAGTTTTCTAACAATTTTCAAAAATCTCTTGACATTTGTTATAGATTTGTCTATAATTCCCGTCCAC
>JAVHOQ010000118.1:0-1463 GCA_036170115.1 Sulfuricurvum sp.
ACCAAAATGGGGGGTGAATCGGTATTTGGGTCTAAAGTGCGTTATAATGCGACCATTCAAAACGGAAAAATCCGTAAGCCGCTCACAATGTGCATCTCTTCTCTCGCAAATTTTGTCTGCTTGAACCACCTAAAGGAATTCTATTACTATGTTATTTACCGATTTAAAACTCTCTCCCGCAATCCTAAAAGCGGTAACCGAAGAGGGATACACCACCCCAACCCCTGTCCAAGCGCAAGCGATTCCCTTTATTTTAGAAGGGCGTGATATGCTCGCCGGCGCCCAAACGGGTACGGGAAAAACGGCAGGATTTACGTTGCCTATGTTGGAGATTCTCTCCCGTAAAGCGATCAACCCCAAAGTACCGCGTCAGGTACGGGTATTGATCCTCACCCCTACCCGTGAGCTTGCTGCCCAAGTGGGGGAGAGTGTCAAAACCTATGGCAAATACCTCAAATTTAAAAGTGCGATTATTTTTGGCGGCGTAGGGATTCAACCCCAAATTGCCGCTTTACGTCAAGGGGTCGATATTGTGATTGCGACTCCGGGGCGATTGTTGGATCATGTCTCCCAAGGAACCATCGATTTACGCCATGTGGAGATGTTGATTTTGGATGAAGCGGATCGAATGTTGGACATGGGATTTATCAAAGACATTCGTCGGGTTATCTCCATTTTGCCCCAAAAACGGCAAAATCTCCTCTTCTCCGCGACCTATTCGGATGAGATCAAAACATTGTGTGAGTCGATTTTACGTAATCCTGTCATCGTCGAAGTGGCACGTCGTAATACCTCCAGTGAGTTGGTAACCCAAAAAGTTATCTTGGTCGACTGTGCCAAAAAAAGTGTCCTTTTTGGGCATTTGGTCAAAGAACATAAATGGGAGCAAGTGTTGGTCTTTACCCGCACCAAGCACCAAGCCAATAAGCTTTCGGATTATCTCCAAAAAATCGGGGTCACCTCCGCTGCAATTCATGGAAACAAAAGCCAAGCCGCACGTACCAAAGCGTTAAGCGATTTTAAATTGGGAATCGTTAAAATTTTGGTTGCGACGGACATTGCTGCACGGGGATTGGACATCGATCAGCTTCCGCATGTGGTGAATTTTGAATTGCCCAATATTGCCGAAGATTACGTTCACCGTATTGGTCGAACGGGTCGTGCGGGCAATGAGGGGGAAGCGATTTCCTTGGTGTGTGTCGATGAATATGACTATCTTAAGGGGATTGAAAAACTCATCCATCGTAAATTGGATCGTGACATTATCGCAGGGTTTGAACCCGATCCGACCATCGTTGCAATGCCCATTTTGCAAGAGCGTGGCGGTGGCGGTGGACGGGGAAATAACCACTCCCCCAGCGGAAAACCCCAAGGACAAAAACGCGATGGTGCGCGTCGTCCCAGTAATTCAGGTCGAAAATCGTATTAACTGATGTTGCAGATTTTGTAAGTCGTATTTGAGT
>JAVHOQ010000119.1:0-238 GCA_036170115.1 Sulfuricurvum sp.
AGCAAATCGGATGGCTTATTTGGAGCTTCAGAAGTTAAAGGGTGCGTAAGGTCAGATACAATTATGAAATCTTATTCTGTAACTTAACCCTGTGATACAATTACTACTTGAATGGGCGAAACAAATTGAAAACATCAAGAAATAGTCAGTTAAACAGGGGGTGTTTTTGGCATAGCACTTAGCAGTTGAATGGGTAAGCGAAAAAAATGGGGGGGGTGGCTCCGAATACTGGATTCGA
>JAVHOQ010000119.1:338-1729 GCA_036170115.1 Sulfuricurvum sp.
ACCAGTGACCAAGTGATTAACAGTCACCTACTCTACCGCTGAGCTAATTCGGAATAAAACAATGGAAAAATCTCAAAAATGGCTCCGAATACTGGATTCGAACCAGTGACCAAGTGATTAACAGTCACCTACTCTACCGCTGAGCTAATTCGGAATGTTTATGAGGGCGTAATTATACGGTATTGAAGCCCTATTGTCAATAAAGAATACGTTATTTTGTCCGTTTTCGACCACTATTAGCACTCGGCGTGAAAAAAAGGACATTAGAACGCTCGATTGTCCTAATCTTTCCTTGTTTAAGGAGCAATTCAAACCGTTGGCGTGAGTCATCATCCATAAGTGCATGAATATCATCAGTTGTTAATGGGCGTTTATCAAGGGTGGTGAGGATCTCTTCTTCACTGTAGGCACTGGCATTTGCGGTTGCATGGGTACGTGAAACGATATGAATCGGCAGTACAGGATCAAAACGACACGAAAGGGCGTAGAGTTCGTCAAAACGCAACCCTTGAACGTTATACGCAGGGGGTCGGTCAATGGTGCCAATATCAATCCGCGTACAAGGGATACCCATCAAAGCCCCATTTAACGCCTCAATCTCACATAAGCTATCGTTTACCCCTTTGACAAACAAAATTTCCAAAAATAATTTTCCTTGAAAAATGTGTGCAAAACGGGTGATAGATTGAATGATGGTCTCAATGGTAATCCCCTCAGCGGGACGATCTATCTTTTTGAACGTTTCAGGGGTTGCCGCATCCAACGAAAGTTTCACCTGATCAAGTTTCAAAAGAGCCTCAAAAATATTAGGGTCACTTAGGCAAGCACTGTTAGAGAGGATCAAAGTTTGAATATCCCCTTTAATGCTATCAATATGATCAATGAGTTCTCGTAAATGGGGATACATCGTGGGTTCGCCATTGGCGGTTAAGGTAATCACATCGATAGAAGGGTGGTTGGTCAGGGCAGTTGTGAGGTCAGAAAGTATGGTCGCTACAGGGGTGATGGTCTGCTGTTGTTGCATCGCTTTCATGGGAGAAAGTTCACAATAGAGACAATCGAAATTACACTGTTTACCCTTACTAGAGAGATCAATCCCAAGCGATACACCAAAACGGCGTGAAGGGATGGGACCAAAGATAGTAGACATGATTAAATACTCTCATCCTCGGGCTTTACCCGGGGATCCATTTTAAAATTGCTTAGCTGGATTCCCGCCTTCGCGGGAATGACGAACGAAAGATTCACTTTTTACTGACTCTCTGGCATTCAGCGACAAAGTGCTGCGCATTTTCCACCGGAACATCGGGCAAAATTCCATGACCAAGGTTAAAAATGTGTCGTTTTCCTCCCATGATCGCTTGAAGGGCTTCCACACATGCAGTCGTCTC
>JAVHOQ010000119.1:1739-7298 GCA_036170115.1 Sulfuricurvum sp.
TTTGTAATAGAGTCGACACGGCTCCATGTTCCCTTGAAGAACGTAACGATCCCCAAGTTTTTCTTTTGCCAATGCCATTGGGGTACTCCAATCGACACCGAATACATCAAAGTTACCATACACTTGATCCAAGAAAGCGGGTATCCCTTTGGGAAACATAATCACAGGGACATGAGGGTATTTCTCTTTGAGATACTCGGCAATTTCGACCATGTAGCTCCATGAAAATTCATTGTAGTTACTTGGCTCAATAGCCGCCGCCCAACTGTCGAAAATTTGAACCACATCGATACCCGATTGAATCTGTTTTTCCATGTACAATTTGACGACATCGGTCACTTTGCGCAATATTTTGTGGAGTAATGCAGGGTTGGAATACATCATTTTTTTACAAATATTGTACGTTTTGGTTCCTTGACCCTCGATCATATAGGTTGCCAATGTCCACGGCGCGCCGGTAAATCCAATCAACGCTTTATTATCTCCGCGTGCATCCAATTGAGAACGTAAAAGTTTGATTGTTTCATAGACGTAGATAAGCTTGGAAGCTGCTGCTTCTCCACCAATGAGTCCATCCAAATCCTCTTCGGTTACGATAGGATGGTCGAAAACGGGCCCCTCACCTTTGATAAAATCAAGCTTCATCCCCATCTCATTGGGAACCACTAAAATATCACTAAACAAAATGGCCGCATCGACCCCCACAATATCCAGAGGTTGCAACGTCACTTCCGCTGCCATATCGGGAGCATGACAGAGATTGAGAAAATTGCCCGCCCGTTTACGTACGGCCATGTATTCAGGGAGGTAACGTCCTGCTTGACGCATCATCCAAACGGGGGTATGGGGGGTCTCTTTTCCAAAACACGCATCCACAAAAATTTTAGACATAGTATTTCCTTTGTATGCACCCCAAAAGGGCTACGTTTTACTTAATGGTCGTGATGACCCACTTTACTCAAAAAGTACAATCCTACCGAAACTGCCGTAATGGAAAGGGCGAGATAAAAAAGCTCTAATGCCCCTGTAAAAATGGTGTGTCCCACTTTTTGGAAAAAGCCCACGACCAAGACCATGACAATAACTTTAGAAATTTTATCTTTGAGCTGATCCAACGAGTGAATCGCTAAAACTTTATTTTTATTCCCCTCTTCATCGCTGGCAGGATCAATTTCTGAGATAAACAACTCATACAATCCAAACGAGAAGATGATCATTACCACGCCGATGAGATAAAAATCAATCGCGCCAATAATTCCCCCAATGACATTTTCATGAAAATGTTCAGGGTGTTCATGGTTAAAATAGGCATTGATCACATAGGTAATCGTGTCATAAATATCGACACTGGCAATGACAAACAGCAATATTGCTCCCAAAAGTCCAAAAATAACCGCCAAAATAATGATAAAGCGAGAATTCCATAATCCGCTCTCAAAAATATTTTCAATCCAATTCATCCCTTATTCTCCTTGCATTTCTACCCATTTTTGGGCGATTCTCACGGCATTGGTCGCCGCACCTACACGGAGGTTATCCGCAACCACCCACAAGTGAAGGACATTTTCCCGATACAAATCGTTGCGAATACGCCCCACAAAAGTCTCATTGTGATCCATACACAATGAAGGCATAGGATAAATACTCTCATACGGCTCATCAAGGACGATAATATTGGGTGCTTTTGCCAATAATTCCCGTGCTTCATTGGCATCCACCGCCCCATCAAATGTGAGGGTCAATGTCTCTGCATGACCGCGAAGCGTCGGGATACGAACACACGTCGCACTCACTTCAATGTCTTTGTGCATGATTTTTTGGGTCTCATTGACCATTTTGAGTTCTTCTTTGGTGTAACCCGTATCGGTAAAAGAGTCAATTTGGGGAATGGCATTAAGGGCAATGCGGTGAGGGAATTTTTTGGGTTCTACGTCATCGAGTTTAAACGCAAAAAACGCTTGCATTTGCTCCACTAACTCTTCCATCGCCGATTTACCTGCCCCTGAGGTCGCTTGGTAGGTACTCACATCGATACGTTGTAAATCGTACGCATCATCGAGAGGTTTAATGGCTTGTACCATTTGGATGGTCGAGCAGTTAGGATTGGCAATGATTCCACGGTTACGCCATTGGGCAATATCTTCGGGATTGACTTCAGGGACAACAAGCGGAATATCTTCCATCATCCGAAAATGGCTGGTATTATCAATCACTACCGCACCAGCAGCTGCAGCATACGGGGCAAATTCCGCTGATACACTTCCGCCGGCACTAAAAAGGGCGATCTGAATCTCCTCTTCTTCAAATACTGTCGCGGTCAACTCTTGAATCGGGAGTTCTTGGTCATTAAATACGACCGTTTTTCCGACACTGCGCGCGCTGGCAAGGGGGATTAAGGTAGCAAGAGGGAAGTCAATCTCTTCCAAAACACGTAAAATTTCTTCTCCGACAGCACCATTGGCACCGACAACGGCAACATTATAACGTTTCATTCGTATGTTCCTAAAAAGGGGGGATTAATGGCGCTATTATAGCGAAGGAAGACTTGGAAAGGATTAAATGGGTTTAAGGAGCCTCACAATACAGTTCTTTAAACATTCCTACATTGTCCTCTTCTCCGATGGGATCCATCTCTTTGCCCTGAGGGCTAATCAACCAATACCAATCGTAACTCCCCCCTGCTAGAAAATATTTATGGCGTTGGACAATGAGATGATTTTTGTATTTTCCCACAGGGACAACTTCTAACGAATTTCCTGTCGTTATGAGGTGGAGTTGATGCGTTATCCGATTCACTTGGTAAATTCCCCCCTCTACGACGGCTAATGCCGCTTCAAAGGCGATGTCTTGATTGTTGGGAAAAAATTGGGGATGGTGAATCATTGAGATGGAATAGGCTTGATTTTTACCATACGTCACCAGTCGCTGGGCATTTTTACCCTCCGTTGTGATCACCCACAGCTCATTGGCAACCTCAGAAACCATAGCAGAACTGGGGGAGAGGGTATCTTTTTTGCTGGGAATATCACGGACAAACGCAATCCATTTCCCATCGGAAGAGAGGGTGGGATCGTGATCATGACCCGTATGGGTCACAAAATAGGGTTTAGTATGAAGAGGATGAAAGAGAATCGATCCTGATTTAACCGACACTTTGGGTAACGCCTCTGCCGAAAACGCACAGACACCGATCATAAGCACCGCGATTATCCATTTCATCTTTCTACCTCCTTATTCGTCGTCGAGTAGTTCTTCGTCCTCTTCTTTTTTCGGACAACGGGAGATGCTTTTCACATCATCCCCTTTGATAATGTACACGCCACTGGTGTTACGTCCCGATTTGGCAATGGTTTGCATATCGACACGGATCATTTTACCCGCTTTGGTCAATGCCATCATGTCCATGGTCTCATCCACCATGAGACACCCTACGACGGTTGAACCGGTTTTATTGTTGAGTTTCATTGCAATAACGCCTGTTCCTGCACGGTTAGTAAGGCGATACTCTTCGGCGGTAGTCCGTTTTCCGATCCCTTTTTCACTCACCATTAAGATCTCTTGCTCATCATTTTCGATGATATTGGCATCAACAACCACATCATCGTCAATTTTGAATTTAATTCCTCGAACCCCACGGGTACTCCGCCCTTGGTCACGGGTTTTATCGATCTCGAATTTGATACATTGGGCATATTTGGTGACGATAAAGAGGTATTTCACCGCTTCGGTCGCAATATACGCCGTAATCAGTGCATCCTCTTCATCCAAAATAATGGCACGAACGCCGTTACTGCGGACATTGGAAAACTCATTGAGCGCGGTACGTTTGACAATCCCGTTTTGGGTAAAGAAGACCAACGATTTATTCTCATCAAAATCACTGGTTGGAATGATTGAGCGAATCTTTTCGTTTTCTTCAAGATTGATAAGATTGACCACCGCTTTACCTTTGGCCGTACGTGACCCCTCAGGAATTTTGTACACTTTAAGCCAGTGCAATTGCCCTCGATCGGTGACGAACATCAACGTATCATGGGTGTTGCAGGTGAAGAATTTTTCGATAAAGTCATCATCGTAGGTGGTAACCGCGATTTTCCCTTTTCCGCCACGACGTTGTTTTTCGTACGCCACCAACGGTACGCGTTTGATATACCCACGATGGGAAATCGTTACGACCATAGGTTCATTGGGGATCAAATCTTCGATATTGATGTCATCGTAATTGTCTTCTATTTCGGTCACACGGTCAATATCGAAATACTCCACCAATTCGGTGAGTTCCCCTTTGATAATCTCCATAAGGATCGCTTCACTGCGCAAAATACCCTCTAAAAATTCAATGAGCGAGAGTACTTCTCGAAGTTCATTTTCGATTTTTTCCCGCTCCAATCCTGTAAGGCGTTGAAGACGCATATCCAAAATTGCTTGAGCTTGGACAGGGGAGAACCCAAATTCGGAAATAAGTCCCTCTTTGGCAGCTTCACCATTGGCACTGGCACGGATAAGCTTGATGATCGCTTCGATATGGTCAAGGGCTTTTTTTAACCCTTCCAAAATATGGGCGCGGGCGCGAGCTTTTTCCAAATCAAAGATGGTACGACGGATAATGACCGTTTTACGGTGATTAATAAAATGACCCAACATCTCCAACAACGTAAAAATACGCGGCTCTTGGTTAAAGACTGAGAGCATAATAATCCCAAAGGTCGTTTCCATATTGGTCGATTTATAGAGATTATTGAGGACGATTTCACTCATCGCATCCCGTTTGAGTTCGATAACGACCCGAATCCCCTCACGATCCGACTCATCCCGAATCTCACTGATCCCCTCGATTACTTTATCTTTGACCAAATCAGCGATGGTCTCAATGAGACGCGCTTTATTCACTTGATACGGAAGTTCATCGATAACGATCACATCTTTATTGGCTTTTTTCTCGATATGAATTTTGGCACGGATACGGATACGACCACGACCCGTTTGGTACGCATCTAAAATCCCTTTTTTACCGTAAATCGTCCCCCCTGTTGGGAAATCAGGCGCTTTGATAAACTGCATAATATCGATCAAAGAGGCATTGGGATGATCGACCAAATAGACCAAGGCACGCAGCACCTCTTTGGGATTATGGGGAGGGATATTGGTTGCCATCCCGACGGCAATACCACTGGAACCGTTAATCAAAAGATTGGGGACACGGGTAGGGAGAACATCAGGTTCAACGGTCGTACCATCGTAGTTTTCCACCATATTGACGGTATCTTTGTCCAAATCTTTGAGCAACTCTCCCGCATAACGGGTCATACGCGCTTCGGTATACCGCATCGCTGCTGCATTATCCCCATCGACCGAACCGAAGTTTCCTTGACCATCGACCAAAGGGGCGCGCATGGCAAAAGGTTGTGCCATACGAACCAACGCATCGTATACTGACGTATCTCCATGCGGATGGTATTGTCCGATGACATCCCCGACGATACGTGCCGATTTTTTGTACTTGGCTCCTGCGGAGAGACTGAGTTTATCCATCGCATACAAGATACGACGGTGGACGGG
>JAVHOQ010000120.1:0-27837 GCA_036170115.1 Sulfuricurvum sp.
AATCGGATGGCTTATTTGGAGCTTCAGAAGTTGAAGGGTGCGTAAGGTCAGATCCTAAAAGAATTGTCAGTAACATTAGAATATTAATGCGTTTAGTATTGAATTTGTTTACATCTGTCTCAAATAAAGAAAATAGAATAATAAGCATTAAAGGATTTGTATACCATTCGATAGCACCTACAAAAATTCCAAGCCATCCTGTACTAGCTATTTCATATCCGTGTAAGACATCCCCAAAGTAAGAGACTATAGCGATAAACCATAAAGAAGCAAACCATGATAGAAAAGCTAAAATAGCAAAAATTTTTGATAGAGGTTGTTGGTGCATATAACTCTTTTTGAGGTAATTCTATCTAAAAAACAGTTCAAAAGTACTCTACTGTCTTATCTCAAATTTTATGTACACGCATCAAATGCTATTTCGCTTTTTTATGCTACACTTCTAGCCGTTTAAGAGGCGTTCTTAACGCGCATGAGCATGAGGGGAGAGACCCCAAAAGCTCACACATTTACACTAAGGAGTTTAGTGATGCGATACGATTATCTTGTTTTTATTGGGCGATTTCAGCCTTTCCACACGGGTCACGAGAGTGTTATCCGCCACGCACTGCACCTATCTGACAAAATCATTGTTATGGTTGGTTCTTCCTATCAGCCCCCTACCTTACGCAATCCATGGGATTTTAACGCACGTGAGACCCTTATCCGTTTGGCGTTTTCTCCGGAAGAGAATCGACGTATTTTGATTTTTCCCCTTTTGGACTATACCTACAATGATCCGTTGTGGATCAAATCGATTCAACAAATCGTAGGCGGGGTGGTGCATTCCAAAATTGCCTCCAAACCCCTCATCGGACTCATCGGTCATCACAAGGATGGCACTTCTGCGTATCTCACGCAGTTTCCCCAATGGGAGCGGGTCGAGGTGGACAATTACCACAACCTCTCTTCGACCACGATCCGTGAAGCCTATTTTGCACGGGGGGAGTTAAGCGATGCGCTTCCCCCTCCTATTGCCCGTGCATTGGAGATTTTTAAACAAACAAGCGATTACGAACGGGTTGCCAATGAGTACCATTTTGTCAAAAAATACCGATCCGCGTGGGAGCATTCCCCCTACGCGCCGATGTTTATAACCGTCGATGCGGTCGTGATCCAATCGGGGCATATTCTCCTCATCGAGCGCAAAGCGCAACCGGGAAAAGGGCTTATGGCACTCCCGGGGGGATTTTTAAACCCCACCGAAACCCTCAAAAATGCGGTCATTCGGGAATTGCGCGAAGAGACACGGATCAAAGTTCCCGCCCCCGTGCTAGCAGGGAGCATCACCAAAACGCAGGTCTTCGATGACCCCTACCGTTCTGCGCGGGGACGTACGGTCACCCATGCCTATCTCATCGAGTTGCAGGGGGAGAGTTTGCCCAAAGTCAAAGGGGGGGATGATGCGAGCCATGCGTTTTGGATCCCTTTTGCGGAGGTGCGACCGGAAACAATGTTTGAAGATCATTTTCATATCATTCAAGCCATGGTGGGATAACACCCCAAAACCTCAAGAGGCCATAGAGGTCTTTTGCACCCAAAATAGAAGGATTTTCTATGAAAAACATACTCCTCAATACCGACAGTTACAAAGCCAGTCACTACTGCCAATACCCACCCAAAAGTGAGTACATCTCCTCCTACATCGAAGCGCGCAGTGGAGAGGTAACCCTCTTTTTTGGGCTACAAGCCTTCATCAAAGCGTATCTCCTTACCCCCATCACCCAAGAGGACATTGACGAAGCCAAGTGCATCCTCACCGCCCATGGTCTCCCCTTCAACGAAGCGGGATGGAACACTATCTTGCACGACCATAATGGCTATTTACCCCTTGAGATCACCGCTGTGGCAGAGGGGAGTATCCTCCCTACGCGATCCCCTTTGGTACAGGTGGTCAATACCGATCCTACCCTTCCATGGCTACCGTCGTACATCGAAACAGCGTTGCTTCGGGCGGTATGGTTTCCTACGACGGTGGCGACCATCTCGTACACCATCAAACAAATCATCCGCCATTTTTTGGAAGCCACCAGTGACCATGGGGTGGAGCAGCTTCCCTTTAAACTTCACGATTTTGGATCCCGTGGAACCTCCAGTGAAGCATCAGCGATGTTGGGGGGGATGGCGCATTTGGTCAATTTTTACGGCACCGACACCCTCTCTGCCATCCTCGGAGCCAAACGCTATTATGGCGCGGCAATGGCAGGATTTTCAATCCCTGCGGCAGAACATTCCACCATCACAGCATGGCAACGTCACGGCGAAGAGGATGCGTATGCCAATATGATCAAGCACTTTGGGGGAAAAGGAAAAATGTTTGCGGTGGTGTGCGATTCGTATGACATTTACCATGCCATTACCAATCTTTGGGGCAAAAAGCTCAAAAACGCGGTCAAAGAAAGCGGTGCCACCCTCATCATCCGCCCCGATTCGGGGGATCCGTGTACGATGGTCTTGGAGGTGATGAAACGGGTGTATGAAGCGTTTGGGGGGTATAAAAACACCAAAGGGTACATTGTGCTGGATGATTCAGTGCGAATTATCCAAGGGGATGGGGTCGATGAACACACGATTCGCGCTATACTCACACTCCTCCAAAAGGAGGGATTTTCAGCCGACAATATCGCCTTTGGGATGGGGGGTGCCTTGCTTCAAAAACCTCACCGTGATACCTTTGGGTTTGCGATGAAAGCCTCAGCAATTTGTGTGGATGGGGTGTGGCATGATGTCTACAAAGACCCCATCACCGACTCTGGCAAACGATCCAAAAAAGGGCGATTGGCATTGACTGAGTCGTTTGAGACCGTACGGCTAGAAGAGCTTAAGGGACGTACCACGCTTTTAGAGACCATCTATAAAAATGGTCAATTACTCAAAGAATATACGTTTGAGGAGATTCGTCATCACCAAACTAAGGAGATACCATGTTAGGAGCCATCGCTGGAGATATTATCGGATCGTGGTATGAGTTTCATCCCATCAAAACGACCATTTTTGAATTGTTTCCCCCAAAAAGTACCTTTACTGATGATACGACGCTGAGTATCGCCATGGCTAAAGCGATTTTGGAGGATCAACCCTATTTGGATCACGTAATCGATTTTGGGTTACGCTATTTGGAGGTGGGGTATGGAAGTTTTTTCAAACAATGGTTGCAAGGAAAAACCCACCAACCCTACAACTCATGGGGAAATGGTTCGGCGATGCGGGTCTCTGCCATAGGGTGGGCATTTGAAACCGAAGAACAAACCTTAGATGAGGCGCACAAATCGGCGATCATCACCCACAACCACCCCGAGGGGATCAAAGGAGCCAAAGCCACCGCACTGGCGATTTTTATGGCACGCAACCAAGCGACCAAAGAAGCCATCCGATCACGGATAACCGACGAATTTGGGTACGATCTTACCCGCACCCTTGAGTCCATACGCCCGACGTATCGGTTTGAAGTGAGTTGCCAAAAATCGGTTCCCGAATCACTCATTTGCTTTTTGGAGTCCACTTCGTATGAAACGTGTATTCGCAATTGCATCTCATTAGGAGGCGATGCGGACACCATGGCTGCCATTGCGGGGGGAATTGCTGAAGCCTATTATGGAATTCCCACAGAGATAGAAGCAAAAGTGTATGGCTATTTGCCTCAGGAATTTAGGGAGATTGTGCAAGCGTTTCAAGGGAGGTTTGTGAGAGGGTTCTAAGGCTAATTCGAGCTCATTTAGGAATAAGCAATTATTGTTTAGTGTCTCTGATTTCATGGAGTAGTATAAACTTCAGCCCTTTTAGGTAGAATTCCCCCAAAAAAGGGGACTTTGGATGCACGCACCTCGTGGGTTTGGTAAAAACTATTTTTCATTAGTTGCCATTCAAGCGTACGCCTCTGAAGTTCGACTGCTTAAAAATATTACCCGCATAGAGCTTATCGTCCCCATTTGTCCTATCTACATTTACGCCAGTATCTCTCCTCCGAACGAGTAAATTTTTTCCACGACTTAAGATTCTAAAATCACGTTCAAAATGACGTAATTCCCGCGACACTAAGAATCTGGCTTTAAAAAAATTATTATTTATCATAAGGATACCCATGTTTAAAAAAACAACCCTTTCTTTTGTTGCGTGTGCAATCATTATCACCTCATTAGAGGCTAAAGATACTGTTTTAGACCCCATTGTTGTCAGTGCCACCCAAACCGAACAATCGCTCAAAGAAGTTACATCGAATGTTGATACCATTGCCGCTTCCCAATTGGAAGAAAAACATCTCACATCGGTGATTGATGCTTTGCGTAGTCTTGGTAATATCCCCATCGCGCAAAGCGGTGGAATAGGGCAAACCAGCTCTTTTTTCCAACGGGGATTTAGTTCTGCCAATACCGTTGTGATGATTGATGGCATCCGCTATAACGACCCCACCACCACCCAAGGGCAGGCGCAACTGGAACACCTTATGGTCAATGATATTGAACGCATCGAGGTGATCCATGGGGCGCAAAGTGGTATTTGGGGAGCCAATGCGGTCGCTGGGGTGATTAATATCATCACCAAAAAAGCAACCAAGCAATTTCAAGCCTCTACGATACTGGAATATGGGACGTATGCAACGAGTAAACTAGGAGCCAATGTCTCCCAAAAAGTGGGAGATTTGTCTTACTATGTTGGGGTCAATCAACTCAAAAGCGATGGAATTTCAGCCCTCACCCCACGCGGTCAAAATCCCAAAAATTATGAATCCGATGGCTATCTCAACCAAACGGTTAATGCCAAAATGTCCTACGATCTCACCTCTGCAGACACCCTTCGAGGACAGATGAATTTTAGTGATGCTAAGACCCATTATGATGGGTATGATGCTCTTACCTTTGCTCCCTTACCTAACAGTGTTGCCAATGAGACCCACCAACTTAATCGCCTTGGAAGTGTGGGGTATCGTCACACCTTTACGAATGCCGATTTTATGGATGTGAGCTATAGCCGTGCGACGTTTGATAAAAGAGATCCCCTTGGATGGACGCAGACTTTTAGGGGAACCAATAAAGAAGCCACTGTGTTGGGGAAATTTTCGTATACCGAAAATGGCTTTATGGTGGTCGGGGGAAATACCCTTGAATCACACGATACGATAGGTGATCATACGCTCCGATCCAAAGGGGTTTTTGCGACCAATACCAACCATCTTGGCAATCTTATCCTCACCCAGTCCCTTCGCAACGATAGCTATGATACGTTCAAGGGTAAAACGACGGGAAAAGTGGGGGCTAAATACCTTTTTGCGAATGATATTACCCTTAGCAGTAACTATGGAACCGCGTATCGAACCCCAGCTTTGGCGGAAATGTACGGGTTTGGGGGAAATACCCTATTGCAACCAGAAACGACCAAAAGTTTTGATGCAGCACTCCATTACCATTCACTCACATTTAGCTATTACTACAACGTCGTAACGAATCTGATTCAGTATGTTTTTGACCCTCTCACATGGGTTGGCAGTAACCAGCAAGTTGAGGGGAAATCTCATCTCAAAGGGTACGAAGCGCGCTACCAACACACCTTTTTCGATACGTTTATGGTGAATGTCGCCTATAACCGACTCATCGCCAAAGACCAAAATGGCAATGATCTGGCTCGACGACCGCACGATACCGCCAGTGGATCGCTTGGGTATTATCCTATGGATACAATCTCCCTCCTTAGTACCCTTAACTACATCGGAACCCGTTATGATGATGCTGCACGAACCCTCCAAACAGGGCGTTACGTCCTCACAGGGGCAGTCATCAACTACGAAGCAACCCCAAAACTCTCCCTCTATCTTCGTGGGGATAATCTCACTGACCGACGCTATCAAGAGGTGGATGGGTATGGAGCTTATGGTCGTACCCTCATGGTCGGGTTAAACGCGCAGTTTTAATGCACCTCTCCTTCCGTCCCTATCTTCGGTATAAATTTTTCAATGCCCTCTTCACAGGGATGGTCGGAGGGTCGGTTTTTACCATTTATGCCACCCTTAGCCCCTCGACTTTTTCGATCGGGGGGATTGTTCTTGCTTTGGGAATGATGGGATTGGCATACGTTTATCATCGACTTATGACTTTGCGCTATTTTTACTTTTTTACCCTTGCTACCGAGGTGATGATGCTCTTGATGATAGGGTATTATCTGCTTTTTTCCACCCATATTCTCAGTGCTTTGGTCATCTACAGTGCGTATCAACTCTCGTTTATCTTCGGGGGATATTTGGTGCGTGCGGAGACCCATTTTGCCTCTCGTGTGCGGATAATGGGGTGGATTGATATTGCCAAGCAACAAGGTTCACTTTCAGGGCTTGCTCTCTCGTATGGATTTTACAGGGTGCTAGACTATTATGGAATCACCCAAGCACGTGTTCAAGTGTATGATCTTCATTATCTCTTATTGGGGCTTGAAGTGGTGATTATTGTCTGTTTGATTAGGTCGTTTGGGAGGAGATAACACCTATTCCTCCCTTTTTGTTATTGCTTTTCGTCTGCGGGTTTAAGCGATTTGACATTGATACGACGGGGTGGTCGTGAGGGAGTTGCATCGGCTTTGGGTTTTGGTCTGTCGGTGTAGGGTTTTTTGTCACCATAAGGTTTTTTATCTCCGAAGGGCTTTTTGTCTCCGAAGGGCTTTTTGTCTCCGTAAGGTTTTTTATCCCCATACGGCTTCTTATCTCCGAAGGGTTTTTTATCGCCAAACTCTTTTTTCTCGCCAAAAGGCTTCTTGTCTCCGTAAGATTTTTTATCCCCATACGGTTTCTTATCTCCGAAGGGCTTTTTATCGCCAAACGCTTTTTTCTCACTGTATGGTTTTTTATCTTCTTGGGATTTTTCCTCTTTTTTCGCTGCGTCACCAAAAAAGACCGGTTTACTTACATATTTTGGGCGGGTTGCTTTCTCTTCAGGGGTACGGGGCGTTCCATCGATGTAGTGGTTACGTTCTCGTGTTTTTTGGGCGAAGATTGGTTTTCCACTCGCATCTTTTCCCAAAAACTCCGATTTTCCTTTCCCTTTTTTTGCCCATTTATCGGCTTTCGCGCTTGCTTCTTCTTCCCGTTGCGCCCGTCGTGCTAACGCTTCAGCTTTGTTTTTTTGTTCAATGGCAATACCAAAATCGGGTTCAAATCCTGTCAATGTCTCTTGAATAATGGTTCGTCCCAACAAGGTCTCGATAGGGTAAAGATATTTTTGATCTTCAGCTCCTAACAAAACCATGGCTTGTTCTCGTGCTTGGGCAAAACGGGTCATATACAAAAGTGCTTTATCAGGAAGATCGTAGCTAATGAGGATGTCATAGTGATTTTTTTCAGAGGCACTAAGATCATCATCATGAACAAGGATAACCCCAGCAAATGGGGTGAAAATGATACTTTTTGGGTCATGGGCGGTCACAATAAGAATTTTTTTATTGGGATTTTTTTGGATCAAAAATTCCAAAAGGGCATTTTTTTGTTGGGCATTACAGGGGTGAATGCGGTGATTTTTACGTTGAACTTCAGATGACATACGTGTCCTTTTGGGGTGGTTTCCTCAACCATTTTTAGTGGCGAGAGTATAGCCACTTCTTGCTTACAGAGACGATTTTGTGCTGACAAAAGGGGGATGCAAAGCCGATTGGTTTATAATAAAGGGGAGACTATTCACGATAAGGAGAATCACTCATGGAGGCAAAATGTTCTTTGGCGTTAGACCATTTTATAGCGATTGTTTTAGATCCCGAACGGGAAGATGCCCACAAACGGTTATCCGATAAAAGTTATTGGGGCGATACGGGGTATTGGGTTGTCGTTGCCATTGGGTACATCGAGGGGGCTATTCATCGCGTCCCTTTTACCCCAACGACCGATGTGAGTATGTGGTTAGAGGGGGTAATAGAAGAAATTACCCACGCGCAGGAACATTTTCGCCATGAAGAAGAAGACCCCGATGGGTATGGAAGTGCCACGTTTAATGGGGCATTAGGACGGGTTTATGGGGTATTGGATGCGCATCGTGAGGGGTAAAACGATAGTTTTTTTCCCTCTTTTGATCCTCCATGGATGGCTGTATGGGGCGCAATGGAGTTGTACCAATCCCGATATCGAGGTGATGTGCAGTGAAAAAAAATGTGAAAGTCATACCGATTTCACCCCCATGAATGTCACCTTTGAGGAGCGGGGAGCGTTGAGCATTTGTGCCTATTCCGGATGTTGGGAGGGGAGAGGGGAGATGCGAACCTTTCACGAATATCGGATCATTCGAGGCAACCATCTCCCTTTTTCCACGTCGCACGCGCTATCCCACGAAGCATTTATCCTCCTTATCAACACGCATGACCATAGCGCGATGATCCAAGGAGGGGGATTTGCGATGCCCTTGAGGTGTGAACGTACGCGGTCGCATAAATGATGGGTTAGTTACTACTCTTTAATTTTGTATATGTTAGTCTGCATTCCCAACGAGGACGTTGGGAATGAGGGAAAATTGAATATTGAATATTGAATATTGAATATCTGACCCCTGTATTTTGACAACTTTTTCAAGTTTAGTAGTATAATACACAAAATAGTATGTATTTAAGAAGGAGTCTTCTATGATCGCCTATGCTCGTGATGAAATCATCCCTGCTACTGAAATAGCCCGTAATTTTTCTTCTGTATTTAAAAGTCTTATTGATGGAGCAAAAGAGAGAATTGCTATCGCTAAAAATAATAAACTTGAGCTTGTATTACTACCAATCGAGGAATACGAACGTCTTAAAGAGATTGCCGATTTGGCTGAACATATCGAAATTTATAAGGGAGTAACAGAGCGTAGAGTGAAAGATACGGGTGTACGTATTGGATTGATTGATATGATGAATCGCTTTGGAGTTAATGAAGTCGATGTACACGATTGAATTTTTCCCAGAGGTAGAAGATGACTTAGCGCAACTCGATCACCGTGTCCGCCTTTTGGTATTCAAACAGCTTAATAAACTTGCAAACTCACCACAGCTTGGTGATCTACTCGGTAATAAATCGGGGATGGATCTGTCAGGTTGTCGAAAAATGTATGTTGATCATAAACGGGTTCGAATTGTTTATCGAATTATCGAAGAGGTCATTGTCGTGGAAGTTATTGCGATAGCAGCTCGTGATGAAATGGCAGTCTATCGTGAAGCAGCACAAAGATTAAAGTAGCTTTAGTTTAATTTTTATTGGATAAAAAGGCGGTAGAGGTTTTCTTTTTTGATGAGAAAGGGAACGTGGTGAAAGTTGCGGCGCATTATTGTTGAGTAGCTAAAGGGTATGTCTCGCTCCCAAGCTCCAGCTTGGGAGTGTATACGTTAGTCTGCATTCCCAATGAGGACGTTGGGAAGGGTTCCCCATCGGGAGATAGGGAACCAGAAAATCTATTGTATCGATAACGCATTTTTTTGTTTAGAGTTGCATTCGTAACGGAATCATAGAGGATTTTTTAAACCCCATGCGCGCATAAAAGCGGTGTGCTACGCTATTGTCTCCATCGGTGAGGAGGGTAAGGCGTTGAATACCTTTTTCTTTGCTGACCGTGAGAACGTATTCGAGTAAAGACGAGCCGATATCCTCTCCTCGGTGATTTTCATCGATGACCATATCTTCGAGAATAGCGACTCTTCCGCCCAATGCCGTCGAAACGGTATAGAGCAGATTCACCATCCCCACAATCTCATCTTCTTTGGAGGCAACGTATATCTCACCGATAGTTGCATCGTCGATGATTGTTTTTAACGCCTTCGTTTGATTCGCACTATCGGGGGTGAATTCGGCTTCTTGGGAGAAGAGTTGATCTAGTAGACGACAAAGGCTTGGAATATCCTCTAGTGTTGCTGTTCGGTACGTGATGGAAATCTTTTTGTGCTCTTGCATCAATCGCCTTTAATTAAGTTGCATAATTATAGACGCTAAAACCCCTCAATGACCATTATGCTTTAGAGGAGGATTGCGGAATGGATTGTCATTGAAAATTCTCAGCTATAATGGAGGAAAAACAAAAAAATTTAGTACAGCAAGGAGATCACAATGTCAGGTTTACGTTGCGGATGGGTCAAGTTAAGTGATCCCCTATATGTCGCTTATCATGATCAAGAGTGGGGGAAGCCGCTGCACGATGACCGTGCGTTATTTGAGCTGTTTAGTTTAGAGACACAATCAGCTGGGCTTAGTTGGCTGACGATTCTTAAAAAGCGTGAGGGGTATCGTGAAGTATTTGAAGGGTTTGATTTAGAGAAAGTGGCTTCCTATTCGGATGAGGATATTGAGCGGATACTTCAGAGCGGTTTGGTCGTTAAAAGTCGTCCGAAAATTGAGGCGATTATCTCTAATGCTCGTGGTTTTGTAGAAATTAAAAAAGAATACGGTTCATTGGATAACTATTTTTGGGGAAAAGTGGACGGTAAACCCATCATCAATGCTGTCAAAGATTACCGTAGTGCAGCGTGTACCGCCGATATTTCCGATGCTATGACCAAAGAGTTAAAGAAGCGAGGGTTTAAATTTATCGGTTCGACCACGATTTATGCTTTTATGCAAGCGTGCGGGATGGTGGACGATCATGAAAATAGTTGTCTGTGCAAAGGATAAAATGGCTTGAAAAGCCCTAAAAGAGGAGGTTTACGAATGCACATACGCGTCTATTACGAAGATACCGACGTGGGTGGTGTGGTGTATCACTCCAATTATCTCAACTTTTGCGAGCGGGCGCGCAGTCAACTTTTTTTTGATGCGGGACGCTCCCCCATTGGGGAAAGTGGTCATTTTGTTGCCAAACATCTCACCGCCGATTATCGTAAAAGTGGCTATTTTGGGGATGTTTTGGAGGTTAAAACGGTGTTAAAAGAAATCAAAAAAGCCTCGTTTACCCTTCTTCAGACCATTTACCGAGGGGAAGAGACCCTTTTTGTGATGGAGATACAGCTGGTTCATCTCAATCACACGGGGAAAATGGTCGCCATTCCCCAAGAAGAGCGGGAGTTTTTGAGCGGGTTTTTGGTGGAGTAAATTTACAACGCCATCGCTATCGTTTTTTCGTTCCCTTTCTCTCCATCTGCGAGTAAATAAAGAAGATGATCGATAACCAAATCCGCGTGGGTAATGATGTAGGGAGTTTTTTGCTGTCGATGGGTGATGTACTGCTGTTCTAAAATGAGTTTATCTTGTCTAAAAGCCAATTCCATGAAAGGTTTGAGAAGCAAAAATTTGAAAGTTGAGGGGATAATGGTTTTGGGAAGACTCACCCTTATGACCATACTTACCTCCCCTTTATCGATGGGAACGAAAAAAATAGCCACCTGAAACACTGATTTTTTTGCTTGCCGATACTCGATGAGTGCATACCCCGGTAGATGAAATGAGGCGATGTTTTCATCAATTCCCTGATCAAAGAGGCGGTTGATAAGACCGTTTTGGCGATCTAGGAGGGTATAATAGGTTGTAAATCCTTGCTCATCACACGCTTGGGTGATGAGCATCCTTTGATGCGATTCTTGGCGTAACAATCCTTTGTGAATAAAAGGGGTATGGGTAGGGTCTAAAAAATTTTCAATCGCGTGTATAAAATCCGCTTTGATCACTCTAGTATGCACGCTGCTTTTCCACCCTTTTAAGACACTAAATGGGTTTTCAAAGGCACTATCTCCCTCAAGTAACACCCAAATGATTCCATGGTCACAGTGTATTTGATAGCTCTTTAGGTGGATCGTATCGGGACAGCTGTTACACCCAGTGATACGGTTAAGTTTACCCGAAGCTTCAAATTCCCAACCATGGTAACCACAGCGAAGGTGTTTGTGCGTGATAGTGCCATGGGAGAGGGGAACATTGCGATGAGGACAACGATCCTCAAAACAGACAATTGCTCCGTTAATGCGTCCTATGACCAAAGGTATACCCAGTAACTTTTTAGCACTAGGGGTGTGGTGTAACTTTTTTTCTTCCATAATGGGATACCAATACTGTTTTAAGCGGGTAATATTCATAAGTGAAACTTTTGTAACAGTGGCGCGTAAAAATAGCGGGAGAGGAGTGAAAGAGCCTTCCACACAATCTTCCGAAAAAGGGGGAGGTGATGGGTATAGACCATCATATATTCCAAATGGGGTTCCCCTCCCCGTAAGGTTTTAAACTCAGCAGCTCCCGAACTTAGATTGAGAAGATAGTCGTGTTGATGGGCATACGATAATGCATAGGCAATGATACGACGGTAGAGGGCATCTTTTTTGGGAGAGTGGGTCTCATAGCCAACGATAGGGGCGGTAATCACTCCCCCATCGCCCATCATCCCGATCACACCCACATACCGGTCATGGAGGGTATCTTTAAGCAATCGCAAATGCAGTAACCGTTGCTCAACCAGTTGTTTGAGATAAAGCGGGGTAAATTGGACATTATGGATGGAATATTTATCCAAATAGAGGCTATTGTACAAAGAGTACGCCGCGTTAAAAGCACTATCATCTTCCAATGGAGGTTTTACAAAGATAAAACGTTCAGAGGACAACAATTTTTGATCCATCTGAACATTGTGTTTGTGGTAAATCGTCTGCCACTGGGAAAAAAGGTAAATCTGACGTGATACCAAAGGTGTCCATCCGATCCGTTGGAGTTGTTTTATAAGGTGAGGATTTTGAACCCCATTGAGAGAACGAAGCAAAAGTGCGTGGTGCGGATGACGTGTGCGTGCTTGGTAGGTGATGGCTGAAAGATCATCTCTTATCTCCCAATAAGGTGAAAAAAAATTGGTGGATAAAAGGTAATTATTGAGGGTTTGAACGTGGTCGATACGCGCCAATCGTAAAATAAATGCAAATGTTTGAATAAGGAGCCATCCACTGTTTCGGTAAAGCCAAGAGGGAATTTTGGTCAATTCCTCTTGGGCATAGGTAATGATCATCGCATAGGGAGAGGCGATGTAGCAATTAGGCTCTATGGTATCAACGACTGATGTGAGGATAAGCTCATTGCCCAACGTATACGATTCGGTACGGGTATTGAGATTGGCAATAAGGGTTGAAGAGGGATGGTTTTTTAGAATGGCATACAATCTCTTGGAAAAATCAGACATCGAATTCCCCATCATACTCAATATCAAAGGTGCTAGCCGAGGTAAGTGGTTCGCGAAATCGTAGGGAGCGTTGAATCATCTCGTACAGAGCAAAAAATTGACCATACCATGGCAAGGGGGCAAGGGTATCCATGGCATGTTGATACGCACGATGCAAGGTTAAAAACTCTCCATGAAGTAAAGCACGTATCCCAAATAGGAGATAAAGGCTGGAACCAACGCGATACGAATGGGGGTCAATGGGACGGTTGCAGACCATAGTCGCAGTAGTGTCCATATCCATAGCATGGGCAAGAATATGCAATCCGCTTGTGGCTCTTGGGTTACACTCTAGGACATACAAATCGTTTCCATCATCAATAAAATCAAACGCAACTTGTCCATGATACCCATTAGCGCGGGCAAATTCGGTGATAAACGCCGCACAACGTTCATCTTCATGGTACTCAAAATAGGTAGATGCCGCTTGATTGAGGAGATATTTGGGTTTATAGACGCTGTGCGCAATAATGGTTCCATGATGACAAATGGCGTAGTTACAAAGTGGCTCTCCAAGAATATAAGCTTGCTGCACCCAAGGGGTTGAGACCGATATGTCCAATGACGCAACGATTGCTTGAGTAATGGTCCGCACCACACTGCGACCAAAACGGGAATAAACCGGTTTTAGAAGGGTATTGGTTCCCCATTCAATCTGATTTTTATCGGTGATCAAGCGTGTATGGGGAAAACGAACATGGGAATTAAGGCGCGTGAAAAAACGGTATTTGTTATGAAGCTCAAACAACAGCGCACTCGTGGGCATAAAAAATTTCGCTTGGGTGATAATGGCATCACGGACTTTGGAGAGGTAAAAAAGATCTTCGCAATTAGGGATTACTAAATCACTTTTTTGAATCAATCCCTCCATCGCCGTAAAATAGCCCTCAAAATCAAGTTTGGGTGAGGGAACTTGGACGTAGTGACTGTGGGGATAAAACGCACCAATGGGGTATTTGAGGGAATCGACCAAAGTGATTGTGTGACCACAACGCAAAGCAATGGTAATCCACTCAATGCTCACAGGGGCGCGAGGGCAGGTAATTAAAATCCTCATTGTTGATAAACCCGTCGACGTTTTTGCTTTAAGGGCAAAGGACTCCATGGGTAAAAACGGTGATGAAGCGGAACAATACCATGGGTATGATACAACATATGGAGTGCCTCATCTACCCCTTGCCAAGAGGAGAATGGATCGATGAAGATTTCCAATGTGTCTCCTTTTTGAATCACTTGATATTCATGAATGGGTGCATCACACGTGATAATCGCCCGCCGAATAAAATCGGGAAACAGAAGATATATTTCCCCCTCAAGCGAGCGCATGGTCAAAATATCATCACACCGTCCCTCAATTTTTTCAATCGGGGTAAAGACGCTTCCACAGGGGCATTGACTATCGCTTGCTACGAGTATATCATCCAGTTGATAACGGATAATGGGTTGCGTGGTACGGTTAAAATCGGTAATAATGGGGGAAAAACGGCGTTGTGCCACATCGATCCATTTTTTTTCGATCACTACCAAATCCTCATTGAGATGCAATGTGCCATGCTCACAGGTATGGGCTAAAAACCCTTCCGTGCATTGATACACTTGATGGACGATAACCCCAAAACGTTGTTCAATACGGGCTTTATCTTCTGCTTCTAATACTTCCGCCACCGAGATGATTTTTTTTGGTGCTATGGTGAGATGGGGGGTTTGCGCAAGGAGGCGTAATACCTGTGCGGGTGCGATTAAGAGGGTTGGTTGGAGGGTATTGAGGGTACCAATATGCTCTTGCAAGGGAATTTGTAAATCAAAAAAAGAGAAGCTAACCAAAGAACTGGTAACACTTTCGTATAAATTGCTATTAGCACGTAAAAAGAAAGCAATTTTGTGCTGTTGCCAATAGGGTTTGGGGAGCATTCGTCGTAAGATATACCCCGCCCATTGGGAACTTTCTTCATCTGAAACTAAAAATAATCCCCGACTTCCACTGGTACCGGATGAAAGCCCCACCGTAATACCATCAATTTTTGGTGAAAAATCACGACACGCTTCGGCATCCAAGGCTGTTTTAAGGGCATAGTCGTAGGAAATACCCACTTGATTAATGGCATCAAAGTTCTCCATAAAGATTTTTTTATTGATGATGGGAAAATCACTCAGCTGATGGGATCGTGGATAAAAGCTCCCTTTCAATCCGGAAAAAAGTTTTTGAAGTTTTTGCTCTTGATACTTTTGTAAGGTAATTGGATCGGTAAAGTGTTTCGTAGACAAAAAGTGTTTAAGGATGCGGATTTTTTTAACCATGAGAATTCCCCTCACAATAGGATTGAAGGGTACGGGAACAGTGAGTGGGGATAAGAGCAATGTCGGGATTGTTTTTATGCAATTGCTGAAGAGCCTTTACCGTGGCATCGTAAGCATTACCATTCTCCATAATAAGTCGGGTCAGGGGATTGGGGTACCGATTTTGGGTGATGGTACGAATATCCCACACCGCATCGGAGATAAAAAAGGTGTTCTCCACCACCAATCCATAATGACCTACCGCATGCCCTTTGAGTTCAATGAGATAGTAGCGATCTAAAAGCAAATACCCTTGGGTAAAAGGGGAAAGAAAAGGGGGAAGATCAACTTTGGGGAGTGTCTCAATAAAAATCACCCGTTGTTCAAAATCATCGGGTAACAGTGAGGGTAAAATGCCCATACGGGTTTTGGTAAAACGACTGCTTTTGGTATCCTTAGCGACGTTATAAGCCTTACGGGAACAATAGAGAGGAACCTCTGGAAAATCGCGTAATCCAGCGATATGATCGGCATGAAAATGGGAAATAAAAATCCAATCGACTGGATCAGACAGCTGCTCACGCAAAGTTTTATCTAACGTTACGGGGGTGGTGAGTGCATACAATTTTTCAGGAAAAGAGGACGTTGCGGTAAAAAAATGGGTGCCATAGCCCGTATCCCAGAGTAAATTTCCTTTGGGATGGGAAATTAAGGCTGCCATAGCAGGAAATTTGACACGCCTAAAACTTCCCCCTTGCACTACCATCACTTCGGGGTGAAGACAATACCCAGCTTCAAAAAGTATGATTTTTCCAGATTCCATAGCGTGTGATCCCTTCGTGAATGGTATAGATAGGTTGGTATCCCAACACGATTTGTGCGTGCGAAATATCAAGTGTTTGATGGTGGCTAATGAGTCCGACCCCATAGCGTGTGATGAGCGGTTCAGCGGTTAGATGCCATTTGGCAGCGCACTCAAGGAAACTGCCTATCCCCATCAACAGAGGATAAGAAATTTCCTTATACGTTATTTTCCAGCTAAGTTCTTGGGCGATTAAGGTGTAAATTTCACGAATCGTTTTGGGTTCACCATTGGTGATATTAAAAATACTTTTTGCGGGAAGCGATTGTGTGGCAGCCAGGTGGAGGGCATGAACGACATTGAGGACATAGGTAATATCGACAAGGGGTTCTTTGTTTTTAATGAGGGGGAGAAACCCTTTTTGCCCGATTTTTTCGAGTCGTGGAAGCAAAACATGGTCGTGTTCACCAAAAATTCCCCGTGGTCGAATAATCACCGATTCACGGTCACACATAAGGACTTCGTGTTCGGCGGCGTATTTGGTTGCAGCATAATGGTTCACAAATTTTTTGGCGACATCTTTCTCTTTTACGTTGAATTGATCGTTAAAATCAAAATAGATACTCGGGGTGGAGACATGGATAATTTTTGGGATGTGATAGTACTGCATCGCTTCAAGAACATAACGGGTTGCCAAAACATTAGCGCGATAAAAAAGATCATAATCTCCCCATGGAGAGGAGAATGCTGCACAATGAAAAACGACATCAGCTTTTTCAAACGCATTCAATACCGCACTACGATTGCTTAATTCAACCACAACAAAAGGAACTCCGAGGGTATAACCAATGGTATGATTACGTCCCATCGCGAGAATATCCCAGCCTAATTCTCTAAGATAATGGGTGAGGTTACGTCCCAATCCCCCGGTAGCTCCTGTAATAATGGCTCTCATTTTTAAGGAACTTCCCACACAATAAGTCCCAAACCAACCCCTGCAGAGGTACCCACAAACATCACTTTTTGACCACGTATAAGGGTGTGTGTGTTCATAAGATGATGGAGTGCAAAGGGGATAGAAGAGGCGATTTGGTTCCCATGGGTTTTAAAAATATCCACCATCTTGGAGGGGTCTATGTGAAGTATATGCGCCATATGATCCAATGCGGATTGACTGGCTTGGTGGGGAACCACCCAATCAATATCCTCCATGGAAAGATGAATGGAGGCTAAAGTTTTGAGAATAAAATTGGGGAGAATTTTGGATGTTAATTTGTATAGTCTTTTTCCATCCATTTCAAAGTAGCACATCTCTTTGTAATCGCCGTTATAACTTGCGGGAGGACACTTTGATCCAGCACCTCGAACACGACAGTAATCATATCCTACGGAATGGGTTTCAAAATTGGATACGAGAATCCCACCGTGTTGAGAGGAGGAGACAATCATCGCTGCTGCCCCATCGCCAAAGATTCCAGCGGTACGAATATTTTTCCAATCCACACCAATGGAGGCAATATCACACGAAACCAGTAAAATATTTCGATAACTGTCCAACATTCTAGCCGCAATATCAAAAGCACGTAAAACACTCAAACACGTCATATTAATATCAAAACTGGGAATAGGTCGATGGGGGTTAAGAAGTCGATGCACTCCTGCAGCATTATAGGGGATGGCTTGTTCCATTGTAGCCCCTGATTGGATGATACAATCAATATCCTCAATGGTCATTTGTGCCTGTTTTAATGCAATTTGAACCGCTTCTAAGGTAAGCTCGGAGGGTGTTTGGTTGTCTAAAACATACCGTTTGTGCAAGCCCGTGATTTTTTCAATGGATCCCTCTTGAAATCCCAATACTGCATCCATCTGTGAAGAGAAAAGCACGGTGTTTGGAAGTGCTGTACCAATGCTTTTAATAGAGATGGGTAAATTCAAATCGTCTCCCTTCACGACTAACGTTTGCTGATATAATATACGAATTCACCTTATGCACGAGCATAGAAGTAAAAGTTTCTGCTATGTTAACGGCTCTTGACTTTTGGTATCTCCGACGATAGAATTCGCCTCATTAGTTGCATAGTCAACTATTTAGGAGGTGTGATGAATCGATGTGAATGCCCAACGGTGGAATCTTTAGGATGTCTCACCAATCTCTCTGCCATGGCAGCGCGCAATTATCTCACGCGACAGCTTGCCCTCAATGGGATCGATATGACCATTGAACAGTTCAAGGTGATGGTCGTATTGTGGAAAGAGGGGGTCGCGACCCAACAAGCCATTGCCGATTTTGTGGGGAAAGATAAAGCCAGTGTGACCCGTCTCATCGCGGGATTAGAGAAGCGTTGCCTTATCCAACGCTCCACCGCGTGCCAAGACAAACGGTGCAATCATGTCACCCTCACCCCGCAAGGAATTGCTTTAGAAAAATCGACCATGCACGTGTTGGACGAAGCCACCGCATCCTTGCATCAGGGGATTGATCCCACCGAACTTGCCATTACCTTACGCGTCTTAAAACAGATGTGTCTTACCTTAAATTATTCACCAAAGGAAACCGAATGAATCGTATCACGGCATTAACGCTTGCCTCTTTTGTCCTCCTCGCCCTCAATGGGTGCCAACGCCCCAAAGCCGCAGGGATGGAAAAACCTCCTCAAGGGCCTGTCCCCATTACGGTCACTACCGTTCAATCGGGCAATTTTCCTGCGGTTTTAAGCGCCAATGGACAGACGCAAGCGTACTACACAACCCAAATTTATGCCCGTGTGTCGGGGTATTTGCTTAAACGCAACTACACTGAGGGGCAATGGGTGAGCAAAGGGCAAACCCTCTTTACCCTTGATCCTTCCGATTTGAACAATGCCCTCAAAAGCGCGCAAGCATCCTATGACCTTGCCAATGCCAATTATATCAATGCCAAAGCAGCCCTTAACCGTGTCAAACCCCTTGCCCTTGCCAATGCTGCTAGTGCGCAAGATTTGGACACCGCCATGGCAAATGAGCGCAGCACCGCCGCAAGTCTTAATGCGGCTAAAGTTGCGATAGAACAAGCCAAACTCAACCTTAGCTATGCCACGATCAAATCCCCCATCGCGGGGTTTGTCGATAAATCCAAAATCGACATCGGTACGTATATCGCTGCAGGAGCCAATGGATTGCTCACCACCGTCTATCAAACCAACCCCATGTACGTCAATTTTACCTTCAGTGAAAATGAAAAACTCTCCCGTCAAAACGCCATTGCCAGTGGCAAACTCATCGCCCCTGAAAAATACACCATTGAACTCACCCTTGGGGATGGCACCGTTCTCAATCGAACCGGTCAGATCAATTTCGTCGCCCCCTTTATCGACTCCACCACAGGCAATATCACCTACCGTGCGGTGATTGATAATGCCGACCATAAACTGCTACCGGGGCAATTTGTCCACGTTAAGGTCAAAGGGATGGAATGGAAAGATGCGTTGTACGTCCCCCAAAAAACCCTCCTTACGGGGGATAAAGGGAAATTTGTCTACACCCTCGAAGCCAACAATACCGTCACGCCACACCCTGTGGTTGCGGGGGAATGGGTGGGTGAAAATGTCTTGATCCAAAGCGGTATCACCGCAGGTACCAAAATCGCCGCCGATGGTCTGGTGAAACTCAAACCAGGAGCGGAAGTAATTCCGAATACAAAATAATGATAAGTAAATACTTTATCCATCGTCCCGTCTTATCGGCGGTTATTGCGATGATTATTATGTTGTTGGGATTCGTGGCGATTAAAACCCTCCCCATCTCGCAACTGCCCAATCTCACCCCCCCTACGGTGGTGGTTACCGCCCAATACCCTGGTGCCGATGCCCAAACCATCGCCAACACCATCCTCACCCCCCTAGAGTCCCAAATCTCTGGGGCGGATGGATTGATGTATATGTCCTCCAAAGCCGCCGCGCTTCCGGGCAGTGCGACCATCACCTGTACCTTTAATGTCGGGGTGAACCAAGATATGGCAGCGGTCGATGTCCAAAACCGCATCAACTCCGTTTTGGCACAATTGCCCCAAACCACCCGTGATTTAGGGGTCACCGTTCAGAAAAAAACCTCCGATATTTTACTCATTGTTGCCATCACCTCTCCCGATAACCGTTACGATGCGACAGGGATTAGTAACTATATTTCCGCCAATCTTCTTGATGAGATTAAAAAAATTCCAGGGGCAGGACGGGCGCAAATCTTCGGTCAACGGGACTATGCGATGCGCATTTGGCTCAATCCTGACAAAATGGGTACCTTGGGGGTAAGCAGTGCTGAAATTGCCGCGGCTATCAAAGACCAAAATCTCCAAGTCTCCCCCGGGCGTTTAGGACAAGCCCCCACCAATGATGAGCAAATGTGGACGATGCAACTCACCTCACAGGGGCGTTTTTCGACCCCTGAAGAGTTCCAAAACATAATCGTACGTGCAAAATCTGATGGTTCAATGATCCGTCTTCGTGACGTTGCCCGTGTCGAATTGGGGAGCCAAAACTACGAATTTTTTGGTCGGGTGAATGGCAAACCTGCCGCCATGATCGGGATTTTCGCCGATGTCAACGCCAATGCACTCGATACCTCCGAAGCGGTTGCGGCGAAAATGGAAAAACTCTCCCAAAAATTCCCCAAAGGGATAGAGTACTCCATCCCTTACGATACCACCGATTTTGTCAAAATTTCGATTGAAGAGGTGGTCTTTACCCTCTTTGCTTCCATTATGTTGGTAAGTTTGGTCATTTATCTCTTTTTACAAAGTGCGCGTGCAGCGATGATCCCCATCCTCTCCATCCCGATTTCTCTTACGGGGGCGTTTATAGGGATGTATCTTTTGGGCTATTCGATCAATACCCTGACGTTGTTTGGATTGGTACTTGCCATTGGGATTGTCGTCGATGATGCCATTGTGGTCATTGAGAATATGGAACGTATTCTCCAAAGTGAACGCCTCTCTCCACGCGAAGCGGCGATCAAAGCGATGAGCCAAATTTCGGGTCCCGTTATTGCCATTGTCTTGGTGATGTGTGCGGTGTTTGTCCCTGCTACTTTCTTAGGGGGGATGACAGGTCAGTTGTACAAACAATTTGCTGCGACCATCGCCATTTCGGTCGTCTTTTCAGGGTTTATGGCGTTGACCTTTGCTCCTTCCATTGGGGCATTGATCCTCAAACATCACGCAAACGAACCCGCACGCTTTTTCCGTTGGTTTAACCGTAAATTTGCGACCATGACCGACAACTACGTCCGTCGTTCGGGATGGATGATCCGTAAATCGTTGATCTTTTTGGTCATCTATTTATCGACCTACTTTTTTATCGCTTTTTTCCACAAAACCCTCCCCACCGCTTTTTTACCGATGGAGGATCAGGGGTATTTTATTACCGCAGTGGTGTTACCCGATGGGGCAACGGCGAATCGTACCTTAGAGGTCGTTAAGCACGTGGAAGGGATTTTAAGCCACCAAGAGGGGATTGCCAAGTACACCGCCATCACGGGGCTTAATATCCTCACTTTCTCCCAAGAACCCAATGCAGCGGTTATCTTTACCCGTCTTAAACCATGGGATGAACGGAAAAGAAACGAGCTTAAAGTCTTCGGTATTTTAGGCTCCCTTGCCCCCAAACTGGGTGCGATCAAAGAGGCAAACGTGTTTGCGATGCCCCCTCCACCGATTCGGGGGATGGGACCTTCGGATATGTTTAGTTTGCGATTGCTCCAACCGGGGGATAATGATTTTACCAAACTCGCCGATGCGACCAATGCGTTTGTTGCTAATTTGCGCAACGATCCCAGTATCAAAAATCCTATGACGACGATGAACATCACCACCCCCACGTTGCACGTCGAAGTGGATCGGGATAAAGCCAAGACCATGGGATTAGCCATTAGTGATGTGTTCCAAACCCTTCAAGCGACCATTGGGACGATGTACGTCAATCAGTTCGATAAAAACGGTAAAACGTATTGGGTACAGATGCAATCCGATGCTCCCTACCGTGCCACCCCTGAGGACATTGGACGCGCATGGGTACGCTCAAGCAGTGGGCAGATGATTCCCCTCTCTTCGGTCGTTCATGTCACCATGTCCAGCGCACCCTCTTCCATCGAACATTTTAATGGGGTGTTAAGTACCACGGTCATGGGGTCTCCCGCAGCGGGGTACAGTTCGGGGGATTTGATCAAAATCTTGGAATCCAAGGCGGACACGGTGTTACCCGCTTCCGTGAGCTACGATTGGGATGGTCTCTATCTCCAAGAAAAATTGGTGGGGTCTAAAGCCCTTATGATTATGGCGTTTGCGTTGGTGATGGTCTATCTTATCCTCTCTGCGTTGTATGAGCGATGGACATTGCCCATTTCGATCATGCTTGCCGTCCCCTATGGAATCATGGGAGCCTATGCGATCGTATGGGTGATCCCATTTCTCAATAACAACGTCTTTTTCCAAATCGGACTGCTCACCCTTATCGCCCTCTCGGCGAAAAATGCGATTTTGGTGGTGGAGTTTGCCGAAGAACAACGCCACGGTGGCAAAAGCATCTACGATGCGGCGATGGAAGCGGCACGCCTTCGGTATCGCCCGATGATGATGACCTCCTTTGCCTTTTTGGCAGGGATGTTACCCTTGATTTTTAGCTCCGGTGCGGGAGCGGGAGGACGCTTTTCCATTGGGGTCGCGATGTTTGGGGGGATGTTAGCTGCGACCTTTATCGAACGGTACTTTATCCCCTTTCTTTATTATTGGGTCTCGACGATCAAAGAAAAAATTGCCCCCGAAAAAGGACACCCCCATGAATAACCGTTCTCTCATCAGTGCTGGACTTTTAGCGCTTTTCGTCAGTGGCTGTGCCATTGGTCCGGATTATGCCAAACCCTCGACCCAAACACCCTATAATTTTCGCTACGGTGATACCAACCAAACCCATCCCCAAATAAGTGAGCAATGGTGGACAAGTTTTAATGATCCTCTTCTAACCCGTGCCATTGAAACGACGTTAACCAACAACTACGATCTTCGTATGGCGCAAGCCTCGGTTGATTCGTTGTTGGGAAAATTTGACCAAACCAAAGCCTATCTCTACCCCCAAATCACGGCCAATGGTTCATTGGATCGAAAAGGGGTCAATAATTCTCTCAACAATGGCTATATGCTCCGTGAGGGGGTCACTGCCACGTATGCAGCTTCGTTGTCGTTGGTCAGTTATGAAATCGATCTGGTCGGAAAAGTGCGTCGAGCCAATGAAGCCGCCCGCGCGCAACTCCTCTCAGGGGAATACGCACGACAAACCCTTGCTATTTCGACCGCTTCGAGTGTTGCGGTGAGCTATTTTAACCTCGCCTCTCTCAAAGGGCAAATCGCTTTGGCGCACGAAAATGTCAAAATTTCCCAAGAGATAGCCCAACAAAGTGGGTTAAAATATCGTCTTGGTGCGATCAATGAGGGGGTTTATCTTCAAGCCCAATCGTCTTTGGAAAATGCCCAAGCGACCCTTTCTCAATTAGAATCGACTAAAATCGCCGAAGAGTCCAATCTCAATCTCCTTTTGGGGCGTAACCCCCAATCCATTGAGACCACCGATTTAACCACCCTTACCCTCCCAAAAGTCCCCAATGCCTTACCCAGCAGCGTACTTGCTCATCGACCCGACATTGCCATCGCAGAACAAAATCTCATCACTGCCAATGCCCAAATCGGGATTGCCAAAGCCGCCTATTACCCCAGTATTAAACTCACAGGGATGTTGGGGCAACAGAGTTTGGATCTTACCAACTTTGTGAGTAATCCTACCAAAATTTGGGAACTCACCCCCTCGGTTTCTCTCCCCATTTTTACCGCAGGAGCGATTCGAGGGGGGGTAAAAATAGCCCAAGCTGACCATGCTAAAGCCTTATTGCAATACCAAAAAACCATTGTCGCAGCGTTTAATGATGCCGACAATGCGTTGGGTCAAAATACCACCGCCCAAGAACGATTAAAGCACCAAGCCTTAAGCACCCAAGCGATTCAAAAAGCGTTTGACCAAGCCCGATTGCGTTATAAAGTGGGGAGCATCGCCTACACCGATTTACTCGTGGTGCAACAACAATGGCTTCAAGCTTCCCAAGCACAGCTCATCGCCCAACAAAACGCCCTCATCCAAACGGTCAATCTTTATAAAGCTTTGGGGGGAGGATGGGATGCCAATGCCAGTACCTTTAATGTCCCTAATCTTCTCCCCTCAGGGCGGTAAGGATAGTCATTTTTAGATCGTCACCCTGAACTCGTTTCAGGGTCTAAGAGGGTGGTAAAAAAAGTAGCCTGTCCCCTTTATTCTGTCCCCTTTATTCTTCAATGCTTAAGGTATACGCCACTAATTCATACCCCTAGTTAAGCGACTTTTAGCAATATTCTTGAGTTCACTCATTGTGTGGCTACCGATACCGCTTGCTAACCCTTCGTCAACGAGCGATTGCAGGTGGATAACTTTACTTTCTTTTTGAGTCTCATCCATCATCAGTACAACGCGTAAAGATTTGGAGGCAAATTCACGATACGCTTGAGGGATTTCGATAATGCCATTTTTAGAGACGGTTTCAAATTCAACTGCATACATAACTTATCCTCAAATTTTTTCTCATTATACCATTGAAAAAAAAATAGCCTCTTATAAATGACAGAATACAGAGTAGATTAAAACTAAGATATAGTACAATTCGCCCATTAAATCACCTAGAGGGAAAAATGGCAAAAGGATTTGGCGGAAAGTATTTTTCGCTTCAAGCGATTACCGCCACTGTCAATGCTGTTATTTTGCATCGAAATGACGTGCGCACACGCAACTGCCATACCCGCCGTTTTTCGTGTGCCGATGATGCTATCGATGAGTCTCCTCCGGATGAGCTCGATTTTCTCCTAGAAGCGATTGAACCCTATACCCCTAGAGTTTCCCGTTGTCAATGCCACTGTAACTGTTTTTTTCGCCGCCGAACGGCGCGTACTCTCCATCTTTCTGTATTGCTACCCAAGCTCCGATTTTTATTTCGCTATTTTCACACCGACTCTTCGCCACCGTACTTTTTTCTTTTTCGATTTAATCAGCACTACTAGTTCACTGTCATACCGTGCTACGACACGGTATCTATTTAATGTTTTTGGATTCCGTGTCAAGCACGGAATGACAGTTAAAAATAACAATAAAAACAAGGAAAAAATATGTATAACAAAACAGCAGTGCTCGGATTTCCCCGAATCGGTGAAAAAAGAGAGTTAAAAATAGCCCTAGAAAATTATTGGAAAGGGACTATTTCCCTCAACGAATTGGAGAGCGTTGCCTCAGAGCTTCGTCTCAAACATTGGAATCTTCAACGCAGTGCAGGTATAGATAAAGTTGCCGTCAATGATTTTAGTTTCTATGACAACGCATTGGATTTGATGGTTGCATTGGGTGCCGCACCTGAACGGTTTCGGGATCTTACGGATGAAACACAGCACTATTTTACGATGGCACGAGGGGATGAAACGCATACCGCGATGGAAATGACCAAATGGTTTAACACAAACTACCATACTATTGTCCCTGAACTGCATAAAACATTTGAATTTGGTGCGATAAATGCCAAAAAAATCCTTGCTGAATTAAAAGAAGCAAGAGACAATGGATTTCACGGTTCAATCCAACTCATCGGACCGATTACTTTTTTGGGGCTTAGCCGATGTGACAAAGATGTTACTCTTGCTTTATTTGATCCACTATTAGGTCAATACCATAAGCTTCTAAGTGAAATAATTGCCGTGGATGAAAACGCTAACATCGTAATGCATGAACCTTCTTTAAGTATTGGTATAGATGCTCAAGCTCTTTCATTACTAAAAATTGCGTACGAGCGTTTGGGTACTCTCTCTGAAAATTTAAGTGTTGCTACTTATTTTGAACACTCATGTGAAGCAACGGCGGTTCTCGTGCATACTCCTATCCAAGGGTTGGTTCTCGATTTCGTTCATGGAGCCAAAAACAGTGACTCTCTTGAAGTGCTGGGAAAAAGTGATAAACACGTAACGATTGGAATAATTGACGGGCGAAATGTATGGAAAAATAATCTTCAGCAATCACTCAAAACCTTGGAATCCATTGAGATATATATTCCCAAAGAGAGATTGACGATTGGTATATCGTGTTCACTGCTTCACGTCCCGTATAGCCTAAAGCATGAAGAGAATCTGGACACCAATGTAAAAGAGTTATTGGCATTTGCACAGGAAAAATTAGACGAACTTTCACTTCTTGGGAAAGCATTTTTTTCTCATGAAACAATACCCTTTCCGTCGCACCCAAAAGCCGCAGTGGATGAAGCGGTTCAAAATCGTCTCAGTGCTTTGAAAGCGAATGATTTCAAACGTTCTCACCCTTTTTCCGTACGTCAAATGTCCGCGCGGGATACGTTTGATCTTCCGCCATTGCCGACAACGACGATTGGCTCATTTCCCCAAACGGCAGAGGTTCGAAAAGTACGCCAAGAGTTTAAAAAAGGGCTTATATCCAAAGAGACGTACGATGAGACGATGAAAAAAATGATTGCTTCGTGCGTGGCGTTTCAAGAGTCTATTGACTTGGATGTTTTGGTGCATGGCGAGTTTGAGCGTAACGATATGGTGGAGTATTTCGGTGAACAGCTTAACGGATTCGCGTTTAGCCAAAACGGCTGGGTTCAAAGCTATGGAAGCCGATGCGTCAAACCGCCATTGCTCTATGGGGATGTAAGCCGTCCTAATGCTATGACGCTTAAGTGGAGTCTCTATGCCCAAAGCCTCACAGATCGTCCGATGAAAGGGATGCTCACAGGACCTGTAACGATTTTAAACTGGAGTTTTGTCCGTGACGATCAGCCGCGTTCTATAACAGCTATGCAAATCGCACTGGCGATTCGGGATGAGGTGGATGATTTGCAACAAGCCGGTATTACGATGATCCAAGTGGACGAAGCGGCGTTCAAAGAGGGGTATCCGTTACGCCGCGAAAACCGGAGTGCGTATGAAAAATGGGCGTTGGAGAGTTTCTTGCTCAGTACTGCAATTTCCCATAAAGAGACCCAAATCCACACGCATATGTGTTACAGTGAATTTACCGATATTATCAAAACCATCGAAGCGATGGATGCCGATGTTATTTCCATCGAAACCTCTCGCAGCGGTAATCGGCTCTTGCAGATTTTCAAAGAGACAGGCTATACCCAAGAAGTGGGACCGGGTGTTTATGACATTCATTCTCAGCGTGTCCCAAGTGTTCAAGAGATGGTGCAGCAAATTCATGCCCTGCTTGAAGTGCTTCCCGCATCACAACTGTGGATCAATCCCGATTGCGGTTTGAAAACCAGAGGATGGAGCGAAACGGAAGCGGCTTTGAGAAATATGGTGGAGGCAACGAAGGCGGTACGAGAAACTTTGTAATGTTATTGTGCATTAATTGCAAGTGCTTATTTTGTTATCCTGAATTTGATTCAGGATCTCAGATTCCGGATCAAGTCCGGAATGACGAAATGAGAGAAATATTTTAAAGAGAGAGCCACTTGCAAATCTAAACCTCAAATATTTCAAAAATCAGCATAGATTTC
>JAVHOQ010000121.1:0-7082 GCA_036170115.1 Sulfuricurvum sp.
TGACTCTCACGCGCGCTAAAAATTGAACCAAAATTTCGTTTTTCAGGGCTGACTAGTTAAATTCTGCCATAATGATCTCTCCGTATCCTACTTTAAGGGGACAGACCGTATAGCCATCAAATTTTAATTTCACCTCTTTTTTCTCCATCATCGAGATGAGATTACCTACTACGATGGGGGCTTGATGGCGGGCGGTTCCCCCTGTTTTTCCAATGGGGATACCACACACATCCCCGATACCGAAGACATTTTTAAAGCGACGGTGTTGCAACGTAGCACGATCAACTTCCAACCACCCTTTGGAGGTCCCTTTTTGCCACCCTAAGGGGGAATTGGCTACGGCATCCACCGCAGCTGTTGGGGGAGAAATATGGATAAAATCGTATTCCAAACTCACCTCTTCTTCTTTTTCAATGGTGTCGTATTCCCCTTTGACCTCATATTTATGGTGGAACGTGGCAATTTTTTTGAGAGGGTCGATGCGGATCAGGTCGTGACCAAATTTATTGGTAATGTTTCCATACCCTTTTTGAACGTTGTGCAATGCAGTATCGATTTTAGGCAGTGAAAAGAGTTTATCACTGGCAGTGGCGAAGATGAACTCTGCGGTCAAGTTATCCCGTTTGAGAAAATCATCACTGAGATAGAGAATTTTTTGGGGTGCGCCACCGCATTTTAAGGCGGTGGAGGGTTGGGTACAGATAACACGAGGTTTGGAGGTTTTGGCCGCTTCATGGAGGGCTTTGAACCAATCATGGGTAAGGGTTGCCCCTTGTGCTGTCCCTTTGGCTAAATCACTTTGATACACACTGGCGATATTATGCGTTCCTAGCATATCCGCTGTAAGTCCCTCAATCTGCTCATAATGGTATTGCACCCCTGTGGCAACAATGAGATAGTCATACGTCACAACCGTCCCTTTTTGGGTTGTGAGGCTATTGTTATCGGGGTCAAAGGTGGTGGCTTCTTCTTTGATCCATGTAACATCTTTGCCGATATACCCTGTGTTATCAAAAATAATATCTTCGGGTTTATACTCCCCCGCTGCTACGAAAATTTGCCCCGGTTGATAGACGTGCTTTTCGTTGGGGGCGATAATCGTAATATCGGGTTTTGAGAGGGCGCGACGTAAATGGGCTAATACCATCAATGCCCCTGAACCTCCCCCCACAATCACGATTTTACCCACCGCAGTAGAAGAGGCGTGTGCGGTAGTAGCAGTACCTGCACTTGCCAACACCGAGGCAGTCACAGGGGAGAGTGCCATCATTTTTAGGGCATCACGGCGTGACACTCCCTCATTTTCTTTAATTTTTTTCATTAACGATTCTACACGCATGATGTACCCTTTTTGAGACGTTCTTATTCACATTATCGCCGTGATTCGATTAAACTCTCGTAAAAGTAGCCCCTATTCCATTTCCAAGGACATTAAAAACATCTCTTCACCCTCGATGACCTTAACATCCAAACTCTCACACGCAGGACATTTATAGAAGAGTTCATCCAATACGGTCACAGCCAAACATTTTTGACACTCAATCACCAGCGGTTGGAGATTCATCACAAATTCTGCCCCATCACACACCGTTTTTTCTTTAAATGTGTTAAACGCCATCTCAAGCAAATGGGGTTCCACTCCCGCCATTCTTCCGATTTTGACCACAACTTTGGTCACGGATTGGGCTTTGTTTTCATGGGCTAATTCTTCGCATTGGGTTAAGAGGGCTTGGACAATTGAATACTCATGCATTTAACAAATCCTCGGGAGTAACTCACCACTGGGGAGTTCCATAAACCGTTTCGACCCCCATGGACTTAACAGCACCACTTTTCCCGCATACTGATGAGTCACCTTCGCAATCATAGCGGCGTTTTGACCCGCATCAAACGTGCGTAAAATCTCCACCGCGCGTGGGGCATCGTCCGATTTGACCGCAAGAACAAACGTCCCCTCATTGGCAAGATTGGTCGCTTCAAATCCCAAAATTTCGCAAATCCCCCGCACCGTATCACTCACAGGGAGGGAGGCTTCCTCCACCTCAATGCAGATATTGGATTGTTTCGCCCATTCGTTCAGCACTGCTGCGACACCTCCTCGCGTTGCATCACGCATCGCCGTGATCTCAATCCCCTCCGCTAACAACGTTTCGACCAACGACCATAACGACGTACAGTCACTGCTAAGATCACTTTCAAACTCCATCCCCTCACGGGCAGCGAAAATCGTTGCACCGTGTCGCCCGATGTCATTGGAGAGGATGATCGTATCCTTATCGCTTACGCTGTTGGAGGAGATTCCCCCTTTTTGGACAACCCCAATCCCTGTAGTATTGATAAAAATTTTATCGACTGCCCCACGGGGAACCACTTTGGTATCGCCACAAACAATGGTCGCATCGTTGATGGCTAGCTCTTTTGCCATCGAGGTGACGATGGTGTTGAGTGCTTCAATGCTAAACCCCTCTTCTACCATCACCGCACAGGTCATATACGTGGGTTTGGCTCCCATCATCGCCAAATCGTTGCACGTGCCACAGATACTGAGTTTTCCGATGTCCCCCCCCGCAAAAAAGAGGGGTGAGACCGTAAAACTATCGGTCGTAAACGCCAATCGCCCACTATCGATGATGGCGGCATCTTCGCTTTTTTCCAATAGGGGATTTTTGAAATGGCGATAAAAGATATTGGAAATTAACTCAGCGTTTTCAGCTCCGCCATTGCCTTGGGCTAATGTGATGGTTTTGGTCATGATGCGTCCTCATAATGTTTCAAGATATGCGGTATCCGCAGCTGTCAAATAAGTCATTGTCCGTGTATTCTTTTTAGTTAAGCGTTCTTTGTCAATTTGGCGACCTTCATCGAATACTTCTAACTCATGAAGCTCATAAGCATGAGGAAAATATTTATTTTCTTCTTCATCATTTTTATACTGACCTTTTTTTGCTTTTGCCACAATATTTCCATTCCAAAGAAAATACACTATCTCGTCGTCTTTAATTTGAAGCCATCGTGTTGTTGCATGGAAATACCCTTGATTTTCTTCTTCAAGATTCTTAAAATATTCCTTTGCGTTTTCAAATGAGTGAAAACTCCAATTCTGATTCAACTCTTGATTCAACCTAAACAATAAATTCATAACAAGCTCCTCACTTTATTTTTTATATTCGTAAAATTCACTACCATCCAACACCTCCCAATACCCACTTTTCAAACTACCGACCCTCTGTAGTCTCCCTTGCTCTTTGAGTGTTGCCATATCCCTTTTGATGGTTTTATCGCTTACTTTAAGTCGCTCGGCTATCTGTATCGACGTGATCTCTTTGTTTTTTTCGATCAGTTTTAGAATCTCATCCAAACGGTTTTTAGGGACATTTATTGGGACATTTTTAGGGACATTTTCACTCAAAGCATTTTTCAATTTTGAGGACAATTTCCAACATAAATTCTATAAACGGTGTACTCTCTTCCGTATCTTCCAAAACCTTAGGATTCATATCTTTATAGATTATACCAAATTCCCATATTTATAATACGCTGCACACGCCCCCTCGGAGCTGACCATACAGCTACCCAAGGGCGAGGTGGGGTTACACGCTTTTCCAAACACGGTGCAATCTTGGGGTTTAGCGCGTCCGCGTAAAATATCGCCACAGATGCAGAGTTTATGATCGTTGATCTCTTGGTAGGGGAGAATGTTTTTATAGATCACTTCGGCATCAAATGGGGCAAATTCATCGCGCAATTTCAACGCACTGTGGGGGATATGACCAATACCGCGCCATTTGAAGAGATCCACTTTTTCAAAATAGTGTTCGATCAACGCTTGGGCTTTGGTATTACCCTCTAAGCTCACCAACCGTTTGTATTGGATTTCCAAATCACTGCGCCCTTCGTTGAATTGTTTGACCATCAGGTAGATTGATTCCATCATATCCACCGGTTCAAATCCCGATACGACGATGGGAATATGGTATTTTTTGGGGAAAATAGCGTAAATTTTGGCTCCGCTGATGACGCTCACGTGAGAGGGGGCGATAAACGCATCAATCGCATGACCCTCAGTCCCAATGAGCAACTCCATCGCCTCAGGGACGGTGACGTGATTGATGTGAAAAAAGATATTTTTGATTTTTTGCTTGATGACGATTGCCAAGAGTGCTGCGGTCATGGGGGTGGTTGTCTCAAATCCAATGGCAAAAAAGATGATTTTTTTGGTGGGATTTTCCTTTGCTACGTTGAGTGCGTCCAAAGGAGAGTAGAGGTAGCGGACATCGGCACCTTTGGCACGGGCATCTTGGAGGGTTCCTAAACTTCCTGGAACTTTGATCATATCACCCAGTGTGAGTAAAATCACCTCTTTCTCCATCGCCAACGTATAGGCATGATCAATCCGCTCTTTGGGCATGATGCACACAGGACACCCAGGGCCATGGATAAAAGTGATATTGTGAGGGAGAAGTTGCGTAAGACCATATTTCATAATCGTGTGGGTATGACCACCACATACTTCCATGATGCGAATGGGGTGAGGGAGTTTTTGGGCTTCGTTGGCGATAAGTTTTTGATACCCTTTGATCACTTTAGGGTCACGAAACCCATCATAGAGATCTTTGAGTTGGAGGGTTTTCATGGAAGGTCTCGATTAAGACACGCATCATCGGCTAGCACCAATGCGGTGTGCTCTGCTTCATCAAGTTTTTTTAAAATCTCTTGATAGACTCGAAGCGATTCCAGAGCATCGTCTTCATCAATTTTGTTCATGATAAACCCAATATGCAACAGCACATAATCGCCCACTTTGACCGAATCCTCTTCCATGAGATCCAATCCAGCAGTGCGGAGTATACCCATGGTATCGACTGTGGCGATGTTGGACGTGGTATCGATACTGACCACTTTTGAGGGGATGGAGAGACACATGCTTAGTGTCTCATCTTTCGTTTAAATTCGATCCACTCACACACCTTTTGGATTGAAGAGGCATCGTTAATTGAGACTTCTACAATATCGACATTGGGTTTGAGTCGGCGCGCTTGGGCTTTTTCACGTTCGATGTCGTAGGTAAAATAGGGCAACAAATCGGTTTTGGTAAACACTATTAGATCGGCACTGCGAAACATCACGGGGTATTTGGCGATTTTATCTTCCCCCTCTGGAATAGAGACCAGTACGATGTTGAGATGCGCTCCCACGTCGTAGCTTGCCGGACAAACGAGATTTCCGACGTTTTCGATAAAACAAATATCAATCGGATCAAGAGGAAGTTCATGCAAAGCCTTATGCACCATAAACGCATCGAGATGACAGGCACTTCCCGTCTGAATTTGTATCGCCTCTACCCCTTTGGCTTTGAGTCGGTCGGCATCCCGTGAGGTCTCTAAATCCCCCTCGATCACGCCAAATTTAAAGGGGGCAATCCCTATCATCGCCTCTAACAACGCCGTTTTACCACTCCCCGGTGAACTCATGAGATTAATCGCCAAAACGCCATGCTCTTCAAAATGTTCGCGATTATGGTGCGCTTCGTGGTCATTTTTATCCAAAATCTTTTTAATCACCGCAATCGTTTTGCTATCGTTAAGCTGTGGGTTATGGTGAAGCGTCTCATGCGACGTTTGATGGGTGTGTGAATGGTCATGATGATGACCGTCGTGGTGGTGGTCGTGATCCGTAAGTGAGCATCCACAATCTTTACACATTACTAATCCTTTTTATCCAAATAACATATTTCCACTCACAAGAAGGGAGAGGATTCCAACCGTGGTAAACGCACGGCGCACATTTTTTATGTTGGTGAGTATATCGTTATTTATCCATAATATCACCCAGCCAAACGTTAAAAAAACAACCATCACCCCTGCAATAAACGCCACAATCATCCACGCATCAATGCTTTGTCCCTGAAGCATCCCAAGGGTGACCAACATCCCCCGCACTCCCCCAATCCCCATAAGGACACCAATCCCAAACGCAGAACGACCACCAGTGAAAGAAGATGGGTGATCGTGTTCGTTGCCAAACCAAATATGGATATGTTTTTGGTCATTATGGATGTGGGTGTGCAGATGAATTTTGTTGGCGTAGACCATGTACAAAAGATACAAACCAATACCGAAAAGAACACTCGAAGCGATGAGATCGCCATAATCGGTAATGCGTTGGGGGATAACAAAAAAGTGGAGCAATTGGGCAAAGGCCCCCACCACCATCAACGTTTTTTTCGTATCTCGACCAATCGAAAAATCGGCAATGGCGGTGAGATGATCAGGCCCAAAAGCGTGTGACACTCCGTACCAAAAAATGATGAATAATCCAAGTTCCATACACGAATCCTTTTATCGACAAATCGTTGCCATCGCATTGGCATACACCGCCATTTTTGTAAACTCCTCAAAACTGCTCCATAATCACTCCAAAATAATTTAAATAGCTTTATTATAGCTCATTTGCTTCGATGCGTTAAGATTACTTTACTATAATGCGAAAAAATTTCTCCTAAGGACGATTCAACCATGTTTGGACGCAAAGAACTTAAAACGTATAAACCCACTGCTGAAGAATTAGCAAGCTACCAATGGGCAAAAATGACCACTGCCAAAGGGGTTATGTGGATCAAATTGTACAACGACGAGACTCCTAATACTGTGGCTAACTTCGCTGCGTTGGTGAATGATGGCTATTATAATGGACTCAATTTTCACCGTGTTATCCCTGGATTTATGGCACAGGGGGGATGCCCTCATGGTACAGGTACAGGCGGTCCGGGGTGGGCAATTCCGTGTGAAACGGCACTCAACAAACACCGTCATGTCAAAGGGACGCTTTCTATGGCGCACGCAGGCCCCAACACGGGTGGAAGTCAATTTTTCATCTGTTTTGTCAGTACCCCCCATCTTGATGGTGTTCATACGGTTTTTGGGGGAATCGAAAAAGAAGATAGCGAATCCATGGCGGTGCTTGATAGCATCCAAATGCGCGACACAATCGAAAAAGTGGAAATCTTGGCGGAAAAGAACTAATATACTGAGCCACTTGCAAATCTAAACCTCAAATATTTCAAAAATCAGCATAGATTTCGG
>JAVHOQ010000122.1:0-27565 GCA_036170115.1 Sulfuricurvum sp.
ACACCTTCGTACGACATTCACAGTGATGGTCAGGCTACGGTTGTGGTCGGTAATAGCAATACCGTTACCAATAATCACTAAAAAAGAGTACCCTATGCAAACAACACATTCCCAAAATGAAATGCGATAAGCGCGATGTATTTCATAAAAAACCTTTACTATGTCATTCCCGCGAATGCGGGAATCCAGCTAGACTCAGGGTCTTAGATTGCGGATCGAGTCCGCAATGACAGTGTATGTCACCCTGACCACTACCCCGTCACCCTGAGCTTTTCCCACGTCACCCTAAACTTTTCCCACGTCACCCTGAACTTGATTCAGGGTCTTAGATTGCGGATCGAGTCCGCAATGACAGTGTATGTCCCCCTGAACTTTTCCCCCGTCACCCTGAACTTGATTCAGGGTCTCATTTGACTGAGAGTCTCCCACAGTCCCAACCCCTCTTCATGCCCTAATTTTTTTGCCAATCCTTCAAGAGCATTAAGTAATTCTGCATACTCTATTTTTTTGGCGATGCAATACGCCTCTACCCAGTTTTGGATCGCGTGGTCATGATCGTCATTTGCCAAATGGATATACCCGATATTATTGAGCGTCCTCCCCTCACCACTTTTATCCCCGATGGCTTGGGAGATGGCAAGGGATTGTTGCAGGTACGTTAAGGCGGTGGTCAGATCGCCTCGTGCGTCGTAGATTTGAGAGATATTATTGAGCGTCGATCCCTCACCGCTTTTATCCCCAATGGCTTGGCGGATAGCAAGGGATTGTTGCCAGTACGTTAAGGCGGTGGTCAGATCGCCTCGTGCGTGGTAGATTGCAGCAATATTATTGAGCGACGATCCCTCACCCTCTTTATCCCCGATGGCTTGGTAGATAGCACGCGATTGTTGCAGGTACCTTAAGGCGGTGGTCAGATCGCCTCGTGCTTGGTAGATTGCAGCAATATTATTGAGCGACGTCCCCTCACCGCTTTTATCCCCGATGGCTTGGTAGATGGCACGCGATTGTTGCAGGTACGTTAAGGCAGTGGTCAGATCGCCCCGTGCGTCGTAGATTTGAGAGATATTATTGAGCGTCGTCCCCTCACCGCTTTTATCCCCGATGGCTTTGTGGATAGCAAGCGATTGTTGCAGGTACGTTAAGGCGTGACCGTACGCTCCGATGGAATCATATAGAAGACCCAATTGATTGAAAAAATAGCCTATTTTCTTCTCCCTCGACCCATTTTTGACCCAAAACCGCGCCATCGCCTCAAAATAGGGAAAATCATGATTCTTTTTACTCAGCTCATCGGAAGGAGTACTGTTACGAATAGCGTTCATAAAAAAATCAAACTGGGGGGAAATCTCCTCCCTCGTGGGGGGAGTATTAGCAAGGAGATAGGCATGGAGAATGGGATGAAGTTTATAGCTCTCTTCTCCCCCGATGAGCCACCCCCGTTTGACCAAAAACGTCAGTCTCCCCTGTGCCGTCTCCCCCAATATCTCGGAAAGTTCCCCAAAGGGAAGATCAGCAGAGGGGAGGATAACGAACTTTTTGAGCAAGAGAAGGTATATCTCTGAGAGATTTTGGAGATTAAAGAGGCGCGTGAGACGATCATTGATCATCGCCAAACGCCCCTCATCGTCGGTATATTCGATCGTGACCATCTCCCCTTGGGAGAGTTGCGTGAGAATTTTCTCCAACGGGTATCCCTCTTCGACCATAATCTTGGCGATCAGTTCGATAAGGAGGGTATGGGAGTCGATGATGCGCAAGAGCTGTTCGAGTTTTTCCTCATCCACGGCTTTGGGATAGTGTTTGCCAAAAAGCTCTTTGGCTTGGGGAAGGGGGAGATGCTCTACGAAGCGATGGGGTAGATGGGGAAACGTCGTGCGTGAGGTAAACAAGAGGGTAAACCCACAGTGTGCCAATCCCAAAATCGCACGCAGTGAGGGGGAGTCGGAGGCGACTTTGAGATCATCAATGACCAGCAGTTTTTTCCCGCTGAGATTGGAGAGCTTACTGATCGCCTCCTCAAAAGACTCCTCAAGGGTCTCGTTTTCCAAATCCAACGATGTCCTAAACGCTTTTTGAAAATTCAGCTCAATCGCCTCATCGACCTGCACGTAGCCATAATGGTCAAAACGTTCTTTGTGATGGTGAAAATAGTACGATGCGAGGGTACTTTTCCCGATCCCCCCGATACCATTGAGCAACAATAGCATGGGATCATCGTTGAGCCGTTGATGAATCTCTTCTAGCTCCGATTCTCTCCCCACAAAATGCGCAAGGGTAGGGGTGAGGGTGGAGGCTAAATTTTTGGGGATGATGTGAGGAGCCTTTTGGATGATTACGTTATTATGATTCCCTGCAACGATAGGGGCTTTATTGTCTCCCTCAATAGTAATCGTATTATCCATCTTTTTACCCACTTGCAGTATTTTTTTATCCTTTAAATGGTATCGGATTGTTTCTTAAGGGTTATGGTAAAATAGCGTTAGTATTTCCTCCAAGGAGACCCAAATGACCGATCAAGAACTCAAAGACCTCGTCGTAGGTTTAGCGATTTCACAAGCCAAAACCGACGAACAGATGAAACGCAACGAAGCCAAACTCACCAAAATGGGGATACTCTTAGGCAATATTTCCAATAACCAAGGGGATGTCGCCGAAGAGTTTTTTTATAATTCTTTGGAAGATAAAAAAGACTTAGCGGGAATCCATTACGATTTTATCGATAAAAATTGGAAAAGCAGTACTAAAAATTTACGCGATGAGTTTGATATAGTCATGGTCAATGGCAAAGACATTGCCATTATCGAAGTGAAGTACAAAGCGCATGAAAAAGATTTAGAGCGACTTATTACCAAAAAACAAACCAATTTTAAAGAACTTTTCCCAATTTATAAAGACTATAACCATCACTTGACCCTTGCTTCGTTTTATATGCATCAAGAGCTGAAAGAAAAAGCATTGGAAAATAATGTGATTGTTCTCCAACGTAAAGGGGATGTGATGGAGACGTTTATCCCCAAAAATCCGTAATCTCTCGTCATTCCCGCGAAGGCGGGAATCCAGCTTTTTATCTGTCACCCTGAACTGGTTTCAGGGTCTCGTGCATTACAGCGTCGTCTCAATCATCTCATTGAGTGCATCACAATGGGGGGTAGAGGCAAAACAGCTATGCTCACCGCAGATCAAAAAACCTTCGACACTCTCATCGATTTTTAATACCACAAAAGGGTAGGTAAACGATTCGCATTGCAGTAAGGAAGATTTAGGGGCTTTGATAATCCGATCCCCTTTGAGATAGCGAATCGCTTGTTGCGCGAGTTTGGGGTAATAGATGGGAGTTTTCATCAGTTTGAGAGAGACGTATTCGAGGCTTTTAAAGGCAAAATGGCGGTATTTTCCCTCCACCAAACTCCCTAAAGAGAGGAGAACATCGATTATCACCGCCATGGCACTGGGGTAGGAGCCATCATCGAGTTCGGCAATGGTCGCAAACGATCCGCGACTAAAATACCATACCCCATTGTCATAAAACGCTTCTAATGCTTTGTTGGTAAGGTGTTGCGCTTGGATCAGATACATCTCCTCCAACGTCGTGTGATATGCTTGGATCAATGCCGAAGCCAAATAAGCATAATCTTCTAAGAAAGCTCCGATTTTAGGGGTTTTGTGGATCAACGTAGTGTGATAAAGGGTGTCATCAATCCACATAGTCGAGAGGAGAGTTTGAAGGGATACGATGGCTTGGATTTCATAATGAGACGTATGTTTGCCTAAAATAAACAAGGCATTAATCATCATGGCATTCCATGCGGTATTGACCTTCCGATCGATAAAAGGGTAGGGGCGTAAGGAACGAAGATGGCGACACGCATGAGCAAACGGTTCAAACCACTCCGGACGTTCCAGTGAGGAGAGGGTGATAATGCATTCCCCTTCAAAATTGCCATTGGTGGTAAGTTCCAAAAGCTTTACTGCGCTTTGAATATCACTCACCCTTGCCGTATGCAAAGCACTCAGTACCTCATCGTAACTATAAACGAAATATTTTCCCTCTTCCCCTTGGGTATCGGCATCGCTGGCACTGTAAAAGAGATTATCCTCCATCATAACATCACTCATAAAATCAGCAATCTCTTCAGCACATCGACGATACGCAGGTTCTTCAAACATCTCTGAAGCATGAGCATACACCCCACACAATAATCCATTATCGTAGGTCATTTTTTCAAAATGGGGAACCAACCACGTTTCATCGGTACTGTAACGGCAAAAGCCCCCCTCAATGAGATCGTACATCCCCCCTTTTGCCATTCCATTGAGCGTACGGGTGATGAGGGTATGACGGGATGCTTGGGGGTCAAGAGTGTGTAAGATCATCAAGGTCTCTAGCGTGGAAGCATGGGGAAATTTCGGTGATTTGGAAAATCCACCATGAATCAGATCAAAATTATGATCCGCTTGCTTGTCAAACTGTACCATAATAGCATCCGTAAGGTGCGTTGCTTGAGTAGGGCGGGTATCAGGCTGCATAAACGAAAGAATCTCATCGGCATTTTGAAAAAGTTTTTCATCCCGCGCCGCAACTTTATCGGCAATAATGGTAGAAAGTTCACTAAATCCCATCATGCGATCCCGATTATAAGGGGGAATGTAGGTCGCTGCGTAAAAGGGTTTATTCTCAGGGGTACAAAAAACCGACAACGGCCACCCTCCACTACGACGATTTAACAATGAATGAAGTTCTTGAAAATGTTTGTCGATGTCGGGACGCTCCTCTTTGTCCACCTTAATACAAATAAAATGGCGATTGACAAATTCAGCAATATCTTCATTGGTAAAGACTTCATGCTCCATAACATGACACCAATGACAACTGCTGTACCCAATCGAGATAAAAAGGGGTTTATTTTCCTGTTTTGCCCGTGCAAACGCTTCATCGCACCACGGATACCAATCAAAAGGGTTTTCTTTGTGTTGTTGGAGATAGGGAGAATCTTCGTGAGAGAGACGATTAGACATGGGACAACCTTATGGAGAAAGTTAAAATTTCTTTAGTGTAGCATTGTAGACTATAAGGGAGCTGAAAAGATACGATTTAGGTAAGGGTTTTAAGCCCCTTGACCATCTTCGTGCCAGATGAAAAAATTATGCCAATACCCGATTAGCGATCTCAATATCTTTACGTAAAAGTTCGTTAATAAGGGTTTGCAACGTCTCGGTTTTCCCTTTAAGTTTGTCAGCAAAAAACGTTGCAATATCTTTTTCAAGATAAATAGGAATTTGAATTTCTTCTATAGGAATGTAAAATTTCCCTTGTTGCGCGTGTGTAAAATCGTACTCTTTTTTCATTTTTTAGACCTCATTTCATAGATACGGTGTTCATTTTTAGTGGACTTTCGAGCTGAAATAATTCGGATAGAATCCCCTTCTCTATATGTATGGACAATTAATAAAACTCCCAAAGCTAAACTTTGCCCCAAAAGAATCCACCGTTCTTCACTTTCGGAGTGTTCATCATCTGGAATATTCAAGGCAAATGGATCAGCGAAAACATAAACTGCCTCGACAAAACTAATACCATGCTTTTTGATATTTGCCCTATTTTTCTTTTCATCCCATTCAAATTTCACACAAAGCCTTATCTAAATTTATATGCTAAATTGTAACATAATTCGATGATAGGTCATAAACTTACCACAATTTACTATTTTGACATCCACTGCTCACACATTCACGTAAACGGTCTTGTAAAAACTGACTGCGTTGAATAGTCATTTTGGTCGCACAATCGAGATTGACGTAAAAATTATTATCCACCCGTTTGGAACACTGATTATTACGACTATCAATCCATACCAATTGCCCCGCTTTTAACGCCCCTTTGCCATTGGCATCCAAGCGGGTTCGCAAATTTTTAAAATTTTCATTAAGCTCTTTGTCTGCTTCTTGGTAGACCTTATTGAGACAATAGAGACCATCGAAATCATTTTTAGGGACATCGCACGAAGAGTTAGCAAAGAGGAGAGCCGTTGAGCCAAAAAAAAGGGTGAAGAGGAGTTTTTGCATCGAGAAGTACCTTTTCTATGAGATGATTAACAAAAATTATAATGTCTGAACCCTTAATAAAAGCGATTCTATTCATGTAACTGTGCTAAAATAAACAAAATACATCCGCAAGGTTTTTTTGATGCGCTTTTTACTCCCCCTCTTTTTCTCCACGGCTCTCCTTTTTGGGGTCAGTTTTTTACAGCCTGAAGAGGCATTTAAGCCTAAAATAACGGGTGTGGATGACCACACCATTGCGGTTGAAATTGTTTTAGGGGATAAAATCTATCTCTACAAAGATAAACTCAAAATCGAAGATGCTAATCCCAATAGCGGTCTCCATTTTTCTGAAATTGCCACCAAAACCCCTACGGTCAATCATGAAGGGGATACGGTGTATGAAGTCAGTCCCATCACCCATATCACCTTAACCAAAAATAAAAATATCATAGGGGAGCAAACGGTTCGTGCCAAACTATCGTATCAGGGGTGTTCCCTAGCAGGCTTATGTTATGAACCGCAAGAGACTACCTTGGAGATTATGGTCAATGCCGATAAATTGGGACTCACTGACCCCTCTTACCTCAAAGCCTTGGCGGTTTTGGAACCCAAAAAAGCTCTGATTTCCCCGCCACAAGGGTCAGAAAGCGATCAGATTGCCAATGTCATCAAGAATGGGAGTGTATGGGTTATTATCATTAGCTTTTTTGGATTTGGGATTCTCCTCTCGTTGACTCCGTGTGTCTTCCCGATGATCCCCATTATCTCGTCGGTCATCATCGCCCAAGGCAAGGGGATTGGGACGCGACGTGCCTTTTTCCTCTCGCTAGTCTATGTCCTATCGATGGCAGTGGCGTACACCATCGCGGGTGTTTTGGCAGGATTATTTGGGGCAAATCTCCAAGCAGCCTTTCAAACGCCGTGGATCATCACCGTCTTTGCCCTTATTTTTGTGTTGCTATCTCTATCAATGTTTGATGTGTATGAACTTCAAATTCCCCATTTCATCCAGTCCCGTCTCTCCAAATTGGGGGGACAAAAAAGTGGTATTTTTGGAATTGCCATTATGGGATTTGTTTCTGCCCTCATCGTAGGGCCATGTGTTGCTGCTCCCCTAGCAGGAGCATTGATCTATATCGGTCAAACGGGCGATGCCCTTTTAGGAGGCGTTGCCTTGTTTGCCCTAAGCATCGGAATGGGGGTTCCTTTACTCATCGTGGGGACAACCTCAGGAAAATTTATGCCCAAACCAGGGATGTGGATGGACGTGATTAAAGCCATCTTTGGGGTGATGCTGCTTGGAATTGCCATTTGGATGATTGGACGTGTATTGGATGAAAACACCACCCTCTTACTGTGGGGAGGATTGGCGATTTTTGTGGCGGTCAACATTGGTGCCTTGGAACCTTTAGGCAAACACCCAGCATGGAGTTCTCGTGCCAATGTTAAAGCGTTGGGGGTTATGGTATTACTCTATGGAGTCGCTCTTTTGATCGGAGGGATGGCGAATGCAATCAATTTACTGCATCCACTGGATCCTTTTTTAGCGAAAACAACGACCATGCAACCACAAACACCTAAAATTCATCAAAAGTTTGAGACCATCACCTCCACCGATGAACTCGATGCGATTATCGAAGAGAATAAAGGGAAAAAAATTCTGGTTGATTTTTCCGCCGATTGGTGTACTGCGTGCAAAGAGTTGGATGAAAAAACCTTTAGCGATGAGGGGGTTAAAACGGCGATGGGTCCTTTTGTCTTGGTTCGGGTTGATCTCACTGCCAACGATGATTCGGCTAAAGCGATTAGTCAAAAATACCATATTTTCGGTCCTCCTGCCATCCTCTTCTTTGATGAAAAAGGGGAGCAACTCGAAGCATCTACCCTTATTGGTTTTAAAGAACCCAAAGAATTTTTAACCCTCTTAGGAGCAATCAAATGACCAAAAGTGTACTGCTGTCTCTCATGCTCATCTCATCAGCTATGGGAGAGGTTAAATGGGCTTCTTCGTATACGGCAGCGTTGTCTCAAGCTGCCAAAGAGAAAAAAAATGTGATGGTAATGCTCTCCAAAGAGGATTGCCCTGCCTGTGAATATATGGAAGAGGTTGTCTTTGAAGAGGGGGTGGTCGAAACGACTATTGCCAAAAATTTTGTTGCGGTTCATTTGGACATTCACAACAATACCCTTCCCTCAGGTATGGGCTATATCGGAACGCCTACTTTTTATTTTCTGAATCCCAAAGGGGAAAAGCTCAAACGGTATGATGGCGCAGCGAATATTCCGACGTTTATGGGTGTACTTAACAGCGTTAAAAAATAGTCTCCAAAAAGGGACTATTTTTCCCCCTCCACCAATTTTTCAAAAATATACAACTGCAATTCTTTGTGAGGGATCTCTTTATCCAACGCATCAGCGTAAATATGTGCGACCTCTTTGGCATGCGCATAATAGTCAAAATAAGGAAAATGGTTCTCCCATCCACGTATCAAGATGATGTGTGCCACGGTGTCAATGAGATACTCTTTGAAAATAGCGTACAACGCAAAAAACATCCCCGTAAATAAGACTGCCATAATAATCAACAAATGACAATCCACTTTGACCAATATTTGATGAAAAATAATCGCAATGGGGAGCATCACGGCATGCCACAACAGGGTAAAAATAAGATAACTTCGCCCCACACTGAAACGAAAGCCAGGGACATTTCCCTCTAATTTCAACCCATCTTGGTACATTTTATTGATGCGTAACACCTCGCGAAACAACATCGGTGCATCAGAGAGGGTAAAAACATACGGAACAATTTTGTCATTTAACGTACGACTAGCATAGGTTTTGACCCACGAAACAATTCTAAGCATTAGTTTTTTTCCTTAATAATGTGACTGACACGCTTGGCACTTCCGTGTTTCAAAAGATCATGCAATAAACCAGCATCCTTGAAAAATTGGTTGCGATCCATCGTGAGATAGCTATTATACAAGTTTTCGACCGTTACCTCGTCTTGGATAAATTCAGGATGGAAGGGTTTATGGTACGCATGAAGAAACAACAAATTTCCCAAACCTGCATACTCCAGTTTAATCAAGGCACGTCCAATCATATAATCCAATTTTTTGGCGATATACACCAGCACAAAAGGGGTTTTAATCAACGAAGCTTCCAACGTCGCCGTTCCACTGCAAATAAAAGCAAAATCCGAAGCAGCAAGGGTAGTATGGGCATCATGGGTGATGGTAAATGAGGCAATGTCTCCATACAATTCGTCAATTTTGGCTTGCGAAAAATGGTTGGGAATCACCAGCATCGCTTCAGCAGCGATTCTACTTCGTACTTTCCGAAAAATATCCATCAATTTTTTGATCTCACTGGGGCGACTTCCGGGCATAAACGTCACCACGCCAGTGGGGACAAGAGAGGTCTTCATCACCGTAATTTCATCGAGCAAAGGGTGTCCTACGTACTTAATGGGGGCAGTAGGAGAATAATACGAAGGTTCAAAGGGGAGAATGGAACAAAGCTTGGTCACCGTTTTTTCCAATACGGGAATCCGTTTTTTCTTCCATGCCCACGCTTGGGGGAGGATGTAATAGATAATCTCCTTGTTGGGATAGGCTTTACGTATGGCTTTTGCCAAAGGGAGATTAAAACCTGAAGAATCGATTAATAATACTTTGTCTACCTCCCCTGCCATGGCGACCATCTCGTCTTTTAAGCGAAAGAAAAAAGGGAGTTTACCAAGCGCATCCACAAATCCCATAATGGCGGTTGAGCGAAGATCAACATGACTATTGCCCAATGAAGCATCAAAAATACCCCGCAATTCAACCTCATCCCCAAGTTCTTGGAGCAAATAGCGCAAATGGACGTTGGCTGAATGTTCCAATGCCGAGACTAATAATTTCATGAACTTCCCCCTCCCGTCATCGAATAATCGGGTACATAACTCCCCTTGTTGCTTTCGTGGTAGTCACTTAAAAAAGTGGTCAAAGCATCCATCTGACCATCGGTTAATCCCATCGCAAAAGGGATCATCATCGAAGCTAATTGAGTATTGCCTTGTTTGTTGCGCAAAAGTTTAAGCTTATAGAGTAAAAAGGCTTTGCGTCGATATGCCAGTGGTGGATATTGGTTCGTCCCCCCAGCAGAGACTCCATGACACCCGTTGCACCCTTTGGAAAAATAGAGCTTTTTCCCTTGGGCATACAACGAAGAATCGGCAAAAAGGGGGAAAGTGAGGAAAAAAAAGAGTAGTAATAGGCGCATATCTTCTCCATTTAAACGGTCAAATAAAGTAGGGTGTTATTAAGCTTAAAAAATTACGTGTAGATGGTGGGTCAAGCAGGATTTGAACCTGCGACAACTCCGTTATGAGCGGAGGGCTCTAACCACTGAACTATTGACCCCTAAATGTGGGTCGCAATTATAACACGCTTAAATTAGAAAAAGCTTTTTTTAATCCCTCTGTCGTAGACACAGAGGAATCGGTGTGCCAAAAGGTTTTCCATAATGGCAAACAGGATCATAAAATTGACAAAACTGCTCCCCCCATAACTAAACATCGGCAAAGGAACTCCAACAACCGGAGCCAATCCCATGGTCATGGCGATGTTGACACTCATATAGATAAAGACCAATAAAGCGATTCCACTGGTGATTACTTTGATGTAATAGTCATTAATCCATGCCAAAAGTAACAGTAAATGGATAATGAGTGCCGAATACAAAGAGATCAAAACAAATGCCCCAAAAAATCCAAATCGTTCTACGACGTAGGCAAAAATAAAATCACTCGAAGCAATGGGGAGAAATTTCATTTGGGTTTGGGTGGCGGCTTCTTTGGGTTTGCCAAAAAATCCTCCTGATCCAATGGCGATAATCGATTGTTCGACATGGTAACTGGGTTTTTCACTCACAAAATCGGTTAAACGCTGTTTTTGGTAATCGTGTAGCTGCGTATAAATCAACGGAAGTGAAATGACAAATGCGACGATCAACCCCGCCCATACTTTCCAATGAACCCCAGCAATAAAGAGCATCCCCATCCCAAGCAATACCAAAACCGTAGCAGTTCCCAAATCGGGTTCTTTGGCAATCAATAAAAAGGGTAAAAAGATAAAAAAGGAGAGTTTGGCAAAATCAACCCATCCATACCCCTCAGGCGGTGGTGGATTACGATGAATGAGATACGCCATCATCAAAATAAACGTCGGTTTAAACAACTCTGAGGGTTGAAGGGTGAAATGGATAAAAGGGATCTCAATCCACCGTTTCGCCCCCAATCTGGCATGACCAATCACCTCAACTAAAATAAGGAGTATGACACTCCCCCAATAAAAAATGGGGATCATCCAAAACATTCGTCGAATGGGCATTAAAAAGAGGGTGAAAAAAATACCTATCCCGACAATAACATAGGTTAAATGTTTATGCCCTAAAACAGGATGAATTTCATAAATAAGCCAACCTGATAAAAAAACAATCGGAATCAACAATGCAACCGTTACATAGTCAAAATGTGCTAGAATTCGTCGATCAATATTAAGCAATGGGACAACTCATTTGTAGTTAATTTTTTTTCGTATGATATTGTAGCATAACCAAACCATGACACTAGGGAAATTGATGCAACGAGATAATGTAACCTTTAGGGTTGAAGAAGCGATCCGCTTGGATCTTTTTTTGACACAGATGCTTTCCCAAACCCGTAACCAAATTGCGCAGCTCATTGACCAAAATGCGATTAGCGTCGATCAGCGTCCTACCTCCAAAGCGGGACTCAAACTGAAAATGGGGCAAAGCGTTGCCGTTGTGTTCCCACAGATGAAATCAACTCCCGCGTATGAGATCAATTTTGACGTAGACGTTTTATTTGAAGATGAGGATATTTTGGTCATCAATAAACCCAGTGGTCTCACCGTCCATCCCGCTCCCAGTGTCAAAGAACCGACACTGGTCGATTGGCTTAAAACGCGTGGTGTTGCTCTTTCTACCCTTAGCGGGGAAGAGCGTCATGGGATTGTCCATCGACTCGATCGTGGTACCAGCGGGGTGATGGTGGTTGCTAAAAACAATACCGCACATGAAGCCTTATCGCTTCAGTTGCAAGACAAGACCATGGGACGCTATTATCTGGCAGTTATCTCCCCACCCCTCAAAGAAGAAGAGACCCTCATCGATAAACCCATCGGACGAAGCGGTCAAAATCGTCTTAAAATGGCTATTTCAGAGGGTGGTAAAAGTGCCAAAACGATGTTTCGGAAATTGGCACTTTCCAACGATGCGTCCTCAGAACTGATTGTGTGCAAGCTTTTTACCGGTCGAACCCATCAGATTCGCGTCCATCTTGAGTCGATCAGTCGCCATATTTTGGGGGATCATCTTTATGGAACCCACCAAAAAGATACCAAAATTGACCATATTTTACTCCATGCGTACAAACTGTATTTGGTACATCCCACCCATGGTCAACGCCTCTCGTTTCACGCACCGATGGATGCAACGATGGAAAATTACCTCACAAAACATTTTAACCCAAAGGAAATTCATGCAACGTTCACTTCAATACACTTTGAGCATCTCTTTAGCGCTTAGTCTTTTTAGCGGTTGCGCGCTTCAGCCTACTGTTGAAAAGAGGGTCACCATCGATCTTTCTTTGCCTGTCCCCTCGTTAAATGGTTCCTTGACCGATGTTACTTCGGCTGCCTTTGAGTGGAAAGCGATTGCTGATCCCAACGTCACGGGGTATAATGTCTATCGTTCCCATCCAGCGCAGGGGGGGCAAGTGACGCTCACCCGCATTGCCACGTTGGAAAATCGGTTGACAACGCACTATTTGGATAAAAATCTTCTCCCAAATACCCACTATTCGTACCGTTTTACCTCCACAGGGAAAAATAACAGTGAATCCAATGGGAGCGAAATGGTCACCATCGCAACACTCCCCATGATTGCACAGGTAAGCTATTTTCAATCCATTGGCAATATGCCCCGCAGTGCCAAACTTATCTGGCGACCCCACCCTAATGCCCGTATCAATGGCTATGCTATCGACCGATCCGATGCGCGGGGGGTTGAGTGGAAAGAGATTAACGTCATTGAGGGGCGGCTTAATGCGGAGTACATCGATACCGATCTAAGCGATGGTGAGACCTACTATTACCGTGTTCGTGCCATCACCTTCGATAAACTTTCTACTCCACCCAGTGAAATTGTCAAAGTGGTCACCAAACGGTTGCCCCCTGAGATCAAAAATCTAACCGCCACCAGTGATCAACCCAAGTTGGTTAATCTCAAATGGGAAGCCAGCCCTTTAGCCGATCTCAATCACTACAATATCTACCGTTCAACCACCAAAGAGGGACGCTATGAATATTATGTCAAATTGCATGGAACAACTTTCAGTGATAAGACAACCCAAGATGGAGAGAGCTTTTATTATCAAGTGACCGCAGTCGATAATGATGGGTTAGAAAGCCCGCTTAATAGCACAGGAATCAATGGTACCAGTTTGGGAAAACCCCGCACGCCCGTCCCTTATGACAGTAAAATCAGTGCAAAAGGTGCGGATTTACAATGGACGAATGATGATCCTCGTATTATCAGTTACAGCGTCCTTAAAACTACCAAAAATGGTTTCTTTGATCATGCCACCACTGAATTCAACAATATCACCGAAACCGAAGTGCATGACAATGCGGTTAAAGCTGGGGTTAGCTACATTTACCAAATCATCGGTATGGACAAAAATGGACTTCGTTCTCTCCCAACCGCTGAAATCAAACTTCAATACGAGGCAAAATAACGTATGCCGCATCTTCATATCCAAAATTTTCATCCGCTCACTTTTCCCCATACCCAAGGGGAGGTGACCTTTACTTTTATTGCCACCTCACGCGGGGAGGGGAGAGAATCCCTGATCGCAACGAACCATAAAAATCGTAATTTTTTCCTCTTGCACAAAAAAAGTGGTGACAAAGATCTCCTCAAAAGTGATAAAATTACCCGTCCCACCCCCAATTTTTTGCTCAAAAAAGCGTTACTTGCGTATGTACAAGGGGCAAAATTAACGATCCTTGATTCCAATGTCGATACGACCGGGGAAAATGTCCATCTCAAACAGCACGATGCCCTCAAATCGGTGGATTTTTTTGCCTCCCAGTTTCCTACTGCGGATGCCATACATCTTGAGGTAGGATTTGGTTCTGCACGCCATTTACTTCACCAAGCTGCGGCACAACCTAATGTTTTGTTTATCGGATTGGAAATACATAAACCCTCATTGGAACAAGCACTCAAACAAATCACCATCCAAAACCTCACTAATATTATGGTATTAGATTACGATGCACGCCTCTTTTTGGAGTTTGTCCCCTCCAATACCTTGAGCAAAATTTATGTCCATTTTCCGGTTCCATGGGATAAAAAACCCCATCGTCGGGTCATTGGGGATGCTTTTGTCGCCGAAGCGATTCGGACGCTCAAAGTGGATGGACGACTAGAATTACGTACTGACAGCGAAAATTATTACCGTTTTGCCCTAGAGACCTATTCCCATCCTCCACACGTCAGTTTTGAGGTGCATAAAAATCGTGAGATTGCCATTACCAGCAAATACGAAGATCGATGGAAAAAGATGGAAAAAAATATCTACGATGTGACCCTCATGAATCATTTAGAGAATCCCGAAAAAATTCTTGAAGGGGCGTTTATCTTTTCCGATGCTCCCATCGATGATACCATCTTGCCCAAAATTGAACGTCAAACCTATCGCCGTGAGTGGGGATTTTTGAATACCGAGGCGAGTTTTGATATTGTGGGTGGAGGCTGGATTATCCGTTTAGCCATGGGAAGTTTTGACCGACCTGAACATCTTTATTTGATCGTCCAAGAGGGAAAAGCCTCCTATTTTCCGACCCTTCCGGTACGCTCTCATGCCAATTTACACGCCCATTCTCTCTTAAACGAGTTGTTGCATGCCCACTAATATCATTATCGCAGATCATCTCTCCCTTGCCTACCAAGAGTTAGATACCATTATTTATGGGGCTACTTTTATGATTAAAGAGGGTGATTTTGTGGTGATTACGGGGGAGAGTGGCAGTGGAAAATCGACGTTGCTTAAATCATTTTACGGTGCCATTGCCCCCTCTCGGGGAGAGTTGTATGTGCGGGAGGTGAACATGAATCATGTAAAACCGTCCAAGCTTAATGCCCTTCGTCGTCACATTGGCATTGTTTTTCAAGATTACAAACTGATCAAAGAGTGGACGATCGAAAAAAACGTCATGCTCCCCTTGATTATCTCAGGCTACAAACGCCATGTTGGGGATGCAGAGGTGCAACGGCTCCTCTCTCACGTCAAATTATCCCACCAAATAGGCAAATACCCTCCCGAACTTAGCGGGGGTGAGCAACAGCGGGTCGCCATAGCGCGGGCATTGGCACACAATCCCACCCTTGTTCTGGCTGATGAACCCACCGGAAATTTGGATGAATACTCCGCTTCCCTGATTTGGAATCTCCTTGAAGAGAGCAATCTCCAACTCAATACAACGATCATTGTCGTCACCCACCGTATCCCCAAAGGGTTACGCATCCCCTATCGCCATTACCATATTGACTCGGGAAATGTTAATGAAATCACTTAAAAATCATCTCTCCCTTATCATCGCCCTTTTTACCGTTTTGGTCTCGGTCGAAATTTATGTTGCGGTGGATCGCACCATCACCACCTATGAATCCCACTTAAAAAACAGTTATTCAATTATTGTGGTGACCAAAAACACCCTAACAACGGAAAATTTTCGTGCCATGGATTCGATGATTGAGCGCAGTGTTCCCATTGAGACCTCGCATGTATTAAACCGTTTTAAAGGGGAAATTACCCCTCAGAATCTTGAACTTTTGGAACACTCTCTCCCTAAGTTCTACCGTATTTATTTGGTACGTTTTCCCACGCCCGAACAAATCACGACGTTGCAGCACACACTTCAAAAAACTCCTGCGATTGAAAGGGTAGAAGGATTTACCCAAACGCACGATGCGATGTACCAACTCATGCTTTTGTTTAAACGGGTTTTTCAACTCCTCTCCATTGCCATCGCCGTGGTCACTTCGTTGCTGATTTTTAAAGAGATGCGATTACTCCAAGTGCAGCACACCGACCGTGTCGCCATTATGGCACTCTTGGGGGCTCCTGCGTTGTTACGTTCAGCGGTTTTGTTTCGTCTTGCCATCGTCGATGCCATCCTTGCAACGTTATTACTCAGTGGTACGCTATGGGGATTGGATTATTATGCCATCCTCGCGGTTCAACTCAAAGAGATCGGTATTAGCGTTCAGCTTTTTAGCCTCATAGAAGATACCCTTCGCTCGTTGCTCATTGCCCTTGGTATCACCATTACGTTTATGTTTACCATTGTTATCTCCCATCACGAAGAGAAATAGATCATGCGATTCTCTTTTTCGTTGATGCTTATCCCACTGATTAGTGTTTCTTTGTATGGTGGGGGAAAAATTGATGAGCGGATTAAAACAACTGCCTCTGAACTTAAAAATACCAAAGAGACCTACAGCTCGTTGAATGCCAAGCTCACTGAAACCGCCACTAAAATTGCCAAGCAACGTCAGGTCATCGGAGTACAACAGCAGCACATTGATGCGCTTGCCTCCCAATTACAGAGCAAATCAACCATCTATCACTCAAGCAAAATGAGCCTTGTGAATCTCCAATCGCAACAAATCACGATTGCTCAAATCCAAAATGCGATAGAAAAAAAATTGGTGCTTGCCATTGCTAAAAACACGTCACTCTCTTCTATTATTAGCGATGATCGTGCCAAAGATGCCAATGCCCTCATTACCGAAGAGATACTCAAACTTCATCGCAAACAAATCAATCAAGAGGTTCACGAGCTTACCCGTGCTTTTAGTAGTAATAACACTAAAATTACTGCCCTCTCCCACCAAACGATGCAGTTGGAACAAACCATTGCCCAAATTGATCAACAAAAAGAGAAAGTCCTCACCACCAAACACGAAAATGAGCAAGCCGTTGTTCTCCTTAATAAAGAAAAAGAGGCTTACAATCGCTCTTTAGCGAGGATTCTTGATCAACAACGCTCTTTACAAAACACCCTTGCCAGTCTTAATATTATTAAACGTCAGCAAAGTGTTCAGCGTCCAAAAGCTCCCCCTCGTATCGTGGTTGTCAAACATACGACCATCAAGGATGGGAAAAAAGTGATCTCAACCAAAACCATCCAAGAAGCACCACCTCCGCCCCCAATGGATACCCCATCACGGAGTGCTCAATACAGTGGTGAACAAGGCATTGCTCCCCTTGATGGGTATGTTGTGACCAAGTCTTTTGGCCCTTATACCGATCCTGTGTATGGGATCAAGAGTTACAGTGAATCGGTTTTTTTACGCCCAACACAAAGCGATGCCAAAGTCAAAGCCATTTTTAATGGAAAGGTTATTTTGGCAAAATCGACCGTTATGTTAAAAAATTTGATTATTATTGAACACGACAATGGCTTGCACACCATTTATGCCCATTTAAGTAGTATTGCCCCCACCGTATTGGTGGGACAACGGATTAAACAAGGATCGGTGATTGGGAGAGTGGGGGGAGATTTATTATTTGAAGTAACGCAGCGTAATGCCCACATCAATCCGATGCAGGTAATTCGCTAAAGCGTCTCTTGGGTCGAAGCATTTCCTACCGATGCAATCCTAAAAGCGATGGAGTTTTGAAAAATCAAGGGGTGAGAATATTGGCACGTCACAATCCCCTCACACGGTGCAACCATCTTTTCTCGCTTTTCACCACTTAACGCATCCATAATAAGGCCTACAACTTCCCCTTTTTTGACAAAAGCACCGCAGTGCACTTTGGGGATAAAAATACCCGCACGGGAAGCTTTAAGCAACGTAATTTGTTGAGAGTGTAAAATATTGCTTTTTTTTCCTTCAAAAACGGGCCAATCCAACAATTTACGTTTGGAAAGAAATCGGATCAGCGCGTTGTGAACTTCATCACTATCGCTTTGGTCAATAGCCCCATTTTTACCAAAAACAATCGCAAACGCATTGGTTTCCCACAGTTGCCAATTGTATTGCAACATTGCCGTTTCTATCGGTTCGTATGGGCGATAATGGACAAAGCCCATACCCAAATCCCGCACCGCATCCAAATCTTCATAGCCACTTTGGATGAGTTTGACATAAGGAAGACACATCCCCTGATCCCGTCTCCCCTCTAAAATAATCCCATAATCATACCCTTTGAGGGTTTCAAATAACCGTGCAGTAATCCGTTGGGTTGTCTCTCCTTGGTCGTATCCGGGGAACATCATGTTAAGATCAGTTTTGTCTAAGGGCCAGTTTTTTTCCCCCATATTCAGCGCGTAAGGGTTAACTGCAGGAATAACTAAAATTTCCCCAATGATTTTCCCCTCTTCCTCTTTACGGCGTAAATACTCCACCAATCCCGATGCAACATAGAGCTGATTAATCTGATCTCCACTCATCGCACCCACAATGGCAACCGAGGGGGCATTGTCATGGTGTTCCCCAAATAAAAACCCCTCAATGCGTAAAGGGGCGCGGTTGGGAGATTCCAACGTTACTATGTCAAATCGTCTCATTGTTTCTCTCCAAAAATTCGTCCCAGTAATGAACCCTCATAGACAATAGGATAGGCTCGAATGGTAAACAGTATCCCTCCAATGGGGGCAATCACATCATCAAGTATCTCTCCACCCAAAGGGCTAACAATGTGTCCCACCAAAGACCCTTTTTCAATCACTTGACAATGTTCAATGGCGGGAACAAATAGCCCAGGAGAACTGGCATTTAGATATGCTACCTCTCCCACATGGGATTGAATCGGGAAACGAACGTCCAGCGGATCAATATCCAAAATTCCTTCATGCGCCATAAGGTTGAGTAATCCATCTAAGAGTTGATGACCATACGCTTTACCCAAACGCATCCCAACCCCCATCTCTACGACGAGGGTTTTGGTTCCAATGGTATTCATTGCATGGGCAAACGTCGATTCCAGTACCGTTACGGCATCATGTACCCACACAAAATCGATATTGAGTAAGTTTGCCAAAGGAACCAATACTGCTTCTTGGGATTTCGCAATACGCACTTGAGGAATTTCTCGCAAGAAAATATTACTGGAATGGATATCCACAGCAATATCCGACCCCCTCATCACCTCAACTACCCCATCGGCAATTTGGGCAGGGAGAAAATCGTTTTTACTCCCGGGGAAAGTGCGATTAAGATCCACTCCATAAAACGGGATAGAACGGGTAATACTGTCCAAGCCTAAAGAATTAATTGCGGGATAAATATCAATCGTTCCTCGAATTTTTTCAGGATTTTCACGTAACCACTGCCCCAAGAGAAAACAGACGTACTGCCCCTCTAATTCATCACCATGGATACCACTAACCACAGAGATACGTTTCGTAGATTCCCCTTTTGCGGGGAGATACCGACAACGCTGAATCCGAAAAGATTCCCCCACCGGAAGTTCAATGGTCAACACTTCTTCGATTAACCCCATGATTACCCTTGTGATTGTGACATGGCGGGGAAAGAACTCATAATAACCTGATCAATCACACCATTAACTTTTTCAAGGGCATCCCCAATGGTAGAGGCACTAAATTCTTTAGGTTGATAGCTATCATTAAGCCCCTTAGCAATCGCGCTCATGGTTCCCCACTCAGTGGTGACAAAATCAGTCCCCTGATACAGGCGTAAAATAAGATCAAAACGCTCAATTTGTTGCCCTAAGCGGATAAAATGGTACGCTGTGGGTCGCTCTAATTCAGAGGAAAAAATCCCCAAAATCAACGCAAAATCATCAATCATCTCTTCCAAGGAAGTCGGACTCACCCGTCCATCACGTCCTGCTACGATATGGTTATAAATTTTATTGAGCGTTGCAAATCCCCGTTCATCCAGCAAATGACGGGTTTCAATGGCATTTTCTCTTGCCCATGTAATGATTGATTCAATACTGGAGCCATGGTTTCCATAGATTCCTTGTTTTAAAAAATCCAACGCATTGGCGTATTCAAGCTCAATCCCTAATTTAGCGTAGAGTTTACGCCCATCCTCAGTATCACGGTCAATAACATAATCATAACTGCTTACCAATTCACGTAACAACGTCTCAGCGCGCTGAACATAACGACCCAACCAATAGAGTCGTTGTGCGGTATTGACCGAAATAGCCATACTGTTTGTCATCATAATTCCACCACCCATGTATCTTTAAATCCGCCCCCTTGAGACGAATTAACGAGGTAATTTCCCTCTTCCATTGCAAAACGGGTTAATCCCCCCATACTCACACTCACCTCTTCACCACAAATCACGTACGCTCGTAAATCGGCTTTTCGGGGGAGAATCTCCCCATTAATCATACACGGCAAATCGTAAAATTCAATCACCTCTTGGGCAATAAAACGGCGTGGATCATCGATAATCATCTGAATGATCTCTTCACGTTGCTCAGGGGAGAGTCGGTTACCAAACAATACCCCATATCCTCCCGCTTCGGCGACATCTTTAATAACCAACGTATCAATATTCGCCAAAACATACTCACGGTCTTTTTCATAATAGGGGAGATAGGTAGGGGCGTTTTTAAGCAATGGTTCTTCATTCAAATAATACTTAACCATCTGGGGGACAAAATAGTAGATTCCCTTATCATCAGCCACTCCATTACCAATACTGTTCATAATGGCAACATTCCCTGCACGATACGCGCTTGCCAAATGGGGAACCCCAATGAGACTTTCGGGATGGAAGACTTCAGGATCCAAGAAATCATCGTCCAATCGACGATAAATGGCTCCAACACGCTGATCTTCTCCATCGTAACTGCGTAAAAAGACCTCGTCATTTTTGACGACTAAATCCTCACCCAATGCCAACGTTGAACCGGTAATTTTAGCTAAGTAGCTGTGCTCATAGTATGCGGAGTTGTATCGCCCTGGAGTTAAAACGACATTAAGTCCACCCGTGTTGACATAGTCCATTGCTGCTTTTAGTTGATCCCCATATTGCTTGAGTTTTGAAATTTTCATCGATTCAAAAAATTCAGGGTAGGTGTGACGGAAGGCGCGTCGGATGCTCAAAGGATAGCTCACACCGCTAGGAACCCGTAAATTATCTTCAAGGATAACCCACTCACCACTGACACTGTCTTTGACCAAATCGATACCGCTAATGTGGGTTCGGATCATCTTAGGAGGGACTACATTCATAAATTCAGGGAGGAAACCAACGGCGGAATCGACATATTCTCTGGGGACAATCCCATCAGCAATAATACGCTGTTCACCATAAATATCATTCAAAAAAGCGTTCAATGCTTTAACACGTTGAATAATTCCCGCTTCGAGATGATCAAACTCACTCTTAGGGATAATGCGAGGAATCATATCAAACGGGAAAGATCGCTCAATAAAATTGCCATCTTTAAAGAGATTAAAATTCACCGCATTGGCTTCTAAAAAATCTTTAAACTCGGGAATTTTCCCCTTATCAATCTCTTCAAAAATATCATAAAATTTTTGTAACTCTGGACTTATCGACTCAATCATGGACACCCCCTTGGGAAAATACTAAACGGGCTTATCATATCCTAAAACAATCTCAAGGGTTGCTTAAATAGGTGACAAAAGGGAGAAATTTAAAAATCTTTACCCATTTTTGAGTTTTTTTAACGCACCCTCTACATCCTCTTGACGCATCAGGGACTCACCGACCAAAAACGCATCCACACCGGCTTTGTTTAAATCTTCCAATTGACCGTGTTCATAAATGCCACTTTCGGCGACAAGGATCTTCCCATTGGGGATGAGGGGGATTAAATCATAACTTAAATTCATATTCATTTCAAACGTTTGAAGGTTACGATGGTTAATTCCAATAATGTTGGCTCCTGCATAAATGGCTTTGGTTAGGTCGCTTTTATCGTGAATTTCGACCAACGCTTCCATCCCCAAATGACGGGTATAGGCAAGCAACTCTTTAAACTCATTTTTGGAGAGTGCCGCTGCGATAAGAAGGACAAAATCGGCTCCATAGACCAACGCTTCAAGGAGTTGATAGCGAGAGACAATGAAGTCTTTACGCAGCAAAGGGATCCCCACATAACGACGAATTTGGGCAAGGTACTCCAAATTGCCTTGAAAAAAGTGGGGTTCGGTCAAAATGGAGATGGCATTGGCACCCCCACGTTCATAACTTTGGGCAATGGCAACGGGATCAAAATCTTCTCGAATCACCCCCCGCGAAGGGCTTGCTTTTTTCACTTCCGAAATAATACGATACGGCTCTTCGACCGTAGAGGTCAAAAAGGGGCGTACATCCCGTGGCGCACGAGCATTAAACGCTAAGGAACGTCCCAACCACTCCATACTAAACTTCGCTTCTCTCTCTTTGAGATCCTCTTTGGTTTTTTTAATAATATCATCTAAAATCATCCGTTATCCTCTGCTTGTATTATTCTGATTTTTCGTGACCGGTGCTAGACCAGTTTTTAAGTTTTTTACGCACCATAAACAATAGGGTTCCAAACACTACTGCGACCAATGCGCCCCAAAAATCCATAAGCCCTTTCCAAAAAACATCCCATAATTCGCCCCCTTTTTCATACGCTATGACTTTGGCGACCTCTTTTTTATTCACAAGTACACTCACTTTAAGATCGGCAGAAAATTTAGGGATCGGGGTATCACTACAGTCACTTAGGCCATAAAGATACACCGTTGCTCCGACTTTATAAACTCCTGATTTCGATTTTTTGGGGATCAAGTTAAAGCGCACTTCTGAACCACTAGGATCAATTTCAAAACACGCAATGGGTTCAACAGGGGTGATGGTAAACGCTTCCCCATAGGGAGAGACCCGCGCCCACCGTTTGGCTTTGGTGTTGCTAATGAGGGTTTTAGCGCGTATCTTATCCTCTTGTTCTTGGGGCTGTTCATACGTACTGTCCCCAAACCACACGTTTAATGCACCCGCTTCTCCCGGGACATTAATCTGTTTGTCTGCATCCAAAATCACGCGGTATTGTGAAGGAATCGGATTTTGGGATGCAGTAGACGTTTTTGATGCTACTTTAGAGGGAGCCGTCGAATCATCCAGACTATCACTATTGGAGGGGAGAGGTATTTTGGGTGGCAAAGGCTGCTCCTCTACAACATCACTTCCCACCACACTGGGAGGGGGATTGGGGGAGGGAAGTTTTGTCGGATAGACCGTTGCGGTAATTTCAGAAAAATCACCGCCCCCTCTTTTATCAGTCGTAGTGGTTTTGATCACCTCCTTCCCTTGTTCTGAAGAGAGACTTCGAGCAGCTTCTTTTTGCGTGGCACACGAAACCAACAAAAAGCCCATAAGAGCGAATACAGGGTAAAAAATATAACGTTTAACGCGCATTACACACCTCCCATCCATCTATTTTTCATACAATAAATTACACTTGGCAGTATAACATAAAAGAAAAGTGCGCTTTTTAGGAATTTTTTTTTGCTGATAGCTCCATCACAAAGGCTATAGGATAAAAAGAACGGTAGATCTTTGTGTCAATCCCGTATCACACACAGATGATCAGAACATCGTTTGGCATTTTTCTTCTCTTTGGCAAAGATGTGCTGCAAATGATCGGCGGAGTGAATCGACGTTTTTCCTGTTTTGTAGACTAAAACAGCACTTACGCTCAAAAGCTTAAACTCTCGACGAATACCATGCCGATCATCGGCAATAATATAACCCCGTTGACGATCGTCCGGATGGTAAAATTCTTGCACCTCTTCCCCAAATGTTTCGATTAGCTCACGCACTTTAGCGATGAAGTGATCCAACATCGTTTCGTTTTCGATCAATGCTCCCGCAAAAAAATCATCCCCACCGATATGACCGACAAAGGCGTTGTTGAGCAAAATTTTGCCCATTAATTCCGCGAACAAGACAATAGCACGATCCCCATTGCGAAAGCCATAATAGTCATTAAAGGGTTTAAAATGGTCAAAATCAAAATAGCAAAACGCACTGTTGCACTCTACTTCGCACGCATGGGCGATGTACTCAGTGATCCTAAAATTACCGGGAAGACGGCTGAGGGGATTTTGATCCCGCGCCCGAATCAAATTGCGTTCATGTACCGCCTCAATCATCACCCGCGCGCTCAAATAGCCCAAATATTTCGAGGATTCACTCACCAATACCCCTATGGCATCGTCGTGCAGCGAGAATAATTCCACAATGGTCTCCAAAGGCATGGTCACATCGACGATGGGGATTACGTCGACATAATTTTCTAAAATTGAAAAATTCGAGGAGCTGTTTTTGATCAATGATTGCCCAAAAGGGGAGTAGATAATGCTTTTGAGACGATGTTCATGGATAATCCCCAGAGGAACCCCCTGCGCATCGATGACGGGGATCAAAAAGAGGTCGGGATTGGTATTAAAAATTGCCAAAAGTTTTTCCATTGAATCGTTAACGCAGATAGGCTCGACCATCTCAAGCCGTTTTCGGATAATGACCTGATCCCCTAAAAGCCGTTTTTCCACAAACGGAAGAACCTCCACTTGGGTATAACGAGGGCTTAGTTGGGTGCAATCGCACGTGGGGCGTTGGATAAAATAGCCCTGTACCCAATGGCACCCAATCTCTTTGGAGACCAGCCACTCTTCATACGTTTCCACCCCCTCAGCGATCACACGACACCCCATGAGAGTCGCTAGTTGCACCATATTACGGGCTAAAATCTTTTTTTTCTGATCGGTGCGGACATCGCTTAAAAAAAAGCGGTCGATTTTGAGGATATGAGGGGTGGCATGATACAGCATCTTGTATCCTGATTGACCAATCCCAAAATCATCAATCGCAACACTAAACCCCTCATCCCGATAACGAGCCATCAAGGCGGTGAACCGTTCCAAGCTTTGGATTTCGTTGTGTTCGGAGAGTTCAAAGACCATGCTTTTATGGTCAAGACCGTATTTTTTGAGGATGCGGGAGGTGTTTCCTCGTGGGGCATCATGTATCTCAAAAAGGCGGTTATCGAGATTGTAAAAAAGTTTGATGTCGTGATGAAATGGAATGGTACAAAACTTCGCAATCACCTTTTCCCGTAACGCAAGATCAAACGCATAGAGGACATTATGGTCAAACAGATGGTCAAAAAAAGCAAAAATGGTCTCAAATCCCAACCCATCAGTTCCCCGTAACAGGGCTTCAACCCCGAACATGGCACCCGAATGAATATCGACGATGGGTTGAAACGCGACATCTAAGTGATCAATATAGCGTTGATAGAGGGGGGACAAAGCTTCCATGGTACGCAGTATAAAACAGTTGTGTCACCATTGCATTACATACATTCGTTCGCCAACGATCGCAATAAAGCAAGTTGAACCTGCGTCGATTTAAGGGCGCTTTGAAAAGACAAAGGGTCATTGACCACACTTATGAGGGTATTAATAGGGGTTTGTGGATACCCAAACGGGGCAAAAAGATGTCGATGCGCCAATCGTCCAAATCGGACGGGTAAGGTCAGCGAACCCAATGCATTGCTAATGACCACAAGGTCACCCTCCTTAATCGCCATAGCATACGCCTCCTCGTGATTCATCAAAAGATACGCCTCTTCTTCCCCTTTGCGTAATTCAGGGATCGCCCCTGTGCGGGTCATCGTATGCCACTGCTTTTTGGTTCGTCCGGTAATTAGCACAAAATGGTCACGCTTGATCGGTGTAATCACGGGATGAATCGGATGGAATTGCGCTTTTTGGGTCACGGTGGCAAACTGTTCCTCCGCATAGAGGGTTGTGCCGCCCCATTGATAGGCAAGTGTCTCATACTCTTGGCAACTTTGATCGCATAAACGTCCCTGCGTGAGGTGTTTGTACTCATCGTAAATGGCGTGCGTATGGGGATAATCAAACCCATCAAAACCTAATTTTCGTGCAACGGCGCAGATAATATCCGTGTCACTTTGGGTGTTTGAGGGAGGGGATTTAAAAGGGCGAACACGTTTGATAAACCGTTCAGAATTGGTCATACTCCCCTCTTTTTCTCCCCATCCGTATGTGGGTAAAACAAGATTCGCCACCAACGCCGTTTCGCTCAAGACGCAATCTTGAACCACCAAAAACAGCCCTTTTTTTGCCAAGGCGTTTTTGGTTTTTTGGACATCGGGGAGGGTGAGTAGCGGATTGGTACACGCCACCCACAAAAAGCGAATGGCATCGGTCATGATGGCATCAATGGCGTGGGTAATGGTCATCCCTACGGTAGAAGAGATCGTTTTTGGGGGGAGATTCCAGTGCTTTTCACACGCGGTTCTATCCCCTTCATCGCGAACATCACGATACGCAGGCAGGGCATTGGAAAGATACCCCACCTCTCGTCCCCCCATCGCATTGGGCTGACCGGTCAGCGAAAGGGGGAGACCTTTAGGACCATTGACGCGACCTGTGGCTAAAAAAAGCTGCATAAATCCTACATTGCGCATCACCCCATCCAAGGCTTGATTAAGACCCTGACACCACAGTCCGACAATTTTTTTCTCAGAGGCAAAAAGCTCTACAAGGGTATTAGCCTGATCCATCCTCACGCCACACGCCGCAATCGCTTCCTCAAAAGGGAGGGTTTGTGCCACAGCAAGCGTCTCGTGAAACCCTTGGGTCGCGCGATCAATAAACGCTGTATCACACCCATTACGTCGATCCAACTGGGCTAAAAGGGCATTGTAAAGGGTCGTATCACTGCCACTGACCAGCCCAATCCAAAGGTCGCTTTTTTGGGCTGTTTCGGTGCAAATGGGATCAATGACGATAATTTGGGCGCGGGATGGGCTTTTTTACGCGCAAGAATACGACGAAAGAGGACAGGATGCGCCCACGCAGGGTTGGCACCGCTAATCAAAATTACCTCCGCATCATCAATGTCACTGTAGCTGCCCAAAGGTCCATCGCTTCCAAAGACCATTTTATGGGCAACCACCGCACTTGCCATACATAATCGGGAGTTGGCATCGACATTATTGATCCCCAAATACCCTTTGATAAGTTTGGTAAAAAGGTAACTCTCTTCGGTAAGCAGTTGCCCTGAGAGGTAAAAGTAGAGGGCTTCTTTGGGAAGATCGGTGATATTTTGAGCTAAGAGAGTGATCGCTTCCTCCCATGAAATGGGTTTAAACGGGTGGGTTTTGTCGTCTCGATACAACGGGGTAGTGAGTCGATTGGTCTCTAACGCTTTTGCCATTTGGATCGGTTTTAGACACAGCTGTCCATGGGTAGAAGGGTTGGTTTTATCCCCTTTGACCGTATAAGCTTCACGATGGCATTCGACTTCTAAAGCGCATCCCGTCCCACAAAAAGGGCAACTGGTTCCCATTCGTCCCAGATGGAAACGCCGATGTCCTTAAGGAATTGGATATTGGTATCGCCCCGGAGAAACC
>JAVHOQ010000123.1:0-26671 GCA_036170115.1 Sulfuricurvum sp.
AATCGGATGGCTTATTTGGAGCTTCAGAAGTTGAAGGGTGCGTAAGGTCAGTTATCACTACAAAAATAGCCAGTATCGCCATAAGCCATAACATAATTGAGATTACTATTTCTATCATGGCACGTTTCCTTGTATTTTCGACACAGTTACGAGTGCGTGATGTAATGCACCCCGATTGATTCACTTCGATTGTGTGCTGATTGTACGATCTCTCTTGCACTCAGCAAGCGTAATTTTAACAATCTCCCTACTGAAGAGTCCAACATGTCATTAATTGTTTCAAGCGCTTTTTGGAGACCTGTGGGAGTTCGTTTGATGGAGACATAGTCCCACATTACACGGCGGAGGCGATCTTTTTTCTCTTTATCTCCTAGCACTTCAAGGGATTCTTCTCCCACATCAAAGTGTTTTGTGCAAGGGTCATTGGTACTGTGGTTGATGGTCTGTGCGGCATATTTTCCAAAAACCAACCCTTCCAAGAGCGAATTACTGGCCAATCGATTGGCTCCATGCACCCCAGTACACGCCGCTTCACCGATGACATACAACCCTTGGGTATGGGGAACACTCCCATCCAAATTGCTTTTAATCCCCCCAATGGCGTAATGAAAAGCAGGTGAGATAGGGACACATTGTTTAGGAAGCGTATAACCTAAATCGCGCAGTGCGTTGTAAATATTAGGAAAACGTCCCCGAAAATAGTCTTGATCAAAATGTTCGCACGACAAATACACTTGGGAAGCGGTGCGCTGTTTATAATCAAAAATTGCCCGACTCACAATGTCACGCGGTGCCATCTCCCCCCGTTCATCGTACTCAAACAAAAAGCGATACCCAGCATCATCCACAATCCATGCCCCCTCACCGCGCAACGCTTCTGAGAGTAACTGTTTACGTGCACCACTGTTACTTACAAAGACGGTGGGATGAAACTGCATCATCTCCATATTCTCAAGGGCAATCCCTTTCTCAAGACAAATCCCATGAAGATCGGCACTAATGGCGTGGGAGTTGGTATGGTATTCATACAATGATCCCACTCCACCACTGGCGATAATGACATTATTGGCATAAATGAGTTTTCGTTTCCCCTCACTAAGTACCTCCACACCACAACATCGGTTATCCTCCATCAGCAGATCAATCACCGTCGCGTTACTCAACATCGGGTGGGGATTTTGTTGCAATAAAAAGAGATGGAGATAACGACCCGTTGCATCCCCCCCCGCGTGCAAAATACGGTTGCACGAATGGGCAGCCTCTTTGGTATACAACAGATTCCCTGCTTCATCGGTATCGAAGCGAAATCCCCGATCAATGAGATCACGAATCACCCCTTGGGAGGCTTCACTCATAAACTGCACCGCTTCACGGTCGCACAATCCCGCCCCTGCTTCAAGGGTATCAGCTACATGGAGAGGGATATCCGCGTCATTGTAAGCGGTGGTCACCCCCCCCTGCGCATAATAGGTATTGCACTCCCAGGGGTGTGACTTACTGATAATCAATACCTTCTTATCCCGCGAAAAACCCATCCCCGCATACAAGCCAGCAATCCCTGCGCCAATGATCACCACATCATAACGCAACATTTTTTTCCTCAGCCGATGGTTTTTCATAAAAAGGGGGTGCTTTATGCCCACATCCACTGACAATAAGTATAATTAACAAAAAAAGTACCGTTTTCATTTTATTCCTACAACACTAAAAGAGATAGGGGGATGGTATAATAGCTACTATAAATACTTGATTAAGTGGTTTTGATGATTGAAATGATCCGTTCTCTCCCTCACAGTGCGGGAATTTATCAATATTTGGATGCCAAAGGGCGCATTCTCTATATCGGAAAAGCAAAAGACCTCTCCAAACGGGTTAAGAGTTATTTTACCCTAACCCCCAGTCTCTCCCCTAAAGTGACCCTATCATTACGTATCCAAAAAATGCTCTCGGAAACCGTTTCACTGCACTATATTGTCGTGGAGAATGAACATGATGCGTTGATTCTTGAAAATTCGCTGATTAAACAATTAGCCCCAAAATACAATATTCTGTTGCGCGATGACAAAACCTATCCTTATATTTTCATCGATTTAAATGATCCTTACCCCCGATTTGACATTACCCGCAAAGTCATTTCAGGAAAAAATATTCACTATTTTGGCCCTTTTTCCACGGGGGCAAGAGATATTCTCGATTCACTCTACGAACTTCTCCCTCTTGTCCAAAAAAAGAGTTGCCTCAAAGGGAAAAAAGTGTGTCTTTTTTACCAAATGAACCAGTGCTTGGGACCGTGTGAATTTTCCGTTGATACCACCTACTATCGAACCTTTGTGGATACCGCCATCGCGTGGATCCACAACAAAAAATTGCTTTTGCCCAAACTTATCGAAAAAATGGAAGGGTATTCCCAAGAGTTGCGCTTTGAAGAGGCAATGGGTCTACGCGATCGGTGTGAACGGATTGGTAAAAGTGTCCTCACCTCTACGATTGATTTAGCACGCAATGTCCATTACGATGTGTTTGCAATTGCCATCACCGATGATCGAGGATGTGTTGTCCGAATGTTTATCCGCAATGGTAAAATTGCCTCCAGTTCCCACGATTTTTTCACCGCACCCGAGGATTTTTTACTCGATGAAGCCTACGAGCGAACGTTGGTCAACTATTATGGAACCACCAAACCCCCTATTATTGCCCCTATTTTAACGGCACATCCTTTTGAAGAAAAACCATGGATCAATGACCATTTAAGTCTCCTTTTTGAAAAAAAAGTATCGATAGAAACACCTAAACAAGGGATTAAAAAGCACTTAGTCACCCTAGCCATGACCAATGCGTATACGTTGCTCAAAACCAAAAAACCGCTTAATGACCCCCTCTTGCATTCTCTTCAAGCCCTGTTTACGTTGGAGGTAATCCCCCGCCGTATCGAAGTGTTTGACAACTCTCATTTAGGAGGAGTTGCCCCTGTTGGAGCCATGATTGTGTATAACAATGATAGCTTGGAGAAAAAATCGTATCGTACCTATCATCTGCATCACAAAGATGAATACGGTCAAATGAGAGAGATGCTTAAGCGTCGTATTGACGATTTTAGTACCAATCCGCCCCCCGATTTATGGATTCTTGATGGGGGAGAAACGTTACGGTCATTGGCATTGGAACTCCTTTATTCCCATGGAACAACCCTTGATGTTATCGCGATTAGTAAAGAAAAACTCAACACCATTTCACACCGAGCCAAAGGGTCAGCGCGTGATATTTTACATGGAACTTTTGACACCTTTCGACTAGAACCTTACGATAAACGGCTCCAATTTGTCCAGATGCTGCGCGATGAAGCCCATCGAAGTGCCATTACCTTTCATAAAAAAACCAAATTAAAACAGGATCAACTCTCTAAATTTCTCTCCAAAAATGGCTTATCACTCCCTAAAATTAAAAAACTGTTAGACTATTATGGAACCTTTGCTGATCTGCAAAAAGGGAGCCTAGAGACACTTAGTGAACTGGTTGGGACAAAAGATGCGCAAATCATCCAAAATCTTTCTCAACACAAGACAACCTAAGAATGTTTTTACCTTGTTTATGTCATATTCTCTGAATTGTAAATTTATTTTAGTATTTTTTTCACCCAAGGAGTTGCAGTATGCAAAAACCCGTTCCAGTAGATGAGGAGTTTTCTTTTGAAGGACGTGCCATCGTCAGCGAAACGGATTTAGAGGGAGTTATTACCTTTGTCAATCGAAAATTTTGTGAAATTTCTGGTTATAGTGCGGAAGAACTTTTAGGACAACCCCATAATATTCTTCGTCACCCCGATATGCCTAAAACTGTTTTTACCGAAATGTGGAAAACACTTCAAGCAGGAATTACTGCTCATCTCGTCATTAAAAACTTACGCAAAGATGGAAAGTTTTTTTGGGTTGATACCCAAGTTTCCCCTATCTATAATGAAGACAATACCGTTATAGGATACATAGCGGCTCGAAAGCCCGTGCCATCGAAAAACATTCAAGAAAAAGCGGAAGCCTATAAAAAACTGATTGATCAAGAAAGCTAAGGGGGGAAAGTGCTATTATATAATCACAAGCAAGAGTTTATTGGCATTAATGATGAGGGGTTACGGATACTTAATTACTCTTCACTTGATGAACTTTTAAGTGTTTGTAGTGATGTTGCCGATCTGTTTTCTGACGAACCTGGATACATCCATAATTTTAAAAATTTTGGCTGGATTAATTTTCTGCTGCATGCTGATTCCGATGCATCTAATGCCATTGTCAACGGAAATGGACGTGCATTTAGTTGCAAACTGACGGTCAATAAAATATATCTTCGAGAAAATCCTTCCCAAAATGGATTTACTGTTGAAATGTCGCAGATCAGAACCCTAAGTGGAACAGAATTTAAACCACGTAGTTCAGCAGACAATACTCCTTCGCAAGATCACACCCCGTATCATCCACTTAGTTCTAACGATAACATCGCTTCGCATCCTCACGTTACGGCTACTCCTAATTTGGATGTTCCCAGTGCTACACTCTATCCCTCTTCGCAACAAAAAGAAACGTTCCAAGTACCTCATACAACAGAAGATGTTTACCCCTCTCCTTTCAAGCAACTTGATGAAATCCCCTTCAAAGTCGTTGAAACTGCACCTATAGCACCTGTGGTAGTCCCTCGTCCATCCCGCTATACGCCAGCGGAAAAAGAGTACCTTTCCCACCACAAAGTTGATAAAACGTACATTTTTGATCCTCATGTGGCTGCGGGAGAGTTGGGGTTACCCGTTGATTTGATCGAAGAGTTTATCGGTGATTTTATTCAACAATCTTTTGAATTTAAAGAGGGGCTTTTTGAATCGGTCAGTAAAGCTGATTTTAATAATCTTCACATTCTGTCCCATAAACTTAAAGGGGTAGCTGCAAATCTTCGTATTGAAGACGCATTAGAGGTGCTAACGATCATTAATACTTCGATGGAACTCACAGAAGTTGAGGCAAATTTAAAATATTATTACGAAGTTATCGCCAAACTCTCAGGGGAACCATTACCTGAAGAGATAGAAGAAGAAGTAATGGTCGTTCCTACCCAAAAATCGGTGATACAACAAGAAACTTTATTGGTTCCAACTAAAGAGACGGTTGATATTTATCAGTTCGCTCCAAGAGATTATCAGGAAGTAGCTTTATCACCACAAGCAACGGAAGATAGCTATCAAAAAGAGTTTTTTGATATGAATGCTGGTACAATTGATGCGCCAGTATTGCACTACAATTCTAAACAGGCATCAGAGGAATTAGGAATGGAAGAGAGTTTCTTTAATGAACTGCTTTTAGACTATAAAAATGATGCCCGTGTAATTAGTAACGAGATTGCTCAAGCTATTATGGCTTTTGACTCCACCATTTGGAAAAGAAGCGCAGGTAAACTTCATGGAATTAGTGAAAATCTCCGATTGATTGAAATCTCTGAAGAACTCGTACGCTTATCCCAAACCAATGACGCACAAGAAGCTAAAAGAGCCTCATCACGGCTTAATAGATATCTTGATCAACTTTAACGAGGAATACCTATGCATTTAAAACTTAAAAATCGGCTTCGACTTATCAGTCTCTTCCCTATTCTGATTCTTTTTTCGATCGCCAGTTACTACGTGTATACATCGTATTTGAACTTTCAATCGGCATCTGTGCTTCAAGCACAACTTGAAGAGAACAAAGAACTCAACGATTTGATTAATAATATTTCTCGTGAGCGTGGGATGACCGTTATGTATTTGGGTAATGGTTCAGAAACCACCTTTGCATCCCTCAAAGCACAACGGCTTATTGTTGATCAAAAAGTCAAAACATTTGGTACGAAATATAATTTTGGAAAAACCAAAAAAATATTGGCTGATTTTAAACGAGAGCGTGATCGGGCAAAACCCCTCGTTAATAAGCGAACGGTTGAATTCAACGACGTTTTTGAGGATGTTTATGGCAAATCGCAAGGGGATCTAATCGCTGAGATGAGTGCCCTTGATGCACTTCAAAATAACATTCAGATTTCTGCTTTGGCAAGTAGTTATCTCTCGTTGGTTCGTGCGAATGAAAATACCAGTGCAGAAAGAGATTACATTACCTATCTTCTTTCTCGTGGAACAACCATTGATGAAAGTGAAAGTGCTAAATGGCTTGAGTACATTGCTAAAGCAGATGCGCTAAATTTCGATGCTATTTTTGATAAAACACTCAAAGCCTCTTTCACTGCTTCCCTTTTTAGCGAAGACAATAGCGATCTATTCACCGATATTTCGTCCGACCGTAGTATTATTTTGCATACAGCACCTGGCGCTAAGTTTGAAACCAAATCTTCTATTTGGTTTGCTGAATTGTCAGAAAAAGTCAATGCCATTAATGCAACCGAAAAGCTTTTAGTTCAAAAAATGGATATACGTTCAGCCGGTGTTAAAACACAAGCACTAGAGCTTCTTGTCGTAGCTATTGTTATTTGGATTATCACCATTTTGACGGGAATTTTTGGCGTTCTTCTTTCCAACGAAATTGAGAAAAACATTAAAAACCTTGAATCCGTTCTTCAACGTGTTGCGGAACACACCCAAAATGATGAGGCAGAGACACTCAGTCTCTCCATTGACCTTGATACAGTTGAGGGAACCAAGCAAGCGTACTCCCTTCTTGAACATATTATTCAAGAAGCGGTCGATGATAAACAATTCGCACAAGAAGCCAATAAAGCCAAATCAATGTTCTTGGCTAATATGTCTCATGAGATTCGTACCCCTCTTAATGGTATCGTTGGATTTACAGCACTCCTTAAAGATACTGAGCTTCATGATGAGCAACGTGAGTTTATTGATATTATTGAAAAAAGCTCGGAAAATCTTCTTGAAATTATCAATAATATTCTTGACCTTTCTAAAATTGAGAGTAATAAAATTGAAATTGAAGACATTGCTTTCAACCCAATGGATGAATTTGAGAGTGCTGTTGAAGTGTATGCGGTTCGTGCTTCTGAAAAACATATTGATCTTGGATGTTTTATTGATCCCAGCCTTGAACGACCATTAAAAGGGGATCCAATTAAAATTAAAGAGGTTATTATCAACCTCCTTAGTAATGCGGTTAAATTTACCAACAGTAATGGTAGTATCGACATTGACATTCGTCGTGTTGAAAGTGATGAACCGCACCGCGCACAAATCCGCTTTCAAGTAAAAGACAGTGGTATTGGTATTAGTAATGAACAAAAAACTCGTATTTTTGAAGCTTTTGGACAAGCCGACACCTCTATTACCCGTAAATACGGGGGTACAGGATTAGGACTAACCATTTCAAGTCGCTATACGGAATTAATGGGTGGAAAACTTGATCTTACCAGTGAACCGGGTAATGGAACCGCATTCTTCTTTACCTTGTCTTTTGATGAAATTGAAACACTTAATGAGCCAGTAAAAGGTTCTTTTTCTAATATCAATGCGGTTATTCTTGAAAGTAAAACGAAGAAAAAACTGCAAAGTACCTATTTAAAAGAGTACCTTGATTATTTAGGGGTTAGTTACACCACCTTTACTGAGCTGGAAGAATTACGAAATCTTGAGCGTCAAGTCAATTACAATCTTCTTTTTGTGGATAACGATTATGTTAATGACAGCGAACTCATTGCTTATTCTTCAGCCAATGAACAAACCGTCTTGATTACTAAATCGTACTACATGAAAAAAATCGATTCCATGAAACTGGATCTTTTCAAAGTACTTTACGAGCCTCTTAACAGTGGAAAAATTCGTACCATTCTTGAATTATACGATGCGGAGGCATTTAATACTCGCAAACAAAAAACAACTCGTCGCAAAAAGTTTGATGCAAGTAATTCTCGTTTTGTTGCCAATGTACTCGTCGCAGAAGATAATATCATTAATCAAAAACTGATTAAGCGCACTTTAGAAGATTTAGGGCTTACTATCACGGTCGCCAATAATGGGTTAGAAGCGTTTGAAAAACGTAAAAATGGGAATTTTGATCTTATCTTTATGGATATTCAAATGCCTATTTTGGATGGGATGGAATCAACCCAAGAGATTATTGATTTTGAAGTAGATACCAATCAACATCACGTTCCTATTATTGCGCTAACGGCTAATGCTCTTAAAGGGGATCGAGAACGCTTTTTGGCGGTGGGAATGGATGAATATACCACTAAGCCGTTGGTACGTAGTGATATCATTTCTTTATTAAATAACTTCTTGTCTCATAAGATTGTGGACTTAAACGTGATTCCAAAGTCAGCAAACAAACCTACTGAGGAAGAAAAAGTAACCATTATAGAAGCACCACAGCAGCAGGTATCATCCCCTCATGAATATGCAACTCCGGTACAAAAAGAAGTAGTTCAAGTAGAAACTTCAGTTGTTTTAGATAGCTCGACACAGGTAATTGATGTTCTACTTGCTAAACAAAATACCCTTGAGCGAAAACTTTTTGGGCGAATTTTGGATGATTTGGGCTATAGCTATGTTAGTGTTGATAGTACCGACGAATTATATGCCAATATTAAACACAAAAAATACAAGGTTGCCTTATTTGACAAAGTCCTATCAGGGCTTGATTTAAAGGAGCTCTCTGCTATAATCCACGAAAATGAAAGTGAAATTTCATTGGTTATGTTGGTTGATCCATTAGCAGAAGCTGACCCAAGTGATGAGTTATACGTGCATGAAATGGTTAAAAATATCGTGAATAAAGATGTCTTACGTCTTGTGTTTGAAAAATTTATTTAAAGCAGGAACCCGTTGATGGATGATAAAAAACTTACAATTCTTTCAGTTGATGATGATTTAATTAACTTAAAGCTATTAAAATCAATGCTTATGAAAGCACCTAATGTGGGTGCTGTTATCGAAGCTAAGAATGGGGCAGATGCTATAGGTATTCTCAAGTCACGTGACGATATTGATATTATTTTATTGGATATTATCATGCCCGTCATGGGTGGCATTGAAATGCTTAAAGTTATTCGTGCGGATGATTCTTTGCGTCAACTTCCAGTTATTGTTCTCACCACTGATGAGACTAAAAAAAGTGAAGCTTTAGATTGCGGAGCTAATGGATTTTTGATGAAACCCATACGAGAAAGAGATGTTATCTCGAAAATTGAGCAGCTAACTATCTAAAAAGGCCCCCTCCTTCCTTGGGCTTTTTCCTTTTTTTATCTTAATGTATTTTTCTCATTTCTCTTTCTTATAATTTTTGCCACGATCGTTTATGAACGCGTATCCGTTCACTACTTAAATTATGATCCGTCACGGTCACATCGACCAGTACTCGTGTGTTGCTTCCTGTATTAATGGCTAAGGTATGACTTGCGCTGCACGAAGCAGGCTTAGTTCCAAAAAATGAATAGCTCAACGAAGTATTAATATCATAAGCAGTATTTCCACTACTATCTTTAACGGTAATATTGAGATTTTCAAGACACGTTGCCCCTTGTGCTCGCATAACAGCAAATTCAGTGGCACTATCAGCTAATAACTCTGCTTGAGCTTTTAGGTAATTATCTCCCATTGATTTACTTCCTACCGAAGCATTACTCAACAATAAAACTCCCCCCAAAGACACCAATACCATCACAAAAATAGCCAATATCATAGCGAATCCAGATCGTTGATTAATAACGGACACGAACTCTCCTTTCACGACAAATTTGATCCTCTACATTTGTACTGGTACTTAAATCACTATTTAATCCCTGCATACAAATTTTAAGGGTATGAATCAATCCTCGATCACTCAACGTAGGGTCATCTCCATAATCACTCATGTTATAACTAACATTAAAACTTGCTACATTACGTCCTAAAACATTGATTTTTCCTTGGGTGTATTTTTCACTTTTCCAAGGACGAAAATTACTGTACATGGTAAAATTTCCATCATTAGAAACACGAAATGCATACCCAGTTCGTATAAGATACTTTTGTGTACCATCCATCGCATTGGGATTAGAATTATTATTTAACGTTAATGTTGTTGCTGTAAAGCTATTCACTGTTTTAACCCCTAAAACAGCACCCCCACTATTATCCCAATTATATCGTCGACAACTGTTCATTTGATCTCGGGGTGAGGTGATATTTTTGTCATACACAGCCGAGCTAACCAAGTTTGAGGTTGGATACAATGCGGTAATAATCGTATTTGCCATGGCATAATTAGCATCAAGAGCTGTCAACATAAAACCAGTCACTTTTACATCTTCACTCCAACCGGGAGTTCCCGCTGTGTGCAAACTCTCTTCATCTGCTGCTAAAAAGGCTGTCGTATAATCACTATTCGATACAGCTTTATTTAACGCACCATCACACGCTCCCGTTAAACTCTTATCACCTGCATCTTTGTCCAAGTTCACCATAGAATTCATAATGGCTGTTTCAAAATACTTGGAAGCTTGCTCAAGAATGTGATCTGCTTGTGCTACTCGTTTGCTGTATTCCTGAGTACGATAAATCCCTTCATAATAGACACGTATCGCTTCTAAGGAGATCCCCCCAACGATCCCTAAGACTACAATCACAAAAAGAAGCTCAATAAAAGTAAATCCGTAACGATAGTGCTGATCCATTTAATTTCCTTTATTGGATTTAAAAAACGTTAATACCACATCTGCCTTATTGGTCGTATCAGCAAAACGGGTCACAACGCGCTTAAGATGGGTCGTTGTTGGGGATGGAGAGGGATTTGTAGTGGTTGATGACCCTAATGTCCATGTAGCACTAGCTGTATTACCCGAAACCGTTACGCTAGAGGGGATGTACGCTACCCTATAGGTCGCAGTTACGGTTTGTGTTGTCCCATTGGAGGTAGTAATAGTTATGGGTTCACTCCCACCATTAAGTTGTTCAATACCACGAGAAAGATTTCCGTCCCCTTGTGTGGGAATAGCTGAGGGAGTCAATACTATAGCCGTTTTGTTCTGATCATTGCATTTTGTTAGTGAATTAGGATTTAGACGATAAAAGTTACTACCACTCTTACGAGAACACCCCAAATCTGCCATGGTCTTAATCCACAATGGACCTGTTTGGGAAGCATTGTAATCCTTATCCCATCGCCCCTGAAACTTATCCGCTGTCCAACCGGAAATACGGGCAATCACATCATCATCAATTGCCATATTTTTGGAGGCATTATCGGCAATGTGCATCATTGAGGGGATCGTTAAGACACTAATGGCAATAATCACAATAGCAAAAATTAACTCAATCATCGCAATGGCTGAACGTAATCGCATTTTTTTCCTTTTTATCGAATGGCTGGAGCATAGTCACTTGTACTGTGCCATGTACCACTATTAGTAGATTTTTTATTTCCCTTAGTCGTTTCGGATCCTGCTTGTGCACTCCCCGAAGAACCAAACATCCCCCCTACCACAATATTAAAACACGGATGCGTTGCACAATTGACACGCGAAGGGTTAAGAGGGTCAAGATAACTTAATGCACTACTTCCTCCATACCATAGCCATGGGCTGGTTTTAATATGACCGATATACGCACCTGTAGTAGCATATCCTTGAAAAGTGTAGGTTTTTGTCCCTTGCGCATCATAAGTTGATCCTATGGGTAACGTCCCTCCCGTTAACACAAACGATACACTCATATTACCATCTTTATTTTCGGCTGCGTGAAGTTTATTCATATACCAATTACTATCCCAACGATCAACCGTTAATGCTTGTCCCAAAAGGGTAGGAGCATGATATACCTCATAATACGCGGGTACAGCAAATGGTTTATTCTGACTTGCTCGAACATCTTGCGTCCCAATCCGTCCGTATACATGAGTTACATTGAGATCTCTGGCTATGGTACCCGTTGCACTTTTCGTAACGCCATCGGCACTGTAACTGCACGTGGGGCAACTACCATTAATATCGCGATAACGGACGATTTGTGGATCCAAGGGGTTTTTTGGACTACGATCAAAATTTAATTTAACGGTTGATACGACTGCCCCTTTATCAACTTTAGCAAAGTTACTTTTCCCTATCATCGCATTGATAACACGTGCGTTACTTACTTTTGTTGCACCAGAATCAAAGGATTGCACCCCTTTAATCGTACTTGCCAACGCTCTATAGACAAAGGGGAGAGCTAGAGTCGTGGTTGCATTATGATCAATACTTAAATTCACATCTTGCGCGTAACACCCCGTCACAAAATTACTCAACACACCATTATCAGCACCCAAGGCTTGAATTTGTCCTGTTGCTTGAACTGACATATTTGTTTCTACACTATTGGACAAGTTGGCATCATACACAAATCGTCCCCCCGAAGCAGCACTAGTCGGTAGAACATAATTTAATCCCGAAAGATTTATTTTATACGGATAAAGGGTTATTTTTTGATCTTTGTAGATCAAGGAGCCTTGGGTATGACCACTGGAGATCGAACACCCTTGCAATGGACCTGAGGTATCGGTCGTACTATTAGATCCAAGAGTACAATCAGGTCCTGAAGAAAAACCATTATCACTCGTTACCGTATGAACCAATTGATCCACCGTAGTCCAATTGGAATCCGACATGGTAATACGATATTCCCCCACTTGCGATTGCAGTGCAGTGAAATTACTCACATTCCCATCTTGAATAGTAGGCGTAAAATTTTTAGTCGTTAGATCATTACAGTTGCTCTGAACTACAGAAGTATTAAAATCAGGAACACTAGAAAACGCTCGCCCACCACTTCCGCTAGAATCAAAAGTACGGTTATACCCAGGAATCGCTTTGAACCCATACGTCGATGCGTCATGACCTGTAGCATTCACGTCATATCCATAGTTATACCCAGCAGCAAGATTCATACGTAAGGTAGGAATCGTTGAACTGGGGGTATATCCTGCATTAAGAGACAAGAGCTGCAATTTTTTGGTCGGGGTGGTTTGATTCACATCGTTAATACGGATATCAAACGCTTCAGGGCGGATCGAAAAATTATCCCGTGAGCAGATGGGTTTGGCATAGTTATTTTTGATACAGGTAAAACACGTCGTCGAACTGCTATCACTACACGAACTTTTACAGGCTGGATGGATATTAGCGTCATAAAGATTATAAATTTTCGTAATGGTTTTCCCTGCATTAGCTACATCTGCTTTCCAATTGATAAAACGATCTAAGCTATCAGTAAACATCCATACTCGAAATGCGGCACTTTGCCTCGCCATATTGTAATAATCGCTTGTTTGACTGGGAACAGGGGTTCGTCCAGTACCCGAAGAAGCCATATTAACATAGATAGAAGGCGTTTGATCATTGGGATTAGCACACATAGCAAGGGCGCTTCCGAAGGTATCGGTGTAAATCATTTCCACTATTACAGAAGTATTAACAGGCGTAGTAGTTATATTATTATCTCCTGTTGAAGGTGTTTGATCAAAGATAACATCGGTATCAAAAGGTTTACGCGAAATTTGCGTTTTGATATTATTCAAACTTGACCCATGTTCCACTATATTCAAGCGACCATAAACGGGGGCATACGAGTCACTCCCCACACACATAGGAATTTTAGTCGTCCCCAAGGGATAATCATTGTAAACAATGTTCGTCCCATTGATGGTAATATAATAATCCAGCGAAAGATTTAACGGTTCACTTGTCGTCGTTAATGCTCCATTAATTCCTGTGGGTTGTAGCAAAAATTTGGTAAAAATATACTCATTGCTCCCAATTTGACCATTTCCCTTACGGAGTCGTAAGGTATCTTTCACCCCGTAAGGGGGGAGTAAATCCAGTGTTGCAACACACCCTGGATCGGTTAAGCCATTCCCAGATCCGATCATATAGGTACAGTTCGTTGACGTAAGTGGAGCACCACGGTCGGCTAAATACGAACCATTGGCGGTTGAAACATACATCGGGTCAGCACTTTTGTAGGTAAAAAGGGTACTATTGACATCGGCTTTGATGGAGAGTTCATTGGCAGGAATATCCGCCTCTTTATTTTTGAGGTAAATTAATAACTCCAAGGGTGACGCACTGATGGATTGATTAACAATACGGGGAAGGGGATTAGAACGATCAATGGTGAGATAGTGATTGTCTTGTTTAATGGTGTAGTCGTAACAAAAAATCGGTTCATATAATGCCGTTTCAAAGGCAAACGCATTAAGAGTGTAATATTCCCGTACTGAACTAATGTTTATATCGGTACTGGTTTGACTATTACTTAAATTCGAGACGGTCAATACATCAATATCGCTTCCTAATAAGTTACTAAAAGAGGGGTTAGCGATGCTGCCTGAGCGTGCGACACCATTGACGTAAAACGAACTGTTCATAACATCATTGGGGGTATTGGCACCATCTGCTAATTTGGTAGCAACCCCCAAGGCATTGGTAATGGTTGTTTGATCATCGGATGAACCCTGAGTGGGTTTAATGGGATCTGTCTCTCCAGCATAGATAAATAAATTGGACTTTACAGCACCACTAGAAGGGGTTAAAAATCCTGACGCAGTTACTTTTACCGACGATGCAATACCATTGGTAATATCGCTTCCATTACCTGAAATAACTTGATACCCATCATAAATAGAGATGTTATTAAGGGTTCGTAAACCTGTATTTTCCACTACTACCAACAACATCCATGATCCATACATATCGGTATAAATGCTCTCTTGCGAACTATTACCAATATCAGCCACCACTGCACTGGCAGTGAGTGTTGTGAGATTCGCCCCATAATATTCTCCCGCTCCCCCAGATTGCACCAAAGCGGTCACATCCGCAGAATACCCATAATCGACATACGGTAATGCTCCCGAGTGTGCATAATAACCACTTACATTATCCTCTGCTACGATATCAACGTACGCTTTTGAATAAGGGGTTCGAAATTTAATGGTTTTGGCTTTTACAGTATTTTTGGCTAACGCATCACAATTATGAAATTCTCCATTACGACCCGTCCAATATAAACGAGCCAATTTAATCACATCACCAGGTAATAGATTCAAACGCATCATGGAGGAGTTATAAATAGCAGACGGTGACGTAGTTAATACCGATTGCGAACCATTCCAAAGATATAATGGATTACTTGTCCCTGTTGTGGTCGTCGTTGTGTCCACATTAGCAAAATTTTGACGATAATCATTGTTAGAAGCGGTCATAGAAGCAGGTGCTTGACACGTTGCCCCATCACCACTGTTACGGCAGATATTTTGGTTCCCAATCATCAACAAATTACCCCGCATATTCATGCTATAAATCTGGGCAAAAGGTTTCCGCTTATCATGGACAAAAGTAGTATCCGTTGCTAAATTACACGCGGCATTCAATCCGACAACAGAAAATATCACACTACCTAGCACCACTATCAATTGACTCAAAAATTTACTTATTTTCATCACTAAACCCTCACTTTGTTCTTCACAGTATGATACAAAACGCATTGCTCTAAGTGTATTCCACCTATCATTAAAAAGTGGTTAAGTATTTTTTAACCTCCGTGACAATCGCCTCATCCTCCCCCAAATTCACCCATGCAAACCGCTTGCCACTTTGCAATTTCCCCTCTAACAAATCCCCACTTTGGCGAAATTTTAGATCCAATGCGGCGATATCAAATCCACTCGTACACCCACAAAATGCTTCCAATCGCGCACTCTTTCCTGCGGTATTGGTGTACAAATAGCAATACCCTTCTAATCCCGTGCGGCTCACCCGTCCCCGAAGCTGATGGAGCGTGGCAAGCCCCAATCGTTCTGCCCCAACAATCACCACGGTCGTTAATCGGGGAAGGGAGATCCCCACTTCCACCACAGTCGTTGCCAATAAAATCGAGCCTTTATCCCGAAACGTCTCTAAAATCGCCTCTTTTTCTTTGTCCTTGCCGTGGGTCACATAGACATTCTCAAACCGTTTTTCCCAAAATCCGCGCGCTTCCTCAATGCTTTGGTAGTTAATCGCCTCACTGTGTTCGACCAACGGATAGACCAGTAGCACTTGATGGTTTTGGGCAATCTCCCTACGGATATGTTCCAAAAGGGGCGAAAAATCACTTTTTCGGATAATGGTCGTCGTGATGTTTTTAGTAAAAGGGATTTGTTGGATCAAACTCACATCGATATGCGCCGAATCCATCATCGCTTGGGTTCGGGGGATGGGGGTGGCGGAAAACTGAAGGTAATGGGGAGAACTCTCCGAAAGCTTGGTAAGGGCATGACGTTGGAGCGTCCCAAAGCGATGTTGTTCATCCACCATCACCAATCCCACTTCGGGTATTTCACGATGCAACAATGCGTGGGTACCGATGATAAAATCATACGCGTCCAGTGACCCTTTTTGGGTCGCATTGGTCACCAAGGCGATGGTGAGATGGGGGAGAAATTTTTGTGCCTCTTCATACAATTGTGCCGCAAGAAGCGTCGTGGGTGCCATAAGGAGGGATCGATAAGGGCGCATCAGAAGAACCGAAGCCAAAATGACCATGGTCTTCCCGCACCCCACATCCCCCACAATCATCCGACGGGCGGCGTGTTCTTTAGCTACATCACCCTTAATATCATGAATGGCATGGTGTTGATCCTCCGTGAGGGTAAAAGGGAGCGTTTGTATCCACCCCTCAATCGTACCTGAAGCACAATAAGGGGTGGGATGATACCGCCGTTTTAACCCAAGACGGCGCATATACTCAAATACTTCGGCAAATTTAAGGGCGTGGAGTTGGGCGTGGCTCAACGGGGCAGGAGTCGTAGGGAAATGGATACGCATAAGCTCTGAAGCAATCGTCTTGGGGAGTGCTTCACCCATCAAATTGTCCATGGTGACCCATTTTGCCACCAAACGACGCATCACATCACTGCGCAAAGCGGTTTTGTACACAGGGACGATGCTCCCCACGGCGGTAATTTTAAGGGGATGGATCATCTGCCACTCTCCCCGTTCTAAGACCATCTTACCACTAAAAAATCCCCGTTCCCCTTGGTGAAACTGATGAATCATGTAGGGTTTGGGGTGAAAAAGGATCCCCTCTATCGTGACATTGAGAGTATGGGCAAAAAAGGTGATTTTGAGGGTTTTAGGGGTACGAACCACCCGTTCTACGGTGGCATCAATAACCCCCGTGCTATTGGATAAAAGCTCCCAACTTAGTCGACGATCCTCAAAAGCAGTCGGGGCGATAAGGGCAAGGGAGATACTACCAGAGATATTGAGACGTTTAAACTTGTCTATGTCGTCCATTATTGCCATTATTAAACTCTTGACTTATTAAAATTGGGTAGTTATAATTTTGACTGCTAGTGCATTTTGTTGATATCATCAATGGAGTGGTAAGACTAAGGTCGAGGGGATTGATCACCCCTTGACCTTTTTTTTTGCCCTCCAAAGATGATATTAACAGGGGGTCTTTATGGATAAGATAGCACTAGCACTGTTTCTTATGTGCATTTTTGCACCGTTAGTGCATTAGCACAATGCCAAGGGGAATTTTTCCCCTTGCCCCCTCTTACTGTGTCACAATGGCATAACTAAGCTGGGTAATCTCAGGGTGATGTTTGATAAAAGCATTGAGTTCTTCTAAACTGAGATGACGAATCATCTCCAACTCTTTAAGCGACTGTCCAAGTGGTTGTTTTTGATAATACTCCCCAAAGGTTCGATTCAAACGCTGAGAGAGGGTTTCGACGCGCAACGGTTCAGAACCAAGGATAAATTTACGGGCTTGATCGAGTTCAGCTTGAGTCACTCCCCCCTGCACAAAGGTATTAATCACCTCAATAACACTTTTTTTGGCTTGCTCTTGCGATTCAAGTTTGGTTTGGAGATAGCCACTAAAATAGGTATTGGTTTTGGCGACACTCAAGCGCGAATACGCCGAATACGCAAGACCCCGTTTTACCCGAATCTCTTCCATCAAGCGACTTCCAAACCCGCTTGACCCCAAAATAAACATTGCCACACGGGCTTTGTAAAACTCAGGATCACCCTCATTCATCGCAAAAGGGGCACCAAAATAGAGGTACGCTTGTTTGGTCTCCGCACGTTTGATAATCGTCTCTTTGGGGGTTTTTCGGGTCTCATAATGGCGTTCCCCTGAGGGTTTTCCCACCGCTAAAGGGGAGAGAAGAGAAATCACTTTAGCCTTCGCATCCTCTACGTTCACATCCCCACCAATGATAACAAGGGCATTGGACAAGACCATTTTGGTACTCAAAAAATGTTTCACATCGGAAAGTGCTATAGTTTGAATCGATGTTTTGGTACCGATATTGGGGGTTGCAATGGGAGTCCCTTCAAACAAAATTGCTTTGAGTTCATCCGAAGCGACCGTATCAAAATCGTTCTCTTTGCGCGCAATGTCACTAAGGGTCATCACTTTGACTTTGTCTAATGTTTTGGGGGTTAAATTGGGCTTGGTGATCAATTCCCCCATCAACCCCAGTCCACTGTCAAACTCCTCTTTGAGTGTTCCCAGTTCCATTACTAACGTTTCAGAACCTACCACGGTACTAAGATGGATCGCTTTGGCATCAAGGGCATCGGCAAATCCCACCGCACCGCGTTTTTTGCTCCCTTCATTCATCATTTTGGCACTCAGACGCGCTAATCCATGCTGATCGCCCTCATCAATACTGCCACTGCCTGTGAAGACCACTTGCATCGAGACAAGGGGCAAACGGCTATCTTGTTCATATATAAAGGGGACTTTGACCCCATTGACTTCAATAAAATCGACTGTACTTGCCATAAGTGCTTGCCCTAATAATAAAATGGTAAAAAAAAGAAACTTTCTAAAAGCGCGGTTGAGTGCGCGTGGACGCTCTGTCGAAGAGAACGCAGCGTTAGCACGTTTCACATAAAGGTACTTCACGCGAATCGCTCCACGATCTCGTACGCGGTATTACGAATTGCGGGGGTATCCCCCATATCACGAATGAGACGAACCATCTCATCTTTGACCATCCGAAACCCTGCCCCTGCGCTACGTACGACGTTCTCTTCCATCATTGTCGATCCCAAATCATTGGCTCCATACAACAACGCCATCTGACCGATATAGGGACCTTGGGTCACCCACGAACTTTGGATATTGGGAATATTGTCCAAAAAGAGTCGAGAGACCGCCAAAAGACGCAAATAACGGTTGGAGGATTGTTTCTCAATGTCGGGGTGTTCTTCCATCAATTGGGTGTTTTTGCCCTGAAATGACCACATAATAAAGGCACGAAATCCCCCCGTTTGGTCTTGCAAATCACGCACCATCTCCCAATGGTCAATGATCTCCTCATCGGTCTCTACGGTTCCATACATCATGGTCGCGGTCGATTTAATCCCCAAAAGATGGGCTTGACGATGGACATCAATCCATACCGCGCTGTCAATTTTTTTGGGAGCGATGATGTCCCGTACCCGATCACTTAGAATCTCTGCCCCAGCTCCGGGAATGGAGGAAAGCCCCTTGGCGTGCAGTCGAGAGAGACACTCTTGAATCGTAATATGGGAAACTTTGGCAATAAAATCCAGCTCAATCGCCGAAAATCCATGAATCGTGATGGTGGGATATTTGGTATGGATATGCTCCACCAACTCCTCATACCACTCAATTTTCAGCTTGGGATGAACCCCCCCCTGAAAGAGAATTTGCGTCCCCCCAATAGCAAGAAGTTCATCGATTTTGTGATCAATCTCTTCAAAACTCAACACATACGCATCGTCCTCTTTGGCATGACGGTAAAAAGCACAAAATTTACAATCAACCCAACACACATTGGTATAATTGATATTACGATCGACCACGAACGTCGTAATCCCCTCAGGATGAAGCGCTTTTTTGCGTGCCGTCGCCCTTTTCCCCAGCTCTTTTAAATCCCCATGACGAAGCAGTTCAAGGGCTTGCTCTTTGGTCAGTCGCATCGAATGACTCTACTTGTCTTTGGCAATGGCATCCAAAACGCCATTAATAAATTTGGGCGATTGCTCACTGCCAAACGCTTTGGTCACCTCGATGGCTTCATTGATAATCACCGCTGAATCGAGTTCGCCGTACATGATTTCGTACGCACCCAAACGCAATGTCGCCCGTTCAATCGATCCCAAACGGTCAAAATCCCAATCTTTGAGATGTTTCACAATCGCTTCATCGACCTCTACGAGATGTTTGGTCGCTCCCAAAAAAAGATCCATCGCAAAATCACGTTGCTTATTGCGAATCTTTTTCTCTTCCATGATCTCATCACTAAAATTAGCGATACTTTGGTTCCCCAAATCGTACGCATACAATAAACTAACCACTGCCATACGGGCTTGATGACGCGTTGCCATTAGGCTTCCATCGCTTCGTATAAATCTAACATTTCAATCACTACGGTCATCGCTTCAAATCCTTTATTTCCTGCTTTGGTGCCTGCACGTTCAATCGCTTGCTCGATGGTATCGGTGGTCAACAGTCCAAACGAGACCGGTTTTTTGTGTTTGAGACTCACCGTCGCAATCCCTTTGGTCGCTTCGGCGGAGACGTAATCAAAATGGGGGGTCGATCCACGGATCACCGCACCCAAAGCACACACCGCATCGTATTTTCCACTGCTGAGCAGTTGCTCAATGACCATGGGCAATTCAAAAGCCCCCGGAGCCAACACATGGGTAAGTTCATCGCTGTTTCCCCCGTGGCGAGCATAGGCATCTTTTGCCCCTTCCACCAAACGATCTACGATAAAATGGTTCCATCGGGTACTCACGATGGCGACTTTTTTGTCGGTACGGACGCGTAATTGTCCTTCAAGAAGTTTCATATTTTTTCCTTTACGTTGTTAAATAGTCTATTCATACTGTCACCCTGAACTCGATTCAGGGTCTAAAAGATTGCGGATCACGTCCGCAATGACGAGATAATTAGGGAATGACGCATTACTTTATCGCATCCAACTGCAGGAGTTTTTCACTTAATGCTTCAAGCGCTTCCAGACGCAACATATTAGGGCCATCGCTCAACGCACAGATGGGATCAAAATGGGTCTCAAAGAAAAATCCATCCACCCCAACCGCCGCTGCTGCGCGTGCCAAATAGGGAACCATGGAGCTATCTCCCCCCGTTTTTCCTGTCCCATTTCCGGGCATCTGCACCGAATGGGTCGCATCAAAAATCACCGGAGCGTATTGGCGCATAATGGGCAAAGCGCGCATATCAACCACCAAATTGCCATAACCAAACGAGGATCCCCGCTCACACAATAACACCCCATGTTTTTGAGACGCTTCATAGGTCACCTCATCGCACCCACGGGTTTTAAGGACTTTAGCCACCGAAAAACGCATATCTGCGGGGGTCATAAACTGCCCTTTTTTGATATTGACGATTTTATCCGTTTTGGCAGCTGCCACGAGTAAATCGGTCTGACGGCACAAAAATGCGGGAATTTGGATCATATCAATCACCTCCGCAGCAATAGGGACTTGATAACTTTCATGCACATCGGTGACGATTTTATACCCAAAATCGTCTTTGACTTTTTGGAGTATTCGTAACCCCTCTTCCAACCCTGGCCCTCGGTAACTCTCCAAAGAGGTGCGATTGGCTTTGTCAAAACTGGATTTGAAATAAAAATCAAATCGGGGATCGTTATGGTAGCGTTCGAGTGATTGAGCGATGGTAAAAATTGATGCTTCACTCTCAATCACACACGGTCCTGCAAGTAAAATCATGGAGTGATTCTCCTTTGGTATTGGTGCGGATATTATACAAAGATAAAATTAAGCGTAGCTCTAAAACCCCGTTTATACCCCCTACACCTCAGCAGAGCGCATCGAAACACCAAGCTTACATCGACGGATCATCCTAAGGCGATACCACCGCATCACGCCCCATTTAATCCAATACGCACCATACCCACTCCATCGAAACCACCCTAACAGTGATACACTGGCGTATTTTCCCCCCAGTGCAATCATCACCCCTTTGAGACGCAAGGGGGCTTTTTTCATCGCCTGACCATTGATTAATGCCACAATGTTCACCGCAGCACACCGACCACTTTGTTCGGCTATTTGCGCGCTGGAGGGGAGAAGTCGTCCTTTTAAATCCCGAAGTTCAGCAATATCTCCTGCGGCAAAGACCTGCCCGTACGATACAAGGGATAAATATTCATCCACGATCAGTTGCGATTTTTTATTTTTGGGGGTATCCATAGTACTTGTCAACGTCGAGGCAACAATCCCCCCCGTAAAAATCATAAAATCAAATACCAAAGGCGTTTCACCATTGAGAACTAAACGATGTTCTTCCACGGATGTAATACGGGAATGGTTAATAATTCGCACCCCCAAAGAGCGAAGCCGTTTGGTCGCATTGGGTATCAAATAAGGATCCATCCCCTCTAAAATATCTTCATGGGGAATCACCAAATAGATATGGATATTGTCACACGTTAGGCTATTGTCTCGATAAAATTTTTCCACATAGTACGCCATTTCTGCGGCAATCTCCACACCACTAAGTCCCCCTCCCCCAATAACAATCGTAAAAGGGTCGCCACACCATCCCCCCTCACTCTCCATACGCTGATACAACCGTTGTTCAAACTGCTGTTTAAACCTCAATGCACTGGGGAGCGTCTTAACGCCATGCGAATGTTCTTTTAATCCTATGGCAGAGGCACTAAATGCGGTTCGCGCCCCCGTAGATAACAGCAAATAGTCATACGGATGGCACGAATTTTCTCCACTGACGCATCGGTTGTCAAAATCAATCGCTCGAATGGTATCTTTGATATACGTGACATGATCCCCATAACTGAGACACAATGCGACCAAATCGACCGATACTTGCCCAAGAGAACACTCATTGGCAATCAGCGCATACACATCGGTTTGGAGATAATGGTAGGGATGCGCATCAATCAACACAACATCACACCATCCAGAAGAAGCCAAAATATGCAACGCTTCCACCCCTGCATACCCTCCACCGACGATCACGACCCGTTTACGGTTCATGGTTTTCCCTTTTTACTGTGGTTACAACACTGTTTCTATTTACATCAAGATTTAAAAATAATACGAATACAAAGTATTAACGATTTGTTCTTGTCTCGCATACAAATACGTTATATCTATATCAGGTAGATTACCCAATTCTACCGTCAAATTTAACTTTGTTTTTCGATATTCCGGTTGCTTTTTATCGTTAAAATCCCCATTTTTTATGGTTGCATTGACTTTGTGTGTTAAAAGTGTCATATTTCCGATTTTATACGTAAAGTCATCCACAAAAGACTTAGGAAATTTTTTCCTATCTGCCCAATTTGTTTCCCCTGTCGGTGTTTGAGGAAAAATATGTTCAAGTGTGGCTTTATCAAAATCAAGTAATACCTCCACGACATCGTCTTCATTGCATTCTCTGATCCAAAAATATTTTGAAATTAATAATTTTCCCAAATAATTATCGGTTAACTTTCCACTAATCAGATTTTTTAAGCCTTGTTCGTCACTATTTTCAAGCTTTAAAACACTATTTGCAACCGAAAGATTCGTTTGATTAAGCTCTTTTATCGCCTCATAAACTTTGATCGATGAAAATCGTTTATAGGGAGTTAACAATGTGTAAAGTATAAAAATTTCATAGATATTGAGTAAATCATAAAATGCGTCATTTGTTTGACCATTAAATTTAAAATATCTCATAGCAGCTAATATAAAATTCGTTGTATATCGGAGGTTATTGGTTTTTTTGAGAAATTCAATCTTATACGCCAAACATTTATCTTCTATTTTACTCGTATCCTCGAAAAAATCAAAATAGTACAAATCGGTTTTGAAATCCTCATAAAAAATTTCTATCGCTTTTTGTGAAAGGGTATCTTTATAATTTTCTTTGTAAAGTTTTTCTAAATCATTAAATGCTGAAAATTGCTGTTGAGCAGCTTTTTTACTCTCCACCCATCTACCGATAAAATCTTGCGGAAAAAGATAATTTTCTTCAAGTTCATACCATTTTTGTGCAGCATCTACCTCACTAAATCCAGCTTTAATAAACTCTGAAATAACCAGGTTTCGCGTTAAATCTTTATTGCTTAAAGGTAATCCACGATTGTTTAATACTTCAAAAATAAAATAAGCAGAATTAAACGATGGCGTAGTAATCACAATCATAGCAACTCTAATTCTCAAAAATTGCGCAAATTGAGAGAAAAGTTGCGCTTTATCTTCCGTAAAACACCCCTTATCAAGAAACATCTCTTCGATTTTTTGGAAAAAGAATTGATAATTGACTTTATATCGGTTAATAATTTTTTCATTTTCTGCTAATAAATCTTTTTGTGTCTTTCCATCTTTACAATCAATAAGATTCTTAAAATATTCATTAAAATCGTATCCGTAATCCCTATTTATTTTTAATTTTAACTCCGGAATAAAAGATATCCCTTTTACTTTTTTATTGTAAATTAATATTTCAAATTCTTTAATTGCTCCCTCTAAAAAGTCTAAAAAATCTTTTGATTTCCCATCATCAACTCCTTTTTGTTTCACTAAAAAACATTTCATCGCTCCAAATAGCAATAATAATGTTGTGATCCGCTGTTGCCCATCGACGACTTCAAAATACCTTTCATTGTTATCATTTTTAGAGATAGCCACCATCGAACCTATAAAATATTCATCGGTCTTATCTTTATTCGCATCAAAAAAATCAACCAGATCATCCCATAAGTTATTTAATTGATTATTTTTATCACTTTTACCAGTAGATTCCCACGAATAGGCTCTTTGATAAGATGGAATAACATATCTAGTATTTTCTCCAAATATTGAACTAAGTTGTTTATGTTCTGGGGTAAAAGAAATATTTTGAGTCACTGAAAATCTCCGTTCTATTATGAAGTTACAATTTATATTGTACTCAAATTCATTTAATTGCTCCAATAGCCTTAGCGCACACCACCGCCGAACTAAACGCCCATTGGAAATTGTATCCCCCCAATTCCCCCGTCACGTCCACGCTCTCCCCGATAAAATAGAGTCCTTTTATTTTGGTGCTCTCCATTGTAACGGAATCAATCTCATCACACGCTACGCCACCGCGACACGCTTCAGCTTTACTGAATCCAAAAGTCCCTGAGGGTGCCATAGCGTAAGCTTTAATCGTAGAAAGTTTTGCCCATTCCTCCCAACTAAGCCGATTACAGGGCTTATCCTCTAACGCAACCGCGTCTAAAAACGCTTTCATAAACCGTTTGGGTAAGGGTATGGCGGTGCTGATGCTCTTTTTTGTGTTACGCACAGCAGCAAGGTCAAACTCGGGACAAAAATCGATCACAATCTCCCCCCGATGCCAATACAACGATGCCGATAACACCACCGGGCCACTAATCCCTTTATGGGCAAAAAGCAAATCTTCCTCAAGCATTTTTCCCGCGACCTGAATACGGGCGGGGAAACTGATCCCACTGAGTTCTTTCATCCAAAACTCTTTGGGTTGCAAGGTCAATCCCACCAACGCAGGGGCAAAAGGGATCGTGTGAATCCCATAACGTTGCGCGATTTGAAGCCCGATGTCACTGGCCCCTAGCTCCTTGTAACTTGCCCCCCCTGTGGCAACGACCACTTTGTGCGCGCGCAATTCTCCCTTATCGGTTACCACGATAAAGGGATTTTCTCCTCCGACCGAAAGGATTTTATGCCCCAATAATAGTACGCACGAGCCGATTTTCCCCACCAAAATACGGATCACCTCATCCGAACTGTGGGGACAAAAATAGTATCGCTCTTTACGGATGAGTGGGCGCAATCCCCCCGCATAAAAATAGTCCAAAAGGGCTTTTTGGGGAAATACACCAAGGGCATTTTTGACCAGTGCTGCATCGCCTAAAAAATGGCTCTCGTCCACAGTCACATTGGTGAGATTGCATTTGCCTCCACCGGAGGCTTTGAGCTTGAGCGCGGGACGATTGTTCCCCTCGATGATCGCTACACGAAGCGAAGGATCACGCAACAACTGCGCCGCGCACATCAGTCCGCTGGCACCACCGCCTAAAATAAGAATATCGTAAGTCACTGGGTGACCACACTTTTTGTAGTAGATATTTTTTGTTCGCTATATAACACAACATCTTTTATTACAAGTTTTTGGATAGCTGAGATGAAAGTTGCCATTGTTATGTAGTTTGGTTGATTATTTTTTGATGGAAGATGCATTTTGAAATCTAAACTTTGAGAGCTTCTTAATTTATCTCCAAAAGAAAATTTGCCAAATACTGATTTTTCCATTGATGTTGTAAAAAACAGCATTGTTTCTTTGGAATAATTTTTTTCATCATCCCAATACACACCCGTATCATCACCTGCTCCAAAATCATAATTTCGATAAAAAGTATTACCAAATATGTCTATTGTAATTGAATTTTGAGGAAAACTTGCCACGGGATTTGAAATATAATTTACTACTCCAGTATTTGTTGTTCCAGCCATCACAAAAGGAATATTGCCAGAAATTTGATCATCTTTTTTGAGTCTTCTACCTTGAACAATTTTGTTGAAAATACTTTTATAGGTAAATTTCCCAAACTCAATTTTTCCATTTTCAAAATCATTTAAAACCGAGCCTCTTTCAAATCTCCAAATCCATCCTCTAATTTAAGGCTATTGGAAGTTT
>JAVHOQ010000124.1:0-26526 GCA_036170115.1 Sulfuricurvum sp.
TGACTCTCACGCGCGCTAAAAATTGAACCAAAATTTCGTTTTTCAGGGCTGACTATTTAAATCCCGCTGCGGTCGCAAACCCTATCCAAAGGGCAAAAAAGGTGATAAACCACACGGGGTCTTGTGAAAACATCCCAACAATGACCAAAGAGACAATCACCCCAGCAAGGGTTCCCAAAACACGATAATAGCTTTTGGCAAACACCAATCCACTTTGGGGTTGCATCACGATAAAGACGGTAAAAATAGCGGTACGAGGATCAGGCATATTGAGTGTCATCGCCATCCACAACGCCATAAGAGCTGCAATAACCACTTTGACCATATAGATTAAAACAGGTGCATCCAACGAAAGCCATTCACGGAACGTCCGTTTCCATGGAATAGCACCACCCATCCCCAGACTATTGACTGTCATGGGATTCCTCCATAGTACCATACCCTCCCCCTAAGGCGGTGATAAGATGAAGGTGCAGTAAAGTGTCTGTTTCCAACAACGAAAGGGTATCAATTTCCCCCTCATACACCGTTTTTTGGGCGGTTAAATAGGGAAGTTTGTCACGTAATCCTTGCGTTAATTTTTTACGGGCAATGGTCGTATTGGCTTTTTTAGCCCCCATTTCCTGATAGTGCAAGTGCCGTTGCGATTGGAGCAATTTGGACTGTTTAAGGAGAACAACCACCTCATTGGCGGCGTTAATGACCACGTGATTGTACTCATAGACTGAACGGTTATAATCACTGACGCTGTTGTTTAATACCGCGTTTCGCTCCCCCCAATCCAGCAACGGAAGGGAAAATGCCATCCCCGTAGAGGGGGTATACGAGGAGTGATCAAGCAGTTTAATCCAACTAAAGGAGGTAAATCCGATAAGTCCTGAGAGGCTAATGTTGGGATAAAATTGGGCTTTGGCGTGTTCAATCGTATGGCTTTTAGCCAATGCAGTATATTTGGCCACAGCGACATCGGGACGATGGGAGAGAAAATCAAGCATAATCGTTTTAGGCAAGGGGGGGGTAAAACCTTTTTTAATCGAGGGGGGCTTTAGGGTATCCGCGTACGAGGGGAGCAATCCCCCCAAAACACACAGTGCCTCTTTTTTCCCCTCAATGGTGCGTTTGAGTTCTTCTTTGCGTTGCCCCAGTTGAAATAATGTACTTTTAGCGGTATTGATTTGCATAGGATCCACAAGCCCCAAAGCGTATTGTTTTTCGATGATACGTAACGTCTCACGGGTATTTTGTTCTAAGGTATTTAGTACGATTAATTTTTTTTCATCGTAAGACCATGAGAGATAAGTTTCGCATAAAGCACCCGATAAGGCTACTTTGGCAGCTTCAAGGGAGGCGCGTTGCGCCAAAGCCTCATTGGTCACCGCCAAAATCTGGGAGCTGCGTGCGTGCCAAAAATCAAAATCGTAGTCGAGTTTTAGTTCAGGCTCATACTGGGTATACGTCCCTCCCCCAAGCGGAGCCGGAAAAATATGATTTTCACTAAAACGTTCATGAAGTACGGTGGCATGGGTAGAGAGATGGGGTAAATTACGCGATTGTACCGACTGGATGATCGTATTGGCTTGGGCAAACTTGGCTTCTAAGCTTTGAATACGGGGAGCGTCCTTTAGCGCATTTTCCACAAGCGTAGTAAGTTGCGCATCCCCATACCCTCTCCACCACTCACGTACCCAAGGTGTGGTCGTAAAATCGGCACGGTTTTTTTCTAACTCCGCTTGGACAGAGCTATCTGAGAGAGGGATGGCTTTACCCACATTAGGGACACAGCCACTAAACCCTAAGAAGGTACCACATAGCAGCGTAAAAAGAAATAGACGTTTCGATAAATACATGATGCGATCAAGGGGTATCGTACATTAACACGCTATGACTGCACCCATATTTATCACCACCTTGACACGCTTGGGCATATAAATTGGAAGCTTTATACTTATTTTGTACCACACCATCCCCTTTTTCATAGAGACTCCCCAATTCAAAACACCCCTGCGCATTCCCACTATCACACGCTTTTTCAAACGCCACTACGGCATTAAGGTACTGTTTATTGTGTAAAGCAGTTTTTCCCTCTTGATACGCATCGGCAAAACATAAGGAGAGTGTCCCCACCACTGCTATACTCACTATCATTTTAGAAACCATTGAGATCATTTGACTTTCCTTTTTTTATCGTAACATTACGAATGTTTTAAATTGGCATACACCAATTGAAGCATCTCCGAAAACGCTTTTTTTTGCTCTTTGGATAACCCCATTAACGCTTTTTCCATCACATCATCCCCCATCTTCACCAATGAATGGCGAAGTTTTTTCCCCTCAGGGGTAATCGTAATAATGTACGCTCGACGATCATTTTCTTTGGCAGAACGTTTGACCAACCCTTTTAACTCCAACTTGTCTAACATCAAGGTGAGATTGGATTGTTCAAAATAGGTATCTTGCGCCAGCTCTTTTTGGGTAAGACCCTCTTTTTCAGACAATCGGATCAAAATAACCCGATGAGCATACGAAAGTCCGTAGGGTTTGAGCTCCTTTTCAAACTCATTTTTGAGAACATTGCGTGCTTTAGCGATGAGAAAACCTATGGATTTATCCGATTCAAAACTCATAGCGATCCTTTGTAAAAAATTTGTGGGATTGTAATGCAGCAGAGCTTAAATAGTTATTACAATAACTATCATTTAGATAACTTTATTTTCTTTTCTTGTTCCCTCTATTTGATAGGAATTGCTCAAGTACGGTACACTACGTTTTTACAATGCACCAAGGAGAAAAATCGTATGCACCTATTGGTTATTGATGACAATGAAGAGCTGGTGTATGCTCTGCAAATTCTTCTCAAAGCTTCAGGCTATCACGTCGATGTTGCAAAAAATTGTCAGGAGGCACGTCACGCCATTGAGATCAAAAAATACGATTTGATTGTATTGGATTGGATGCTTCCTGATGGGAATGGGATTGATTTGCTCCTCCAACTGCGTCGTGAACACCTCACGACCCCTATTTTGTTTTTTTCCTCCAAAAATGCGGTAGAAGAAAAAGTCGAAGCACTTGATAAAGGGGCGGATGATTATTTGGAAAAACCTTTCTCCAATATCGAACTCCTTGCCCGTATCCGCGCCTTGTTACGCCGAGAGAGTGGTCAAAAGCAGACGCTTATTACATTGGGAATGTTACGTGTAGACAGTGCCTCACGCCAAGTGTGGGTCAAGGATGAACCGATCAAACTTTCCCTCAAAGAGTTTGAGTTGCTGGAATTGTTGGTACGTAATCCCAACACCGTCCTCACCCGCTACCAAATTTCCGAACATCTCAGTCGCGATTTTGATCAGCTGAGCAGCAGTAATATCGTCGATGCCCACATCAAAAATTTGCGTAAAAAACTCCATGCCGAAGAACTCATTGAGACCGTTCGAGGGGTGGGGTATAAACTAGCCCTCTTCTAAAACATTTTACCTTAAACTTCGTGGCATTATTTTTTTCGTTATAATCCCCCCATCGTTTTAAAATATACGGAGCTTTTTATGATCGTGATGATTGATAATTATGATAGTTTTACCTATAACATTGTCCAGTATTGTTTGGAATTGGGGGCGGATTTAAAAATTATCCGCAATGATGAGATGAGTGTGGAGGAGATTGAGGCATTGCATCCGAAAAAACTTATCATCTCTCCTGGCCCTGCAACCCCCGATGATGCGGGTGTGACCCTGGAAGCCATCCGCTATTTTTCGGACAAAATTCCCATTTTAGGGATCTGTTTGGGGCATCAAAGCATCGCGCAAGTGTTTGGCGGTAAAGTAGTACGTGCCAAAAAAATGATGCACGGCAAAACCTCTCGGATGATTCGCAAGGGTGATACCCCTATTTTCCATAAATTGCCGGAGATGTTTATTGCCACACGTTACCACTCCCTCATTGTGGAGCAAGACAATCTCCCCGAAGCGATATGCCCAACGGCGTACAGTGAAGATGACCATGAGATTATGGCATTGGAGATCAAAGATAAACCCATTTACGGTGTCCAGTTTCACCCTGAATCGATTATGAGTGAATTTGGTCATGAGATACTGGATAATTTCCTCAAGCTATGAGAGAGAATACACTTTTTGCCCTCTTTTTGGGGATTAATTTTCTCATTTTAGTGGCAGAAATTCACGGTCTTTCGATTAGTTTTTACGAAGCAACCCTTTTGTACGGTCACCCCTCTTTGGTCAAAAACACCATTGAATTTTTTCTCCACACTTTTGGGATGAACGATTATGCCCTGCGCATTCCGATGATCGTGATTCATCTTTTGGCAACCTTTTTACTCTATAAAATAACCGCGTATTACGTCTCTCGTCCTGCGGATAAAATATGGATTGTCTTTATCTACCTCCTTTTACCTGGTATCACCAGTTCAGCGTTATTGGTCAATATCGCGGGGTTTAAAATTTTGTTTCTCTTTGCGTTTATTTATGCATATTTACGCTTTCACGATAAAAGCATTTGGCTGCTACCCCTCTTTTTGCTACTGGATGCCACGGTGATTTATTTTTATGCCATCGTTGCGGTGTATGCCCTGTTTCACCGAAAATGGGTCATAGGGGGGATCACTTCTCTCTTTTTTGGCATTGCTTTGGGGATGTTTGAGGTTCATTTTGGGGGAGTTCCCAAAGGTCATTTTCTTGATGTTTTGGGAATTTATTCGGCAATTTTTTCCCCGTTTGTCTTTATCTACCTCTTTTATGTGTTGTACCGTCGCTACAGTTTCAACGAACGGGATTTGGTATGGTTTATTGCTTCGGCGATGTTTGTCATCTCCATTTTACTCTCGTTTCGTCAAAAGGTCACGGTGCAAGATTTTGCCCCCTATCTCATGATCGCCCTTCCCCTTGCTGCCCAAACGTTTTTTCATACCTATCGGGTTCGATTGCCCCAATTTCGGTGGCGGTATCGATTGCTTTTTTACAGCGCACTCTCCCTTTTGATCCTCAACACCTTGGCAGTTTTTTTTAATCAATGGTGGTATCCATGGATGAAACACCCCAAAGAACACTTTTCGTATTCGATGCACGTCGCCAAAGAATTAGCGTATGCCCTCAAAGAAGACAACATCACCTGTCTCCACGCAGAGGATGACAAAATGGCGTTACGACTCCGTTTTTATGGTATTGGGCAATGTAGCAAGATACTTTTGTCCGAAAAAGCAACCCCTCAAGGGGAAAAAGTTACTATAAGTTACATTAAGGTTCCCATTTACACCGCCTATGTTACCAAAATAAACAATTAATCGGATAATTACCCCAAAACAAAACCCACGAAGCACCGCTATCACCTAATATTGGTTATAATATTTTTTATAAAGATTTTTCGAAGGAGTTGCAATGGCTCAAAGAGCGATTCGTGAATACGATGGTAAAGCAATTTTCTCAAAGCATTGGGAAAAATACTTCAGCGGTTTCCGCTACGGTTTTAAATCAGTATTGGTAACTAATGGTGATGAACTTCGTGCAAAAGCACAAGAGCATGGTTTTGAGTGGTTGAAGCAAGAGGCATTGGTGGCAAAACCGGATATGCTTTTTGGTAAACGGGGTAAAAATGACTTAGTTTTGTTTCGCACAACCAAGCCAGGTGATGTGACCCTCGAAGAAGCTGCCCAATGGATTGATGAGAAAATTGCCCATGAGACAACCCTTCTTTCAGGACAAAAAGGGGTTTTAACTCACTTTATCATTGAGCCATTTACACCTCACGCTCAAGAGCAAGAGTATTATATTTCAGCGACTACCGTGGGTGAAGATGATGTCTTGTATCTCTCTGCTGAGGGGGGAATGGAAGTTGAAGAGGGATGGGAAGAAAAAGTCAATGAAGTGACCATCTCTATCACCATGAAAGACAATGAAATTGAGCATCTTATCCGCGCTAATGTTCCTGAGGGGATTCCTGCAGAGAACAAAGAGCGTTTTATCGCTTTTGCTGAGCAATTCTATAAATTTTACCGTGATTTAAACTTCGCATACCTTGAAATCAATCCTATCGTTATGATCGGTAACGATATGCACATCCTTGATTTGGTCGCGCGTTTGGATGACACAGCAGGCTTCATGATGGGTGATGCGTGGTGTGGTGCAGAGTTCCCTACCGCATTTGGGATGGAAGATCAATCACCCGAAGAAAAAGCAATCGCTGAAGCGGACTCCAAATCGGGTGCATCCTTAAAATTGACCGTGCTTAACCCCATGGGACGCATTTGGACGATGGTTGCAGGTGGGGGAGCATCGGTTGTGTATGCCGATACCATCGCGGATTTAGCCGGTAATGTCTCTGATCTTGCCAACTACGGTGAGTATTCAGGAGGGCCAACGACGGGTGAAACTAAATTTTACGCCGATACGGTATTGGATTTGATGACCCGTCACAAAGATCCCAAAGGACGCGATAAAATTCTTATCATCGGCGGGGCGATTGCTAACTTTACCGATGTAGCGAAAACCTTTACGGGTATTATCCAATCGTTTGAGACCTATGCCGAAAAAATGAAAGCAGTAGGTGCGCGTATTTACGTTCGTCGTGGTGGACCAAACTACGAAAAAGGGCTTAAAGACATCAAAGAGGCAGCAGACCGTTTAGGTCTTTATATCGAAGTTTATGGGCCAGAAACGCATGTCACCGACATTGTTCGTATGGCACTAGAGAAATAAGGAGTAAGTATGGGTGCTTTATTTACTAAAGATACACAAGCGATTTTTTGGAACAACAACGCAAGCGCAATTCAGCGTATGTTGGATTACGATTATGTTGTCAATCGTGCTAAACCTTCCGTTGCGGCAATCGTTGCCCCAACATCGGGTAACAAATTTGAAAAATTCTTCTATGGTCCTGATGAGATCATGGTGCCTATTTTCCGTAACACGACTGAAGCCGCAGCAGCATTTCCCAAAGCGGATGTGTTGTTAAACTTTGCCTCTTTCCGTACGGCATACGATGTAACGATGGAAGCCATTACCCTTAAAGGGCAATTCAAAACCGTTATGGTCACCGCAGAGGGGATCCCTGAGCGTTTGGCGCGTAAAATGAACCAAGCAGCACGTGATGCGGGTGTTGTGGTCATTGGACCTGCTACCGTTGGGGGAATTGCACCGGGGGCATTTAAAATTGCCAACGTCGGTGGAACCATCGAAAACATCGTTAACTCTAAACTTCACCGTGCAGGTTCTTGTGGATTGGTCACCCGTTCAGGGGGATTGTTCAATGAACTTTCCAACATCATCGCGATTAATGCCGATGGTATTGCTGAGGGTGTGGCAATCGGTGGAGACCGTTTTGTCGGATCGGTATTTATCGATAACCTTCTTCGTATGGAGAGCAACCCTGAAGTAAAATACATGGTTCTTTTGGGGGAAGTGGGCGGTACCGAAGAGTACAAAGTGATCGAAGCGGTCAAAAACGGTCAGATCAAAAAACCGATCATTGCATGGTGTATCGGGACGATTGCCAAACATTTTAGCTCTGGGGTACAATTTGGTCACGCAGGTGCTTCGGCTAATGCTGATTCAGAAACCGCAGCGGCAAAAAATGCGGCAATGGCAGCAGCGGGTATTTATGTCCCTGCAAGTTTCAATGATCTTCCTCACACCATCGCAGAGGTTTATACCAAACTCAAAGCTGAGGGGATTGTGGTTGATATTCAAGAACCTGCCCTTCGCACCGTACCCAAAGTACGTCGTAAAAAAGAGTTTATCTGTACCATCTCTGATGACCGTGGCGATGAAGCAACCTACGCAGGTTACCCCATTAGCTCCGTAGCAACACCGGAAACGGGCTTTGGAATCGGGGATGTTATCTCCCTTCTTTGGTTCAAAAAACGGTACCCAAAATGGGCAACCGATTATCTTGAAACGGTTATCAAAACCGTAGCGGATCATGGGCCAGCCGTTTCGGGTGCGCACAATGCCAAAGTGACTGCCCGTGCAGGAAAAGATGTTATTAGCTCACTGGTCACAGGATTGTTGACCATTGGACCCCGTTTTGGTGGAGCCATTGATGATGCAGCACGCTATTTTAAATACGCCAATGACCATGGAATGACCCCCGCTCAATTCATCGATTACATGAAAAAAGAGGGTAAAACCATCTCAGGTATCGGTCACCGTATCAAATCCGTCCGTAATCCTGACCTTCGAGTATCAGGACTCAAAAAATACGCAGCGGAATTTTTCCCAAGCACTCCATTGCTTGACTTTGCGCTGGAAGTTGAAAAATTGACAACCTCTAAAAAAGACAACCTTATCTTGAACGTTGATGGTACCATTGGTATCTTGATGGTCGATATGTGGCGCGCGCTTGGGTACAGTGAAGAAGAGATTGATGGCTTTATCGACGCGGGTGCGCTTAATGCGTTCTTCGTTGTGGGGCGTTCAATCGGATTTATCGGTCATATCTTGGATGAAAAACGTCTTGGAATGCCGATGTACCGTCACCCAACCGATGATATTCTCTACAACGTCGAACTTGCAGACGAAATTTAATTCTCCGTTTCCTCTACATTCCCGCGACGGCGGGAATCCATCCCCTTTTAAGACTTTTTCATGAATCCTAAAATCACCGATTTTCTGACGCAACATCACCTTTTATCCCTTGCTACGTACCACGAAACGCTCCAGTGTTGCTCACTCTTTTACGCTTACGATCCTGATACAATCACCTTTATCGTTGCCAGTGACCCCAAAACCCAGCATGGTCACGCTCTCATTCACTCCCCCAATGTCGCAGGAACCGTGTCAGTAGAGACCTCTATCGTAGGGAAAATTCAAGGGATACAATTTCAGGGGGAGATGATCCAAGATGAGCGGGGAAAAGAGTGCTATTTTAAGGCATTTCCCTACGCGCGCATTATGAATCCAACGTTATGGAGCATACGCCTTAATACGATCAAAATGACCGATAATACGTTGGGATTTGGGAAAAAACTCTATTGGGAACGCTCAAAGTAGTATTGAGTCACTCGTGCCATACACGTGACACTCACCCTCAAAACTCCCCCACCCTTGCTAAAATTTGAGATAATCCATACGCATCTCTCACTCCCGCCACTTCACGAATCGAGTGCATCCCCAACGTAGACACCCCCACATCGATGGTTTCCATCCCCAAACGGCTTGCCATAATAGGCCCAATGGTGGAACCGCATCCCATATCGGTGCGGGTGACGAAGGTTTGGGTAGGGATATTCAACGCGTTAGCACACTGGACAAATCGTCCCATAGTCAAAGCATTGGTGGCGTAGCGTTGGTTGGCGTTGATTTTAATCGCCACTCCGCCATTGAGCAATGGAGCGTGTTGGGCATCGTGTTTGGCGGTAAAATTGGGGTGAAGGGCATGGGCATTATCGCATGAGACCATCAGCGATTGGGACATCACTTGGGGGAAGTTTTCCCCCGTAATACGGCGCAAAATCGTTTCGACAAAATTTCCCCCTGCCCCCACGTGCGAATCGCTTCCCACTTCTTCATGATCCAAACAGACCATCATCATCGGGGTTGTGGAGTGGCATAGTGCTTCCAATGCGACATAGCAGCTCAGGAGATTATCCAATCGTGCTGAGGCAATAAGCTCGTTATTAATCCCTAAAAATCCCCCTTTTTGGGTGTCATAGAAGCTTAGTTCATGGGCAAGGAGTTTTCCCTCTACTATTCCCGCTTCCTTCATAATCCACGATTCAAAGGTAAAATTTTCGCTAAATTCTCCCATGATGGGGACGATGTCGGTTTGGGCATTGATGGAGTGATTGCTGTTGGCTTCGCGGTCTAAATGGATCGCCAAGGAGGGGATAATGGCGATGGGGCGTTTAAGATCAATCACTTTTACCCCTAAAACTCCCTCATGGTCTTCGTAGACGATACGCCCCGCTACACTTAGCTCCCGATCAAACCATGGATTGAGTAACACCCCCCCATACACCTCGACCCCAAAACGGATCATTCCCGCACTCACAGTCAGGGGATTGGGTTTGAGGCGTAAAAGGGGGGAATCAGTATGCGCACCTATGAGGGTATACCCTTTCTCTATGCTGGGAGGGTAGGTAAAGGCGATAAGGGAGGAATCATTACGTGGGACATAATAGCGTTTTCCCTCCTCCAACTGCCACCTTTTTTTTTCTTCCAAAGGGACGAACCCATGGGACTCCAAAACCTTAACCATAGCATCTACCGCATGAAATGGGGTGGGTGATTCATTGATAAAATGGAGTAATTTTTCGTTAAACGTTTGCATCTTCTAGCCCCTTTTTATACGTGTTTTTCCTATCATTCATTCTCTTCGCCACTGTAGGGCAGTTCCAACGCTTTGATACTGCCGATGGCATTTCCTGCTATCCCCCGAATCGATCCATACATTCCCGTGGTATTTTCGAGAACTTTCGTGATCTGTTTTTCACGTTGTTTCCAAATCCGTTGCATTGCCCGTCGCTCAGAATCCAAATCCGCTTGCATCTGAGAAAACCCTTCGACGATCGCTTCGATCTGCATTTTAAACTCATTACTGGTCAAGAAGCTGTACAGCATGGTCATCTTGTCCGTTTTGTTCTCTTCGGAAAGCAACGCCCTTGCCATGCGTATGACGTTTTCACGCAAGACCATCGACAGCCCTTTGAACTCCTCGTAAGTACACACCCATACCCCATCGAGTAATCCCATCCGACTCATATCTTTGGGCATCGTGCTAGTGACCAATACCCCGATGTCGACACCACGGTCACGCATATCGGCTTTAAACTTTTCGATCCATGAGGGCTGAAAATCTTTGGTACGCTTACTCTCATAATAGATCGTTCCACAGTTTTGCATCTCGCGCGTATGCACTATCTGGATACAATCTCCCCCACGCTGACCTTTCTTGATCTCTTCGATAGCATCAAAGAGATACTGTGCCATGAGCCACTCTTCGATGGCAAGCTCTTGCACCTCTCCTTGCATTTGCATACTTCCCTGCTCAGCTTTACGCTTCATCTCTTCGATCAGTTTCTTTTGATCTTCGAGCTGTTTGTCTTTTTCTTTGAGTTTGAGTTCGTTTTGCTCATCGACCAGTTTGTGAATTTTTTCTTTTTCCTCTTTGAGGCGTTCGGTCATTATCTGTTCGGCTTTGAGCTTTGCCACCTCTTCGGCTTCACTAATTGCACGTTTTAGCTGTTCAATTTCGGTTTTGGAGCGGTTTAGCTCTTTGACCTGCTCCGATTTTTCGGCTAACTCTTTTTGGAGCAGTGCCATGGATTCGCTTTGTTCATCGAGAATCTGTTTTTTGAGGGTGTCACTTAGTTTTTGGCGTTCGGCTTTGAGTTGAATCGATACGCTTTCTCGAAGTTGTTCATCGAATTTTTCTTGCTGATCTTTGAAGGCATTTTCTTTGGCTTTGAACTCATCCATCGCCGCTTTATACTTTTTGCGATGTTCATCCACTTCGCCATCAAACTTGCTTTTCATCTGCGCTTCGAGTTGATGATAGAGGATTTCGTTTACATCGATTTGTGTACTGCATTTTGGGCATTTTATGGTGGTTTGGTTAGACATAATTTATCCTCGTAACGCTAAAAAATCTTGATATTTTTCTTCTAATCTATCCATATCTCTATCGAAAGAGACTATCACCAAACAATATTTCATGACTCCTCTCCATCAAGAGATTTTGTAAGATTCAAAAGAAGTTCTCGTGCCTTTTTTTGTTTTTCTTTGTTTGGATGATCGACTTTTTCTCTATTCAAATCCACGCCAAAAAACTCATTAACAATATCATTTAAAGCGTAGTTATCCACATTTTTTATCGCTTTTGTTTTGACGAAATTCCCCTCTTTTACAAGCTCATAAGCCTCCCCATCTTTAAGTCCAGCTAATACCAGAGGGGAATGGGTAGAGATATAAAAAGTAGTATTGGGAAAAGATTCTCTCAAGATTTTGATAATCTTTGTCTGCCAACTAATATGCAAATGGGGTTCGATCTCATCGATAAAGACAATCCCCTCCACCTGACTTAAATCCTCCAGATTACTCCATCCCCCATACCCTGCGACGATCTCTTGAAAAATTTTGACAATCGAGACAAATCCTGTGGAGAGTTTATCTAAAGGGATATCGTTGATGAATAATTGCCCTTCATGATAGAGCATCGCCAAACTATTTCCCCCACTCGTATTGCGCGTTACAAGCGTTAAACTCGGTTCCAATTGTTCTATTAGTTTTAGTACGGTCGTTACTTCATTAGACTTATTCTGATCGGCAACAACAAAATTTGGGTTGATAATAAGTCGTGAAACAAACCAATTAGCTATCTCCTCATGCTCTAAGCCAATTCCATTGATATAGCTCATTGTTCTTGTAAAGCTCTCTACAAATCTATTTTGTGCATTACCCAATATTTTGATATTATCTGGGTCAATATTTTTGGTAAATCCTCTGTTTTTTGCTCCGATAAAGATCACTGGTGTATCACAAATGAAATTATGATTTACGTATAATGGTAAATTTTCAAAGGTTGTATAACCCCATGGTTGATTCACTTCATCTTTGATAACAATACCATTGATTTCTAATCTCAGAGGAAGTTTTAACTCAAAATCTTTTAACTTTTCATTGATAATTTTTTGTAAAAATAGAGCAGCAAATTTTAATTCTTTATTCTGATTACTAAAAATGGAGTGTTTGAATATCAAAGACTTTGCCATATTCTCCAAAAGCTGCGTTTTACCGATACCATTTTTACCAATAATACAATTGATTTTTTGATTGGGTTCAAACGCCACATCAAAATCAAAGCCAATCCCACTCTCTGCTGTTTTAAAACGATGTATCATCTAATTTTCCTTCTCATCTTCTTTAAATCATCTATACCGTATCCCTTGAGTGTAACACTATCGTGACAACATCATGGGTGCTTTTATCTTCTTAGGCTCTCTATAATCGCTTCACTAAGTCCTGTTTTTGAAGCTATGGTTTTGGTATCCAAAATATCAAGGAGATTTTTGGCTATTGCAATTTTTTCTTCCTCTCTCCCTCTTGCCTCGCCTCTTGCCTCGCCTCTTGCCTCGCCAATAGCTTCCCCTTTTCTCTTTGCAGTTCGTAGGGCATTTATTTCATCAAACTCTTTTAGCCCCATATATTCATACACCTCTAGCTCTTTTTTATCCCACGTGGTTTGGGTAGCTATATCAAAAGCATCTTTGAGTTCTGTGATTTCTTCGTATTGCGCGGGGATGACGGTTAAATCAGAGGCATTTTTGATGAAGTAAATCCATTTATCGAGTAAGGTTTGCAGTTCATCTAGCTCTTTGGTGAATTTTGGGAGTTCTATAAAAGTGAATTCAAAGTCATTTAGATCTTGGGTATGTGTCTCTTGATTGATTATGAGATGGCGTGAGATAAAACTAATATTCTCAAAGATAGTAAAATTCACAATACCGATGAAGTAAACCTTTTTAAGCACGGTATAGTTATTTCCTTTTGGGAGTTGTGCTGTGTAGGCTTTACTGGTGTAGTATAAGCTTCTCTTGGTGAAATCTCCCAAATCTTTTTTTTGCATCTCAACGATAAAAGTATCACCCTTTTTATTCGTAGCTTTTATATCTAATATTGTCTCTTTGAGTTCGGGGATTTTTGGTATTTGATAGGGGTTTGCCAGTGATACATCGATGATGGCGTGATTGTCTTTGAAATCTAGCACGGAGTTTAAAAAAGAGATAAGGATATTTTTGTGATTAGCGTCACCAAATATCTTTTTGAATGCTAAGTCGTTTTTTGGGTCGGCAAAGTTCATTTGGGTTTCCTAGGTTTGTTTGGTTTTTATCGTGTGATATTATAGTGTATTGTTTGCATCTTCAATCCTTTTTATTTGAGTGCGTTATTTCTTCGCTCTACCGATTCTTTTTTGAAACCTTATCGTGCTAAAATGGCGTTTTTAAAAAAGGGTTGGGATGAAAATAATCGTAGCTATTAGTGGTGCCAGCGGTGCGGGTTTGGGATTGAAGTTTTTACGCGCCCTCCCAAGCGATACCACCAAACATCTTATCCTCTCAGACCATGCCCAAATTGTTTTGGAAAAAGAAGAAAAGTGTCATCTCCACCAAAACAACGAAATTTGGGCATCGGTCGCTTCGGGATCGTACGGAGCGGATGCGATGATTATCACCCCTTGCAGTATGAATACGTTGGCTAAAATCGCGTGTGGTATTGCCGATAATCTCATCACCCGAGCAGCTGCTGTGATGATCAAAGAGAACAAAACCCTTATTTTAGCCCCACGTGAAATCCCTTTTTCCCCCATTGCGTTGGAAAATATGCTCAAACTCTCACGACTGGGGGTGATCATCGCTCCCCCCGCGTTGGCCTATTATGGGGAACAAACGACCCTTGAAGCGATGGAAAATTTTATGATTGGAAAATGGATGGATTTAATGAAACTTGATAATACCCTCTACCCCCGTTGGAGCGGTGAATGACTCCCAAAATAGCCATCTATCCGGGAACCTTTGACCCCATTACCAATGGTCACTACGATATTATCGAACGGGCGATTGTCCTGTTTGATGAAGTGATTGTCGCCGTTGCCGATTCACGCGATAAACACCCCCTTTTCCCCTTGGATCAACGGGTGGAGATGGTCACTTTGGCCATTGCCCATTTGCCCAAGGTTACGGTAGTCGGATTTGATAATCTTACCGTCGATTTAGCCAATTCGCTGAATGCAGGATTTTTGATTCGGGGGTTACGGGCGGTGAGCGATTTTGAATTTGAATTGCAGTTGGGGTATCTCAACCACTCCCTTGATTCCACTATCGAGACGGTGTATCTCATGCCACGCCTCAAGCACGCGTTTATTAGCTCCTCCATTGTCCGAAATTTATTGAAATTCAATGGAAAAACCGCCCATTTGCTCCCACAAGCGGTGCAGTCGGTCATTGGGGAGATGCGCTCATGTACCTTGCACTAGAGGGGATTGATACGGCGGGAAAAAGCACCCAAATCACCGCGTTACGTGCGTTATTTCCCGATGCCATCGTGACCAAAGAACCGGGTGGAACCCCTATAGGGATCCAATTGCGCAGTATGATTTTGGGGGGCGAACTTTCCAGTTCCATGGGGGAATTGTTCCTCTTTTTAGCCGATCGTGCCGAACACGCCCACGCCGTCTTGGCTCCCAATCGCGATAAACTCATCATCAGTGACCGCTCCCTTATTTCAGGAATTGCGTATGCGTTGATACAAAATATCTGCAGCCTTGAGACCCTTATTGAACTCAATACCCTCGCTACGGGGGGGATGTTTCCCGATCAGGTCGTTATTTTGCAATTGACCCCCCACGAACTTTCCCATCGATTGGGGCAAAAAAGTCACGATGCCATCGAAGCACGGGGGACACAGTACCTTTTGACCATTCAAGATGCCCTTATTCAAGCCGCTCTTGCTTTGGGGATTACCCCCCATATTATCGATGCTTCCCAAAGCGTGGAAGCCATCACCCATACCCTTACAACTCTTATCAAAGGACACGCATGATTCAAAGCTTACGGGGGATGAACGACATTCTCTCCCCCCATTATCAACGATTTGACTATTTTTTATCGGTTGCGACCACCATCGCCCAACGGTACGGATTTCACACTATCGAAACCCCTTTACTCGAAGAGACCGCACTGTTTAAACGCTCCGTGGGAGAAAGCAGTGACATCGTCGGCAAAGAGATGTATCAGTTCACCGACAAAGGGGGCAATGATGTCTGTTTACGCCCTGAGGGGACAGCAGGGGTTGTGCGTGCTTTCATTCAACACAAATTGGACAAAAAAGGGGGGATTCACCGCTTCTACTATCATGGGAGTATGTTTCGGTATGAACGTCCCCAAAAAGGGCGATTGCGTCAATTTCACCAATTTGGGGCAGAGAGTTTTGGGGTCGCTTCGGTGTATGAAGATGCCTCGATGATTATGATGGTCGCTGACATCCTCAACGCCTTAGGGATTGGGTACCGATTGAAGATCAATTCGTTGGGAGACCAACACTGTATGCCCGCCTATCGTGAAAAACTCATCGGCTTTATCGAGGGTTGTGGGGATGCCCTTTGTGGGGATTGTCAACGTCGAAAACTTACCAATCCCATTCGTGTATTGGATTGTAAAAATGAAAGCTGTCAAGATCTCTATGCCAACGCCCCCAAACTCATCCATCACCTGTGCAGTGGGTGCCAAAGCGATTTTGAGACCTTGCAAACGATTTTGAATCACCAAAACATTGCCTACGAAGTGGATACCCATTTGGTACGGGGATTGGATTACTATTCCAAAACGGCGTTTGAGTTTGTCAGTGATAATATCGGAAGCCAAAGTGCCATCGCAGGAGGGGGACGCTATGACCGTCTCATAGAATTTTTAGAGGGTAAACCCACCCCTGCGGTAGGATTTGCGTTGGGGATTGAACGCCTCTTAGAACTGATCGTGATGCCTGAAGCGGTTGCGGAGGGGTATTATCTGGGGGCGATGGATGCGCAATCCCTTCCTCTGATTTTACAAGCCACCCAACGCTTACGCACCTCTTGCAAAGCCGTGGTCGAATACGAACCCAAAAGTCTCAAAGCCCACCTCAAAGGAGCAGACCGTATCGGCGCGCGCTATTGTGCGGTCATTGGGGAAAATGAACGCACAAAAGGGACGGTATGGATCAAAGATTTGGTCGAACAACGTGAATTTGTCCTCCCTTTTAACCAACTAACTTAAGACAGGAACCTATCATGCAAAATTACGGTATCGACATTTGGGGTGAAAACAATTTTATGATTGACCAAGGGGTGGTAAAAATCAATTACAAAAGCTCCCCCTCGCTGATCGAAATTGCCCGAAAAATTCGCAAAACCAATCTCAGTGGGCCGCTTATCCTCCGTTTTCCCCATCTCATCGGAAAACAAATCGATTTGCTTTATTCCAATTTTCAACGGGCGATTTTTGAAAACGATTACACAGGAAAATTTCATGCGGTTTTCCCTCTCAAGGTGAATCAATTTCCCGAAGCGGTCGATGCCATCGTCAAACACGGTAATAAATACCATTATGGTCTTGAAGCAGGGTCTAAAGCCGAACTGGCTCTTGCTATGGCAAAAACCCCCCTTGGTTCCCCCATCACGGTCAATGGCTTCAAAGATGAGGAGATGATTACCCTAAGCTTTATCGCCGCCCAAATGGGTCACAATATTACGGTGACCATTGAGGGGATTGGGGAATTGGAATGGATTATTGATGTTGCCCAATCGTGCAATCTCAAAGTCCCCAATATCGGTATCCGTATCCGTCTTCAGAGTGAAGGGTCAGGGGTATGGGCAAAAAGCAGTGGGTTAAGTGCGAAATTTGGACTTACCTCCACCGAACTCATCGAAGCCATCAGTATGCTCCAAGAATCGAACATGGTGCAGTACTTTACCATGATCCATTTTCACGTAGGAAGTCAGATGCAAGACATCTCCACCCTCAAACGGGTCTTACGCGAATCGGGAAATATCTACGCCGAACTCAAAAAAATGGGGGCGACCCATTTGGGGGCTATCAACATTGGGGGGGGATTAGCCGTAGAGTATTCCCAACACACCTCCAATCGTCTTCGCAACTATACCCTTGAGGAGTTTTCCAACAGCGTTATCTTTTTGCTAGGGGAGATTATGAAAGCCAAAGGGGTGGAACATCCCGATATTTATACCGAATCGGGTCGTTTTATCGTCGCCTCCCATTCGGTCTTAATCACCCCTGTTTTGGAACTTTTCTCCCACGACTATCAAGAAAAATCGCTCAAACTCAAAGAGAAAAATCCCCCCCTCATCGAAGAGCTACGAGAACTTAACGCCCTTCTTTCCCCGCGAACGTGTATTGAGTATATGCACGATGCACTGGACCATTTAGAATCGCTTTTAACCTTGTTCAATTTGGGTCACATCGATCTCCTTGACCGCTCAAACGCCGAAATCTTGGTGCATCAAATTATCAAAAAATCGCTCTATCTCTCCCAAGACAACAAAGTCCCTGAGATTGAACGGTTGCAAGTAAAACTCCAAGAGCGGTATTTGATTAACAGCTCTATTTTTCAAAGTATCCCTGATTATTGGGGATTGCAACAACCTTTCCCCATCATGCCCCTCGATCGGCTTGATGTCCCTGCCATCCGTGCAGCAAGTTTGTGGGATATTACCTGCGATAGCGATGGGGAGATTAAATTCAAACCCGAAACGCCTTTGTATCTTCACGACATTGACTTGGATGAAGAGGAGTACTTTTTGGCGTTTTTCAATGTCGGTGCGTACCAAGAGACGTTGGGGATGAACCACAATCTCTTCACCCATCCCAGTGAGTGTACCATTATCATTAACGATACGGGCTATGAAATCGAAAATTTCACCGAATCGGACAATGTCTTGAACATTCTTGAGGATATTGGATACGACAGCTCAAAACTTCTAACCAACCTTAAAAATAAATTGGCAAGCAGTGAATTTATGGCGGAAGAAGAAAAAACCGATACACTACAAAAACTCGAAATGTATCTGTACCAAAACGGATACCTACGAACAACACGATAAGGATTTTTTGTGGGACTTTTTTCTGAAATGTGTGAAGATTTTTCTAATGTTACTAAAAATGACCCCGCCATTAGCTCACGACTGGAGCTTTTTTTTAACTACCCGGGGGTGTGGGCGATCTTTTGGTACCGTATCGCCCATCGACTTTACCGTAATAATTTCAAAGCCTCTGCCCGTATCATTATGGGGATTAATCAAATCATCACCCACATCGATATTCACCCCGGAGCCACCATCGGTCGACGGGTCTTTATCGATCATGGGACAGGGGTGGTGATTGGTCAAACGGCGATTATCGAAGACGATGTCCTCATCTACCAAGGGGTCACCTTAGGGGGGGTGAGTTTAACCGCAGGCAAACGCCATCCGACCATCCAACGAGGGGTGGTCATCGGTGCAGGTGCCAAGATTTTGGGGAACATTACCATCGGTGAAAACTCCAAAGTGGGGGCAAATTCGGTCGTAGTACGCAACGTCCCCCCCAACAGCACTGCCATTGGCATCCCCGCCCACGTCATCCAAAAAGGGCGTGACAAAGACCCCTTTAGTCACAATAAATTACCCGATATTAACAAAGAGATGTTTGAATATCTCCTCAAACGGGTCGCGATCTTGGAACACTACATGGTGCAAGACAATACCGAAATTTTGGAACAAGATTTACGCCTTGAAGACATTTATGAGTCGTTTATTAAGGCAATGAAGAATTAATTTTCACCCTAATATTTTCAAGAAGATCCCTCTACGAGATCTTCTCACTCAATAACGCCAAAATCTTTTTCTTTCCCATTTTTCGGGCAAAATCCAGTGCGCTAAATCCATGCCCATCGCGAACGCTGACATCCACTCCTCTGTCCAATAATTGTTGGATCACCTCCGTACGCCCATAACACACCGCCCCCATCAGGGGGGTAAATCCGCTACGTCGGGTAGAGCGATTCACATCAAATCCCGCTTCCAACAATTGCGTGATAATAAAAGCGTTGTTATACGTAATGGCAACATCAAAAACACTCACCCCCTCCTCATCGGTCGCGTACACATCCGCTCCTTGATCAATGAGCAGTTCCAAAATCTCCTGATCACAATGGTGACGTAGGGCAAAACAGATGACCGATTCGCCGTTTTCTTCGCTCTCATTGGGGGAGGCACCGTGTTTGAGGTACTGTTTAATCCCTAGGTAGTCGTTGGCTTTAAGCAATTCAATCCATTTTTTCATCATAATCCATTCTCCAAAATATACCGACAGTATAACATCTCCACTTCCATGACAGTTATGCTAAAATTCGCCATTCAATTTTACATAAGCGAGTTTTTAATGAAGTTAATCGAAACCGAGAGTGCCTTTAAAGCGTGTGTTGCTGATATTCAAGGGTCGAATGGGTATAAAACCCCCTTGGCGTTTGGGATTTGTCGTGTCGATTTTGGTCAGCTTAATCACACTAAAGTGCTTCAAGCCACCTACCCCCATATCAATTGGAACGAAAATTTCGGCAGTGCTGCTATTTTTATCAAAAACGCGCAAGAGCAAGGTTTTGCGATTGATTTTACCGCCGATGAAGTGATTATCCCTGTAACCTTAAAATTTCTCAAAGGGTGTTTGAATGCGTTCACCCCTTATGCCGATGAAGCGTATGGCGATGCTCATAAAAACATTCAAGTGATCTCAACACTCTACACGTATATTAGTGAAAATGGGATGCGTGAGGGGGAATTTCGTTTGGTCATCCTCTTTAATGATGCACCGTGCGTAAGTGTCGAGGGGACGTATCTTAAACTCCATGCCCTCTCATCGTCCAAAGTCCCCCTCCGTTCTCTCAATCTCAATGGAGCATTTGGGTCATTGCACAATGTTGCATGGTCAGAGGGTCAACCCATCGAACTTGAATGGCTTCGTGACAATGAAATCGAATTAAAAATCTCAAACACCTACCCAAAAATTGATTTTGTCGATAAATTCCCCCGTTATCTCCAACACATTATCCCCCTCAACAATACCCGTATTTTGGATGATTCCAAAGTCCGTTTTGGGGCGCAATTGCACGCAGGTACCACGATTATGCCTGGGGCGAGTTATGTCAATTTCAACGCAGGTACCACAGGAGTGAGTATGGTTGAGGGGCGTATCTCTAGCTCAGCAGTCGTTGGCGATGGCTCTGATGTGGGCGGAGGAGCTTCGATTCTTGGAGTCCTTAGTGGCACCGATGGAAACCCTATCTCTGTGGGCAAAAATTCCCTTCTAGGGGCAAACAGTGTGTGTGGTATCCCCTTGGGGGATGGGTGTATTATCGATGCTGGGATTGCGATTTTAGCGGGAACCAAACTCAGTATCACAGCAGATCAACGTACCGCCATTCAAGCCGCCAATCCCGAAGTGACCTTAGAGGATAAAACCCTCTTCAAAGGCTCAGAGCTAGCAGGACTTCATGGGATCCATTTCCGTCAAGATTCCCAAAGTGGTGCTTTGGTCGCTCGACGTTCCACCCGCGAAATTAAGCTTAATTCAATTCTCCACTAAAACTTATCGCGCCAGCGCGCGATTTGGTAAAAATATTCATACTCACCAGCGTACTCAGTAACATCCCATTGGGATCGAAATTTTCCACCTCTTTACCCAATTCTAATGTACTAATGACTGTTTTACCAATCACCGCTCGTCCTGCAATCCCTCGACTATCGCGGGTACGAACGCCCCAAATGTTGTGCATCACCATCACTTTGTCTTCGTAGGTTCCAATGTACAACAGAACATGACCTTTTTTATACAAAATCGTTTCAAAGGGAACCCCACGTTCTTTGATCAACGCAATTTTTTGCTCATTCCGTAGCCCTTTAAACGAAAAAACTTCTCCCCGTTTAGCCTGCTCTTTGGAATTACGGGGCAAAAAAATCCCAAAAGGGATCGCAAAATCACGAATAGTGGAAGAACAATCCCGCTCTTGAAACATCCCTCCCCATCCGTAGGTGGTATTCATGAGATTATTCCCCAACTGAACAAGGGTTTTTTTGTTGATAAGATCAATCCCCACATGACCCGATGTTTTGGGTACGGCTAGCTCTTTGAGATTTCCCCCGCTATCAATAGCAAATGCCGTATATCCCTCAGTAGTTTCTCCGGCTAAAGGAAGTACCATCCCAATCCGCGACCATGCCATCACCTGCTGATCACGATCGACCAAAGGGACTTTATCATCGGTAATAAAGAGCTTTTTTTTGCTTTTAAAGAGGCTAATGGTTTGGGGATCAATCAAGGCAATCCCTGAAGATTTTACCCATCCTGAGGCGTTATTACTAAAAACATAACTCCAATTACCATCCAATGAGGTATGGGACAAAAACACCGGTTCATTAAAGGAAACGCTGCTGTTTTGCAACAAATCAAACGGGTATCCCCCTCCTGCGCGAGAGGGATTGGAATATAAGGGATCGTTGGTAGGGAAAACCCGCATACTCATCCATCGGGTCGTAATGGCATAGCGATTGATCGTAGAGTACGCTTCAAAATTGCTTTGCTCCTCCATTTGGGTAAACCATGCAGCGGGGAGACGCTGTAAATTAGCCCCAAATCCCCCCTTAAAGGCGGTGATCGGCCATGATGCCGATTTGGTCGAGATGGGGGCGAACGAATAGCTCCATGGTTTGTAAAAGTGTTGATCGAACTCTTGCTGAACTGCGTACTGATTGATCTGTTCACTGGCATTAAGATTGACGTATGTGGCAATATTTTGGGGATAATAATCGACATCGTAAGGCTTAATAAAATCACATACCGGTTTATTCTCCACCATGGGGATAGAGAGCAATTTGGGAGGCTGTCCTATTTTGGGAGGGGTTACCTGCGCCATTTTCGGGGTACACCCACTTAGCATCACCAAGGCGGTGACCGCCACTATCCCATATTTTAACGAAATCATTATCCATTCTCCTGCTGTTGCTACGACGTTATTGTAAAATCACGCCCGTAATGATAGCTTAGCTAGATAAACCTTTCCACACGATAGCCACATTGCCCCTCCAAAACTTTTCGACTGTCTCCCTAAAATTCATCGTTGGGGAATTTCTCACCCTAAACTGGTTCCCCATCTCCGAATGGGGAACTAAGACAAAGCGTAATGTTGGTTAAGCGTTCCACCTCAGGAGAGGATGGAACGAAAGATACATAAATTTCGTGTAGCGTAATTGGGTAATTCTACCTCCATCACCCTGAGCATAACTTTGGGTCTCAATGCCGTTTGCTTAATTCGTGTTGCAATCGTCCGTGAATGTCGTTTTGTTGTAAATGATGGACGAAAATAGGGACACGATAGGTGTAACGATTTCCCTCTTTTTTGATAATGTACCCAATCCGTAATCGGGCTAAGGATTTATCCAACGCGTTACCATCGATCTCAAGGGTATGGGTGCGGATCAGATTTTGTAAGAAACCATCATCGAATGACTCCTCCATGAGCGTACTGTAGACCACGATGCGATCAATCCATTGCTCTTTGGGGTCTTTGGTGATACTGTTCCAATCTTGGAAACTCTCCAGTAACCGTTTATCGGTGAGGGCATGGGTGATGTCGTCGTGGGTAAAGATTTTTTGCCCCGTGGCAAGGTGGGTGATGAGATATTCACACGCGATTTGGAGGAGATTTGCCCGTTGTCCCAATGCTGTGATGAGATGGGTGATGCGTTCGTCGTTATCGTACGTCAGTCCCAACGAGTGCATCGGTTGGGTCACCAAACGGACACACGCCTCCCACTCTAACTCTTCGACTTCGATTTGGGAACCGAAATTTTTGATGGGGGATTCGTAATCGAAATAGGTGTAACGGTAAATCTCCCAAAACCCTGCGAGGATGAAGGAGGCGTTGTTTTTTTCGCTGAGTTTGCGCATATATTTAAGATGGGCATAGTCATGCTGTTGCTCATAACGGACAAAATCATCCGCCTCATCGATCAAAAAGAGGTACCGTTTCTCCCCGCTGTTGATAAAGCGGCTAAAGGCTTCATCGCTAAGTTCCTCTTGGTGGAGGGCGTACTTGAGATCGGTGATGAGATGCTCATTGGAGGCGGGGATGTAGTGACATTCCACCTCTTCCATCCTTTGGTAGCGTCTCTCAATCGCTTTGAGCAACGAGGATTTCCCCACCTGTCGACTTCCGATGATGAGATAGTTACTCACCCCACGATTGAGGATTTGGCTAATGATTTTTTCCCGCCCAAAAAAGAGGTAATCACGGTTAATCCCCCCTCCCACTTGATAGGGGGAGATGTGGGTTAGGGCGACTTGGGTGGAGATAAGATGGGCTAAAATCTCGCTTGGTTGGGGAGAGAGGAGCAATTGGGTCAGTTGTGCGGGTAAAATGGTGGTATAGAGATTGGTGGTATCGTGGCACACTTTTGCGTGCAATTGTTCCATGGTCGCTTCATCCCCCAGTAGCAACAGGGTCTCCCCTTTGAGAACCCGCGCCTCTTTGAGGATCGTGTTCAGATTCTCTAGGGCGGTTGGGGGACACCATAGCACGGAGAGTTTTTCCAGTGAGAGGGGGAAATCTTCCCCCAACTCCCATTGCACATACCCCTCATGGGGGATGATTTTCGCATTGAGCCGTTGGGCGATAAAGGCACCTTGCCCATCGGGGGTGAGGGTTGGGTACGCTAAGGCATGGTCGAATACCCCTTGGGTGAGGTGGGTATGCTCTAAAATACTCTCCAGTCGGCGAACGGCTTTTAAGCTTTTGTGGATCATTGCCAGCTGTGAGGGGCGATAGCTAAAAAGATGGTCAGGGGAACTGGAGAGATCGATGACGATGGGATTTTTGTAACGGCGATAATAAGTGATCATCCCTCCCAATACGACGATCAAAAAAACTAAGATAAGGTAATAAACCCGTATTGGTGCAGCACTCACGGGGAGGGAAAGACGTTTCCACACACACCCCTCTTGCACAAGGGTCACGGTCACATTTTTGGGCATTTTGAGGAGGATAAACGATTTTTCGATTTTTTGATGGGGGGGAAGAGTGGTGATGGTTTGCGTATCCTCACCCACAGTAAGGGTAAAGTCTTCAATCGTCTCGCCCCCCTCATTGACCACGGTGAGGATAAGGGTGCGGGTCGCGCTATCGTAACGTGGGGTGAGGAGGGAGAGTTTGGGCGCACCGTGATAGTAGCGTAACTGGGCATGATCGATCCATCCCCAGTTGCGACCCTTGGCATAAAGTTGCTGGGATTCTCCCCCTTTTAGGCTATGAAGCCTAATCCCATCAGGCCCCCCTGTTGCGAGCGTTTTCCCATCAGGGGAGAAGGCGAGGGAGAGGATGTCCCGCGTATCCTTCGCTAAAACCGCGAGGGGTTGGTAGGTAGATGCTGCCCAAGCGCGTACCGTACCCTCTTGCGTCCCTGCCGCAAGGCTCTTCCCATCGGGGGAAAAAGCGACCGAATGGATCGGACCACTCTCCCCCTCGATCACCCTCACGCGTCGCTGGGTCGCCACGTCGAAGAGGGAGATCGTCCCCTCCCACGATCCTGAGGCGAGGGTTTTGCCATCGGGAGAGAACGCCACGGAGCTGACTGAAAGCCCATCTGCATTCAACACCGCGAAGGATTGCTGGGTCGCTCGGTTCCAAAGCGTGATTGTGTTATCCATTAATCCTGCCGTAGCGAGGGTTTTGCCATCGGGGGAGAAGGCGATGGCATACACATCCTCTCCTTTGAGGGTTAGGAGAGGGCGGTGGGTTGCTATGTCCCACAGATGTACGGTGGTAGCATCAGTTGAAGCGAGGGCTTTGCCATCGGGGGAGAAGGCGATGGCAACGATATTCTCTCCTGCGAGGGTGGTAAAGGCTCGGTGGGTTGCTATGTCCCACAGATGTACGGTGGTACCATCAGCTGAAGCGAGGGTTTTGCCATCGGGGGAGAACGCCACAGAATGGACTAAGGCAGATTGAGATACCGGTACGGTTTTCCCCCACGGTTCCCCCTGTGGATGGGTCGGAGGATAGGGGATTACTCCCCATAGGGGGAGGGCGAGGAGGAAGAGGAGGCAATAACGGACAAGAGACTTCATGCGACACCCTCGGTAATGGGGATAAGATGAAAATAGTTAAAATAGGAGTTGATCCCCGCATGGGTCTTAAGCGAGGATAGTTTCTCCCCTCCGATGGTTACCACCCGTAATTTCGTCCCCACTTGATCGAGAATCTTGCGCATCAAAGCCGCAAAATCAAGGAGGTGGGTGTCGTTTTCAAAATCGGTGATCAGGAGAAAAATCTTCTCTTGGCTTTGCTCCACCAAGGCAATTATGGCTTTTTGGAGGGCAGGAAGCTCCACGTCACGCACGCCAAACACTGCCCCAATCTCCGCAAAATACCCCTCAAGGGGGAGATCATGGGTCGGCAGTGCCAAATGGTAGCGATGATGGGGGTGGTAGTATTCGTGTGATAGAATCTTAATTTGGTTGATGTAAGAGAGGCGATTGACCCCATGGTGGGTGATGACCATTTGGGGTACCGAATTGGGTTTGGAGAGGTTATCAAAAATACCTTGGACGATTGCCTCTTCGGTCGTAGGGGAAAGAGGCTTAGGCGGTGATGATGGGATGGAGGTAGTATCCAGAGGAGGGGGTGTTTTGCGCTCGTGAACCCATGTGTAAAATTGCCACACGCTCCCTATCACCGCAAGCGCACTTGCCCCGAACCATGAGAGTAGTTCACGATTGTCTTTGTCTAACAGCCACGCTATCATTGTCTACCCCATTATCTCTTAGAATCCCAAAGTGTACAGAAACTCTTCTTAAAGGTTTTCATTTTCATCATTCCCTAGAGATCGTCACCCCCGCTCTCCCTGTCACCCTGAGCGTAACTCAGGGTCTTAGATTGCGGATCGAGTCCGCAATGAGCTGGAGAGCTGGATTCCCGCCTTCGCGGGAATGACGGAGATGGTTAC